>NZ_AP024897.1:316763-633526 GCF_024529975.1 Vibrio quintilis | reverse complement strand
TACATTAGTGGTGTGTTCCGCTTCAATATGTCACTGACCAGAAGCGATCTGAATAACCCACAGCAGATGGTTGAACATCTGGGCAACAGTCTGGGCATCATCATTGAAATGATGATGCCCATGTTTATTGTCATCATCGTCGTCACGGTTGCCAGCAGTATGATACTGGGAGGCTGGATGTTCCGCCCGGCTTCTTTATTGCCCAAGATGAGTAAACTCAATCCAATCAGCGGTGTAAAACGTATTTTTTCATCCCGTTCAGCCGTGGAGCTGGTGAAATCGGCACTCAAGGTCAGCGTCATCTTCGGCATCCTTTACGTTTATCTTGATAATCATTTACAGCCGCTGATTGGCCTTCAGCGCCTGCCACTCGATCAGGGCGTGACCCTGATTATGAGCATTCTGTTTGAAGGCCTGCTGCTGATGGGGTTTGCCCTGCTGATTTTTGGCGTGATTGACATCCCGTATCAAAACTGGGAACACATGAAGGGGCTGAAAATGACCAAGCAGGAGCTCAAAGAAGAGTATAAAAATAACGAAGGGCGTCCTGAGATCAAACAGCGGATCCGCCAGATTCAGCAACAGTTTGCCCGGAGAAAAATCGATAAAATGGTGCCGGAGGCCGATGTGGTCATCGTCAACCCGACCCACTATGCGGTTGCAATCAAATATGATCCGGAGATCTCCGAAGCCCCGTTTGTCGTCGCAAAAGGCGTTGATGAAACTGCGATGCATATTCAGCGTGTCGCGCGGGATCACCAGGTTGAGATCATTCATTCTCCACCGCTCACCCGCTCTGTGTATTACACCACAGCCATTGAGCAGGCAATTCCGAACCAGCTGTATATTGCTGTGGCACATATTCTGACTTATGTGCTGCAACTCAAAGCATTCCGTCATGGTCAGGGCGAAAAGCCGCTGCCATTGCCGCGTTTTTCAATTCCAGACAATTTAAAACACTAACAACGTCATAAAATCAAGGACCTGTAAGCATGCTAGACCGGTTAAAACATCTTCAAAGCTCGAAAAAGGGATACCTCGGCATTCCTGTTGTCTTGTTGATGGTGTTAGCAATGGTGATTCTGCCTCTGCCACCATTGCTGCTGGATGCGTTATTCACCTTCAACATCGTTTTGGCAATCCTGGTCTTGCTGGTCAGTACCACAGCAAAAAGACCGCTGGATTTCTCGATTTTTCCGACCATCCTGCTGATTGCCACACTGCTTCGTCTGACGCTGAACGTCGCTTCTACCCGGATTGTACTTTTAGAAGGTCACAATGGTGGCGATGCGGCCGGTAAGGTCATTCAGGCATTTGGTGAAGTCGTTATCGGTGGTAACTATGTCGTCGGTATGGTGGTCTTCATCATTCTGATGATCATCAACTTCGTCGTGATCACCAAAGGTGGCGAGCGGATCTCTGAAGTATCAGCCCGCTTTACGCTGGACGCCCTGCCCGGCAAACAGATGGCTATCGATGCGGACCTCAACGCCGGACTGATCGATCAGGAAGCGGCCCGGCAGCGTCGCCGGGAAGTCGCTAACGAAGCGGATTTTCACGGTTCGATGGACGGTGCCTCCAAATTTGTCCGGGGGGATGCTGTTGCCGGTCTGATGATCCTGTTCATCAACATCATTGGTGGTGTCAGTATCGGGGTGTTCCAGTACGGTCTGCCCGCTTCAGAAGCATTTAAAACATTTGCATTGCTGACCATCGGTGATGGTCTGGTGGCTCAGATTCCGTCGCTGTTACTGGCGACTGCGGCCGCGATTATCGTGACCCGGATCAATGACAGCGACAATGACATGGCTGAGACCATGCAACGGCAGTTACTGGCAACACCGGCGACTCTGTTTACCGTTGCCGGTATCATGCTGGTGATCGGTATGGTGCCGGGCATGCCACATCTGGCGTTCTTCACCTTTACCGCAGTGCTGGCATTTGCCGGATGGCGACAAATGAAGCATCCGCTGCATGATGAACAGTTAGAGGAAGTCGAAGCCATTTCGCAAGCCATGCAGCAGGAGACCGAAGCCGCGCTGTCCTGGGATGATATTCCTCACGTCCATACGCTGGCGCTGGCATTAGGCTACCGGTTGGTTCACCTCGTCAATAAAGATCAGGGCGCCCCGCTGACACAGCGGATCCGGGGAGTACGTAAAAACCTCTCAGAACAAGCCGGATTTCTGCTGCCTGAAGTGAGGATCCGGGATAACCTCAGCCTGAAACCCAATCAATACACCATTGCACTCAATGGTGAAATTGTCGAGCAGGGAACGATCGAGCCGGATCGCCTGATGGCAATTGCTGTCGGAGAAACCTACGGGGAAATCGACGGCATTCTGGGCAGTGATCCCGCTTATAATTTACCGGCCGTCTGGATCGAGCATGATCAGAAAGCCAAAGCCTTGAATATGGGTTATCAGGTGGTTGATGATTCAACGGTGGTTGCCACGCATATCAGTAAGGTGATGAAAACCTATCTGTCTGAGCTGTTTAATCATGATGACGTCAATGAAATGCAGCAGCGGCTGGCCGCGCAGGCGCCGAAACTGGCTGAAGCGCTCGATGCAGCCCTGCGCCCGGCGCAACAGCTGAAAGTGTTCCGTCAGCTACTGCTGGATCAGGTGCCGCTGAAAGATATCCGCACCATCGCTAATACCATGCTGGAATCTTCTGAAAATACCAAGGATCCGATTTTGCTGGCCGCAGATATTCGCTGTGCCCTGAAACGAACGCTGGTCAATATGATCGCCGGCCAAAAACCGGAAATTCCTGTCTATACACTTTCCGATGAATTAGAACAAATGCTACTCACCTCACTGCAACAGGCCCAGGCCAGTGGTAGTGTGTTGCTTGACAGTTTCCCGGTTGAGCCGAATATTCTCAACCAGTTCCAGCAAAATCTGCCACTGATTAAGCAACAATTAAAGCAACAGGGTCTGGCACCGATTTTGTTGGTTATGCCGCAGCTCAGGCCGTTGCTTGCCCGTTATGCGCGAACTTTCTCGCAAGGACTGGCGGTATTGTCATATAACGAAATTCCCGAAAATAAACAGATAAATGTGGTAGGAAACCTTGGCTAATCTCACTTCGAATCAATCGCTATATCGCTTTTTGCGTAAACAGATAGAAGAGCAAATCGTCACTGAAGATGATCAGTTGATCTTTGATGCTTTTCTGAAAAATGACATTCAGCATGCATGTCAGCCGATCAGGGACATCTTCGACGATGACATTGAATATCAGCATCTGACGATTCGTTATGGATCCGAAGATGAAAATAATGTGTACAAGTATGATTTATCGGAGGAGTTCTCTTACTGTCTGGATCTGTTCAGTTTGATCATTGCCCTGCGTCAGGCACAATTTCAAACGGAAACTTTTCACCCGGATTTAATTAACAGTGTCGTGCTGCCAATCCGGGCCGAAGCGCTGTTATGGGGACCAGGAAAAACCATGCTGGAACAGGTGGCGCGTTTCCACAAGAAGATCTTTTTGCATGTCATCCTGTCACTGCAACTGGATTGTTCCACGGTTTCAAAAGAAGATGCGGAAATGCTGGTTCAGCTCATCCGGGGTAAAGACGAGGATAACCCGTTCCCGGTCTGGATTGAAATCAACAATCCGTCAGCTAATTTACAGTATGTGCCCTCCCTGAAACCGGACATGCTCAAAATATCAGTGCCGATGGCAACCAAAGAAGATCGCAGTGCGTTCCTGCCGATCATGCGTTTTCTGCGCCAGCAAAAAACCAAATGGGTGGCCGGCAGAGTCGCCAGCCAGGCTGAACTGAACCAGTACAAGTTACTTGGTGCGAGCCTGTATTTTGGCTATCTGACCGATCTGCCCAACCCGCTTTCATTCCAGTCTTATGAGAAGAAAAAAGAAGACTTCTGGTCTTAATCACATCACATAAAACCAGTTTTACGATCAATCAAGCAGATGATTTCACCATCATCTGCTTTTTATTTATACAAATATTTATAATAATTGATCAAACATATTATTCATCAGAATAATATACCAAATTCATATTTAATCATTCTCTCACTACGTCGCCTGTTTTATTCGGTATATCTTCCAAAAAGGAACAACGAATGAAACGACTACTTTTATCAACAATGATTCTGGCGAGTGTGCATGCTTACGCTACGATGGATTTAACCGACAGCGGTACTGAAAAAGAATACGAACTTTACGGTGCTTCAGCAAATGCTCAGGGAGAGTTTCATAATGCTTCTGTCAGAAATAGCCTCGCGACCTATTCGGGGAAATATGTCGTATTCTTTGTGGGAAACAACCACAATTATGATAGTGATGGGAAAATGGGATATTATGTCAAAAATACATTAGATGGCTCCATTACCCGAATTCCGGCTCCCAAAGGCATGGACGAAGATAAATTCAAACAAATGGCGGTTATCTCGATGACAGCCAATGGTCGCTTTTTAGTTTTAAGAAAAGGTGGATATAGCGACGAAATGGTATATTTGTACGACCTTAAAACCGGTGTCGCCAAACTCATTAACCGGGATATCAATGGCAATATTCCCAATATTCAAGCCCCAACTTACAGAGTTCTGGTCAGTGAAGATGGGAAATACGTATATTACGGATACAATGGTCCGGTTTTAGAGCATTCCTCACCAAAAATGAATCATGTTTATCTCTGGGATGTAGATCAAAACACCCGGACAAGAATTAACAAAGATATTCATGGTGATGATTTTTCAATGACAATATACACTCATGGGCTAAGGCGTATTTCCGGGGATGGGCGTTATCTGATTTACCAATCCAATGCCGACGTTGATGCTGAGAGAGTCAATGGCAATAAAAATAAAATGCAAATATACCTTTATGATCGCACAACAGGTAAAAGCCATACACTTTCTGTAGATCCTGACACCAATCAATGGATTCAGGCAACCATGCCCTCAATCAGTATTGATGGTCAATTCGCTACATATATTCAGGCATTTGATAAAATCAACCGGGTTGAGTTGAGCAGTCTTCATCGGGAAATCATAAGTCAGGATAATCAGGGGAAACAATTAAAACACTGCTCCTATCCATCTATTTCAACCAAAGGTTTAGCACTGGCGTTTACTTGTGATGAAAAAGCCTATTTATACGATTATACAGAGCAAAAATTACATATAGGCTCAATCTCTGAGGTTGATGGGCACAACTCTAAAACAGATTCAACGAACTACCTTCGTGTATTGGATCAGGGTAACGGGATGTACTGGCAAGCAAAAAATGCTCATTTACTCGAAGGAGAACCAAGTTACCCCGATTACCAAATCTACCTCTACCGCCAAAAACCGGGAACCACTGAATCTCAGATCTGTTTCAGTGATGATTATTAATTAAAGCCTCACTCAAGCAAAACCAACAAAGCAGATGATTTCACCCCTCATCTGCTTTTTATTTATCCAAATATTTATAATAATTGATCAAAAATATCATTCATCAGAATAATATACCAAATTCATATTTAATCATTCTCTCACTACGTCGCCTGTTTTATTCGGTATATCTTCCAAAAAGGAACAACGAATGAAACAACTACTTTTATCAACACTGGTTCTGGCAAGTGTGCATGCTTACGCTGCGATGAACCTGACAGATAATGTGACTGAAAAACAATACGAACTTTATGGTGCAACAGCGAATGCACAAAATGAGTTTAATGACGCATATAAATACAGCAACTTCGCAACCTATTCAGGTAAATATGTTGTTTTTCATTCAAGTCATGATAACAACTATAACAGCGAGGGAAAGTGGGGGCATTATGTCAAGAATACGCTGGATGGCTCGGTCACCCGCATCCCCGCACCTGAAGGAATGGATGATGAAAAATTCAGCAAAATGACAATCCGGACAATGACCGCAAATGGCCGCTTTCTGGTTATGGACAAAAGCGGATACAGAGACGAGCTGATATATCTTTATGATTTAAAGACAGGCAAAGCCCAAATTATCAACAGGGATATCAATGGCAATATTCCTGATGCTGTAATTACTGGCTACTGGGTTCACGTCAGTGAAGATGGTAAATATGTTTATTATAGCTACTATGGTGCGACTTTAGAGCATTCCTCACAACAGCAATACCAGGTTTACCTTTGGGATGTTGAAAAAAATATCCGAAAAAAAATTAATAAAGATGTCAATGGTAATAGTGTTAACTTTTCTATCTCCAATTATGGTCAGCGGCGGATCTCGGGCGATGGGCGCTTCTTAGTCTACAAAACTAATGCTCTTGTAAACTCCGA
The DNA here is from genome assembly GCF_024529975.1 of Vibrio quintilis. GTDB lineage: Bacteria > Pseudomonadota > Gammaproteobacteria > Enterobacterales > Vibrionaceae > Vibrio > Vibrio quintilis. Next base: position 627,239 of record NZ_AP024897.1, on the reverse strand, counting down.
TGTAGACAATACAATTAAAAATGCAAATACTTATATTTATGATCGAACAACAGGAAAAAGTCGCTTAATTTCATTTGACCCTGAAACAAACGAATACATTCAGGTTTCTATGCCTTCGATAAGTATCGATGGAACATTTGTCACCTATCTTCAGGGCCAACAAAAACTCGTTCGGGTTAATTTAAGCACATTACACAGGGAAATCATCACTAAAGATGAAAAAGGGAATCAACTTGAACATTGCGCATATCCCTCAATATCTTCTAATGGCTTAGCGCTCGCAGTTAACTGTGAGAAACAAGTCTATCTATATGATTATACAGAACATAAGATGCATAAAGGTTCCGTCTCAATGATTGATGGCAGCGATTCAAAAAAATCAGTTTATCGCTACGGACTACAAGTTCTGGATAAGGGTAATGGTATGCAGTGGCGATCTTCCGGAGCACATCTGTTACCGGGTGAACCGAATTCCTCGGCTGATTACCAAATCTACCTCTACCGCCAAAAACCGGGCACCACTGAATCTCAGATCTGTTTCAGTGATGATTATTAATTAAAGCCTCACTCAAGCAAAACCAAAAAAGCAGATGATTTCACCCCTCATCTGCTTTTTATTTATACAAATATTTATAATAATTGATCAGACATATTATTCATCAGAATAATATACCAAATTCATATTTAATCATTCTCTCACTACGTCGCCTGTTTTATTCGGTATATCTTCCAAAAAGGAACAACGAATGAAACGACTACTTTTATCAACAATGATTCTGGCGAGTGTGCATGCTTACGCTACGATGGATTTGACTGATGGTAAAACCGAAAAAGAATTTGAGTTATACGGTGCGACAACCAACTCACAAATGGAATTTAATAACGCGTATAAATACAGCCATTTTGCAACCTATTCAGGCAAATATGTCGTATTCCAGTCCAGCAATAAACATAACTATGATGATGAGGGAACCTGGGGGCATTATGTCAAAAATACACTGGATAATTCTGTCAGCCGCATTCCTGCACCAGAAGGAATGGATGAGACAAAGTTCAACCGGATGAAAATCAGATCAATGACATCCAATGGTCGTTTTCTGGTGTTAGATGGTGATGGATATAAAGGTAAGTTAATGTATCTTTATGATCTGAAAACAGGCAAAGCAGAGGTAATCAACCGGGATATCAATGGCAACTTACCGGATAGCGTGATTGTGAGTTATAAAATTGCGGTCAGCGAAGATGGAAAATATGTTTACTACGGTTACAACGGACCAGCCTTAGAAACTTCAACGTCCAGCTACGACTATCTCTACCTTTGGGATGTTACAAATAACACCCGAACAAAAATCAATTACGACATTGATGGCAATCTGACAAACTTCAAACTTTCATACGGACCAACGCAACGAATCATTTCCGGTGATGGGCGTTACTTAATTTATAAAGCAATCGCTGATGTCATCCCCGGCATGGAAAATAATCATCGCTATTACCAGATTTATGTCTATGACCGTATCACAAAGAAAAGTAAACTCATTTCCATCGATCCAAAAACTGGCAAAACAATTGATGCAAGTTTTCCTTCCATCAGTATTGATGGCAAATATGCCGTATTCTCAACAGTAACCAACCGCGTCCTGAAAGTCGATCTCAGTCATGATACGAATGTTCAGGATATCGATATGCAATATGACGGGAAAAAACTGACTACGTGTAACTACCCCACGGTCTCTGAAAACGGTACTTCCATTGCCTTCAGATGCCAAAAACAAGCCTATTACTACGATGCCGTTGAACAAACAATGCATCAGGCTTCAATATCACAGGTTGATGGTAAAGTTTCTAAAGATCGTGTAATTGATCCAACTGTACTCGACAATGGCAGCGGTATGTACTGGCGCTCTCAAAATGGCCACCTGCTGGAAGGCGAACCCACTGCATATCCCGATTCCCAAATCTACCTCTACCGCCAAAAGCCGGGCACAATGGAATCCCATATCTGCTACAGTGACGACTACTAAACTCAGTCAATCTCAGCATAGACCAAACCCGCGACACCGCGGGTTTTTGATAATTTACGCCCCACTGAACATTCCCGTCACTCACGAAAAAATAATTTATTTTCAGTTTTTTTTATTTTTTAGTTAATCCCCGCCAGTAAGTGTCCGCCTTTCATTATTGAACAAAGAAGCGGGTATCGCCCGATGCTTGAATAATGACGAAGCAACTATAGTGACAAAGCAAGGAGACTAAGATGGCTTTATCAATGCACACAAATTACGCGTCGTTGGTTACTCAGAATACGCTGAGCAGCACAAACGATCTTTTAACTACTGCGATGGAACGTTTGAGTACTGGTCTGCGCATCAACTCTGCTGCTGACGATGCTGCAGGATTGGCCATCTCAAGCCGTTTAGAAGCTCAGGTTCGTGGTATGACAGTTGCGAAACGCAACTCTCAGGATGCAATCTCTATGATGCAAACAGCTGATGGAGCCCTAGAAGAACTGACTAATATCGCTTACCGTATGAAAGACTTAGCAACACAGTCAGCGAACGATACTAACGGTCAGAATGAACGTGACGCTCTGCAAGCTGAATATCTAGAATTACACAATGAGATGGATCGGATTCTAAACTTTACAACTTATGGCGCTGGTGAAACACTACTTGTTGGCGGTAAACTGGCTTCTAATCTTACATTTCAGATTGGTGCCTCTAAAACTGAAACACTGGCATTTGATATGACTACTGAGCTAGGGAATATCGACACGAGTACTATTGGCTCTATTGGAACGAATGCTACTGATTCAAACACAGAAATTGGTGTGATTGATGATCTATTTAACGCTATCAACACAGCTCGTGCAAAACTAGGTGCAAACATCAACCGCTTAGAGCACACTATCAACAACCTGTCCAGCATTTCAGAAAACACTTCTGCTGCCAAAGGTCGTATCACTGATGCGGATTACGCAGTTGAAACATCAAACATGACTAAAAACCAAATGCTGGTTCAGGCGGGTACAAAAGTTCTGCAAAATACCAACCAAATGCCAAGCCTTGCGATGTCTCTGCTGGGCTAAGCAACACGATCCTTTTATTTATCTATATCTATGCCAAATTTATTTGGTCTTTGGCCTCCCGCTCCGGGGGGCCATTTTTTATTCCCGGTTCAGGGATAAACATGATCCGAAATTAACATAAACCCGCCACGATTCTCCCCTGTGACGCTTAATTATTTCACGGTTCGGTCGCCTTATATTTTCAAATCAGTTTTATTTCCTGCGGCAGCAGAGCGGAACTTCAGATGGGGAAATAAAACTTCCGTTTTTGAAGTAAAAAACAGATAACCCATTGTTTTGAAATAGCAATAGAGCTGGAATAGTTATTGCAAATACATCATAACGCATATCAGGGAATGCGATGACTTCTCTCTGGTACGCAAACTGAATTAACAAGGAGCGACCGGAATGAGTTCAACGGTAGATGCAGCCTCAATGGCAAAAAACCTGGCTACTTATGATGTCCAGGCATTTCAAACCCTGTATAAGAAACAGGAAAGTACCTATCAATCCCAGTTAACGGCTTTGGGTAAAGTCCAGACTGCACTCAACGATTTCCGCTCTGCGGTTAAATCGATGAACAGCAGTACCAGCAGCGTGGTAAACAATGCAGCCACCAGTTCATCTGAGAGCAATTTTACCGCAACAGCCAGCTCATCAGCACTGGCCGGAGATTACCAGATTTTTGTTGAGCAGGTCGCGACTGCCAATCAGGTATCAGCCAGCATGCCATCAACTTTAACGGCAGATACAGAAATTCCGGCGACAGGTACGCTTGACCTGACAGTTGGCAGCAACACCATGACGCTGGATCTATCGACCATTGACAGCGATGGCGACGGTAAAACCACCATGGCTGAACTGGTAAAAGCAATCAATAACAGCAGCGATAACCCGGGCGTCAGTGCGACCTTAGTCCGTTCTAACGGGCAAACACACTTTATGTTGAGCAGTACAGAAACGGGGGCTGCCAACACCATCTCCGTTTCCGCTTCAGGTACCGGGGAAAGCTGGTTTGAAAGTGCATTCAGTTCACTGAATCAGATTACAGAAGCCAAAGATGCCGTCATCTGGTTAGGCGCTCAAAACTCCGGTCTGAAACTCACCAACAGCAGCAACACTTTCAGCAATGTGATTGACGGTGTCAGTGTGACGGTCAACAAAGCACAAACCAGTGGTGACTCATCACTGAGCCTGAAAGTCGGTGCTGATGATGACGCAACCAAGACGCAGGTGAATAAGTTCATTGAAGCCTATAACACCCTGATGACCACGCTCAATAAATATGGCAAAAGCAGCTCAGATGACAGTGAACGGGGTGTTCTGGCCAACGATCCAACCCTGCGTTCAATTAAATCCCAGGTCAACCGGGTTGTCCGTCAAACCTTTGATGGCAAGCATCTCAGTGATATTGGTATCACCATCAGCCGCACAGGCGAAATGGAGCTCGATGCCACCAAGCTCGCCAAAGTGCAGAAAGAGAACAGCACCCTGCTGGAAAATATCTTTAACGGTAGCGGTAACCTGCTGGATTCGATTGAAGAAATTACCAAGTCTTATACAGATTCAGTCAGCGGTATTTTTAAATCACGCAAAACCAGCCTGCAACAAAATATTGACCGGCTGGAAGATAAACAAACTGTGCTGGAAGAGCGCTATAACATGGCTTACAAGCGTTACCTGAAGCAGTTTACCCAGATGAATACCCTGTTGACGCAAATGGATAAAACCATGTCGATGTTCTCATCTTCTTCAACTTCATCCTCATCTTAAGCACAGACGGGAGAAATTTTTATGTTAATGGACTCAGGTTATGACTCATATCAGCAGGTTGATTTGGATGCACAGGCCGCATCAGCCAATCCGCACCAGTTAGTGGTGATGCTGATTGATGGCCTGCTGGATGAAGTCGAACGTATCCGCGGTCATATTGAAGCCAAACGCTATGCCGAAAAAGGCATGGGCATCAGTAAATGTATGAATATTCTGGTCGGCCTTGACAGTGCGCTGGATGATGAAAATGGCGGCGAAATTGCTGAAAGCCTGCATCAGCTGTATGACTTCTGTCAGGTTGAGCTGTATCAGTCCAGTGTGCAAAACAATATTGATCATCTGACCAATGTCGAACGGGTGATGAACAATATCCGCGAAGGGTGGATGGATTTTGGCAAGAATGCATAAAGTCTCTCCGGAGCGGTTTCGCCATCTGGCGCAGCGGATACAGATCGCGGCCAAACTTGAGGACTGGCCGTCACTGATGCGATATGACCAACAGCTTCAGGAGCTGCTGGCTGCGCATCAGGCTTATCTGAATGATCCGCGTCTCGCCCCCGAGATTGCCAGAATCAAAGCGATTCATCAGGCAGCATTTGAGCAACTGTCTCAGGCAACCAGTGAACTGGAACAAACCATGAATAATGTCCGGATGCAGCAGGAACGGGCACTTGCCTATCAGCTCGCGACGCCGGACGGAGAACTCAGATGATTCAGACTCAAATTTTAACGTCAGCATCGCCGGCTCAGCAGCAGACTGACACTCAGCAAGGCTTTCAGGTCCGCAAAGCCCGTAACGGTGCTGCTGAAAGCAGCCAGAAAACGACTCAGGCTTTCCGGAGCGTTTCCCGTCAGCAGACGAAACATTCCCGGCAGAGTACAGAGCAAAGTGCCGGAAATACCCGCACTGACCAGAGTAAAACGGCCGGACAAACCAGTCAGGGATTCCAGGCAGGCCAGATAGCGGGTGAGCAGGCGGGTTTCTATACTCAGGAACAGGCCGCTTTATCACCGTCTTCCTTATCTAAACCAGGTCAGGGACAAGAGCAGCAGGATGTCACTGATTCTTCAGATACTTCCGGTATTGCGGCAATTCTCAGTGACATTCTCAATGCGCAGCAACAACGGCTCTCTAAAGCAGAGCAGGAAAGTCATGCGCACAGCAACCGGATTTCTGCAAAACTCGCCGCAACAACCGGCGAACAGAATCAGCAGCTCAAAGGCCAGCAAACGGCGGCAACAACAGCATCAGATAAACTGAGTCAGCTGACACAGGCTGACAAACTCACGGTGAGTTCAGCGGCACTCAGTCAGACGGACAAAGTCGCATTGAAATCCGCACTGATGTCGGTATCGGCAGCGGAAGGTCAGGCAACACCATCTGCCGCGACCAGTGCAGCGCTGCAAAGTCTGTCAACGTCAGCCACCCAGACACAGCATACCGCAGGCACGGCAAATCCGGCCTCAGCGGGTGGCGCAGAGTGGGCAGCCGTCAGGGTTGATCCGCAGTCAGGTAAATGGGGCGAGCAGATGCTGAGCATTCTGCACGATCGGGTGACGCTACAGGCACAACAAAATCTGCAGGAAGCAAAGATCCGTCTCGATCCGCCTGAATTAGGCAAACTGGACTTAATGGTCCGGGTCGATGGCGACAAGCTGAATGTTCAGATTCACGCCAGTTCCACCGCTACCAGAGAAGCATTGATGCAGGTTTCTGATCGCCTGCGCACTGAGCTGCAAAACCAGAACTTCATGCATGTCGATGTCAACGTCGGCTCTGAGCATCAAAGTGAAGGCCAGTCTTATACCGGACAGGAAGACGAAGCCACCATATTTGCGTCCCGGAGTGATCATCACCCGGACGATAATCATACGTCAGTGACTTCGGAACACTGGCTGAATACACAAGCCTGAATCATCAACGAGGGAAAAAGGCAATGACCAAAAAACAAATGATTATTCTGTGTGTGATGATGCTGATCACGACCGCGGTTGTATCCGGCGGAGCCGTCTTTGGTGGTATCTGGTATTTAAAACAGACCTCAGGTGCAAATAGTTCAGATTCTTTTATGTCCGTCTTCACCAAAAAGGAAGATCCGGTCTCCCCCACGCCGGTATTCCATCAGCTGGATAAAGTGGTCCTGAGTGTCAAAGGCGAGAAGCAACAAAATCATTTCGTGATGCTGGAACTGGCCGTAGAAACCCGACACCCTGCACGGATCAAAGCGATTGATAACTATATGCCGCTGGTCCGGAATACGTTAATCAAGCTCTTCAGCAATAAAACCTATGCAGATTTATACGGTGAAAAAGCGCTCGAACATCTGCAAAAAGAAGTCAAACAATCCATTCTGATGGCTTTCGAAAAGACAGAAATCGTCCGGGATATTGATGATGTGCTTCTGACCAAATATGTCGTTCAATAGAGGGCATTCATGTTGGATATACATTTTCAGGAAGGCTATGAAGCAGCGGAGGAAGTTAACGCTCCCTCCGTTCCTATCGATGAAAATCAGTTGCTGGCCCGCTATCAGCATTTAGTCAAAAGGATCGTGAATCAGCTGCGCATTCATGCCAACACCTATTGCAGTGTGGAAGACATGCAGCAAATCGGTTTGATCGGACTACTTGAAGCAGGCCGTCGCTACGGCAACATTGATGATGAAAACTTTCCTGCATTTGCTGTCTGCCGGATCCGCGGTTCCATCCTTGATGAATTACGCCGTCTGGACTGGCGCTCGCGTAAAAAAAGACAACAGGCGCATGAACTCAATGATGTCACCCGTGATCTGACCCGCCAGCTCGGCAGACAACCGACGGATACTGAAATCATCCGGGCACTGGGGACGGATGAACAGGATTATTATGACCGGCTCAATGCCTCACTGGCCGGTGAAATTCAAAGCCTTGATCAACTGCTTGAAAACGGACTGGAAAGCCATATCGATGAAAATTACCAGGACATGGAGCATGAACACATCCGTCGCAGTCTTGAACAGGCGCTTGGTAACCTCTCCACGCGGGATCAGTTATTACTGACTCTGTTTTACCAACATGAACTCAATCTTCAGGAAATTGCGCTGGTCCTCAATCTGACGCCGCCCCGCATCTGTCAGTTACATAAACAGGCGCTTAAACAACTTAATCACTACTTGTCCCTTTAGGAGTCAGTCATGCAAAAATTTCTTGGTGCAATCATCGTTTTGATGTGTGTCTTTGGCGGATATATGTGGGCCGGCGGCAAACTACTTGCCATCTGGCAGCCCGCTGAAATCATGATCATTGTCGGCGCCGCACTCGGGTCCGTTATCATTGGTAACCCGCCGCAGGTTCTCAAAGAAATGCGCCGCCAGCTGGGAATGATGGTTTCCCAGCCCAAAGACGAACAGCTTTATTACATGGAACTCATGGCCGTCTTACAAATTTTACTGGAAACCGTTCGCAGTGGTGGCTTCAAATCACTCGATAAACACATTGAATCGCCGGAAGAAAGTGACTTATTTAATCGTTATCAGCGCGTTTCAAGTGACTACCGTCTTGTTTCCTTTATTACCGACAATTTACGTTTAATGGCAATGGGACAAATGTCGCCTCATGAATTAGAGGGATTACTGGAGCAGGAGATTGAAGCCATTCAAAGCGATCTGCTGCAACCTTCCCGTTCGATGCAACGTACCGCAGAAGCACTGCCGGGATTTGGTATTCTCGCCGCTGTTGGCGGAATCATCATCACCATGCAGTCGATTGATGGTTCTATCGCACTGATTGGCTATCATGTTGCCGCAGCACTGGTCGGTACGTTTGTCGGTATTTTTGGTTGTTACTGCTGCCTTGACCCGGCCAGTAATGCAATGGCACAACGAGTCAAACGCGATATGTCAGCATTCGAATGCGTCCGGGCGACACTGGTCGCTTATGTTGCGAAAAAACCAACACTGCTTGCCATTGATGCAGGTCGTAAACACATTCAGCTGGACATCAAACCAACCTTCAATCAAATGGAGCAGTGGCTGGCTGAGCAGGAGGGATAATGCAAAAGCAAGAGCATGTGGTATTCAAGCGCACGAACCGCAGCCATGAAGAAGCACATCACGGCGGAGCCTGGAAAGTCGCTTTCGCCGATTTTATGATTGCACTCATGGCGCTGTTTCTGGTGCTGTGGATTATGCAGGTGGTCAATCAGGATGAAAGGAAAGCGATTGTTGCATATCTGAATGATGCCAGTGTTTTCGAGCAGAGCTACGGCAACCCCTTTGACACCGCGCAAAGTATTTCTCCGATTGATCTGGAGTCTCATTCTTCAGTGCCGGATACCCATGTTGCCAAACATATCGTGAATTCCTTTTTTAACGGTAATGGTGAAGGTCCGGAGTCAGATGCCCTGATTCCCGGCACCTTCGATACACAAGAACAACTGACCTTACTGGCAAAAGTTATCGAGGAGCTGGTCAAACAGATCAGCGCCCAGGGAAATGTGAATGTGACCGTCACCCCTCAGGGTTTACGTATTGTGCTGCAGGATGATTATAAACAGCATATGTTCAGCCGGGGCGGCACTGACTTAACGCCTTATTTTGAAGACCTGCTGCTGGCTTTGGCCCCGGTATTTCAACGGGTTCAGAATCCAATCATCATCAGTGGTCATACGGATGCGACACCGTTTAAGAAAACACTCAGCAACAAAAGTAACTGGGAACTTTCTGCCAACCGGGCTGATGTCGCCAGACAAACACTGGTTGCCGGAGGAATGCCGGATCAACGTGTCCTACAGGTCACCGGCATGTCTGATCGTGCCCTCCTTAACCCGGACAAACCAGATTCAAGTGCAAACCGCCGGATTGAATTATTTGTTCTGACCACACCGGCTGCCGCTGTTCTTGAAACCTTCTTCGGAAACCAAAAAGATAGTCAGCTGAAAAAAGCACAGGATAAAGCGCGTTTTAATCAGCCTGTCATCCGGCAGGAAACGATTAAATATCCTATACTTTCGGAACAAACCGGAAAGAAAACAAAAAAGAAAATCTAAAACTTACAGTGCATTAAATACCATGACGTATACCGCTGCTTTGCTGGCAAAGCGGCGGGACGGGACTCCCTGTTTCACGAGATAACTGAACACCGAGCGCTTTATGTACCATCACTATCAACAAACGGTTGAAACAAATAAAAAGAATGGCATGCAGAAGTTTTTTCTGTGGCTGATTGTTGTTGATTATGCGTTGTTAACCCTGTTCCTGACTCAGCTTTCCAGCCTGACACTGCGGGGCGGCACCGGCATCAGTTTACTGCTGGTGATTTATAATGTGCTGCTGACTTTTCTCTGCTTCCAGAGAACCCGACGCCGGGACACTTATATTATTTATCCGACCCTGTCAGCCACATTACTGGCGTTTATCTGTTTTCTGTATTTCTTTTTTCTGATTTAAGACGGATTACTTTTTTCTTCCCGGATGATGGATTCAATCACATGCATCACTTCACTTAAATGGTGAATCACAGGTGCGCCATCAGGAACAGGAATATCAGGATGAAAGCCTGACAAATAAACCGCCTGCATCCCCGCATTCATCGCCCCCCGGATATCTTTCTCCGGATGATCGCCGATATAAATACACTCACCAGATGAAAACCCGGCCGCCCGTGCTGTATCAGTAAAAATCGAAGGATCGGGTTTACTGACACCAAAGCGCTCAGAACTGACCAGTTGCTGAATCAGCTCACCAAATGTTGTGGCAGCTAATGTTGCCCGACGACTCCACTCAGCACCATTTGAAATGATTCCCACATGATAGCCCGACTGAACGAGCTGCCGGATTAACGCAGCGGCTCCCGGCATTTCTGCCGCACTCCGGGGAAATTCTGCTTTCCAGAATGCTTCCAGTTCTGTTGCCGGAACCGGATCATGCCAGCCCAGCTGTAAAGCAAGCTCAGCCCCAATGGCCTGATAGATTCTTTGATAAGGGGAATTGTTTACCAGATAACCGCCATTATCCGTTTGTTTGATAAGGTCAGAAACCTGTCTGAAAGAAGGATGCAACAGTTGCCGGGAGAAATGCCTGATAAAAATCCGGGAGAATTGGTCGATACTGGCATTCCGCTCAACCAGTGTATTATCCAGGTCAAAATAAACGGCCCTAATCATGTTCACTCTCCGCACCGGATTCCCGGTGGTGTTTGTCTCTGGTCGCTTCTGATATTCATCTTCTGAACAACAAAAAAAGCCAGCATATCCATGCTGGCAAAAACAAACAAGAATCTGTGGAGAGAGACATTAACGCAGTAGTGCGACAACCGTATGACGACGGACGTTGGCCTGCGCATTTAATGCCTGATAAACCGACGTAAAACGCGAAGATGCCGCTGCAAAGTCTGTCAGCATCTGCTCGGTTTCCGTCCCTGAAATGGTCTGCGTCCCGGAACGTAAGGTATTCATCTGAGTATTTAAGTCGGTATAAAACTGACGGGCATCCTGAAGGCTGGTATGAACCTGCTGCAAATACTGATTCACTTTGCTGATCGTCTTTTTAATCCCGTCGCGGGAGCTTAAATCAAACTGTAATTCAGCAATGCCATCCGGTTCTGATTTCAAAGTCAGCGTATTGGCCTGACCAGCCGGGAAACGATATCCCTGCCCGCTCACCATCACCTGCTGTTGCATCTGTTGATAGGATGATTCATTTGCCTCAAAGATAATATCACCGCTTTCATTGACTGAAGCCCGCATCCCCATTGGCAGCAGACTCCGGTCCAGCATTTTCACCGTTTTCTGTCCATCGGACTGCCCGTCAAACTGAATCATCACAGAACCACCCTGCGGGAAATCCAGCCTGATTTGTTCGGCTTTATCCGCAGAGCGGTGAATGTTTAATCCCGGCACAGAAAAGCGCCGGATATCCGCACGGTCCAGTTTTAACTGCAGTTCATTATCAACCACCCGCTTCCCGTCAAACCGGGCCTGTTCCAGCTCGTTATTCATCTGAGCTTTAGCCTGGGATAAATTGTTTTTCAGCCGGGAAGATGTCGCGGCATTCACGCCGTGTTGTAGTGCCGGGGTTAACTCTCGCTTAATCGCAGTTAATGTTTTGCCAACCGACTGCAATGTCTGTGTTGCGATTTGAACGGCAGTTGCGTGCTGCTGACCCTGGGTCAGCATGACACCAGACAGAGAGTAGACCGATGAGACATCTGATTGTGACTGACGGTATCCCGTAACCGCTGATGGGCTGGTATCTGATGCGCGGGAAGGTGAAATCGAAGTTTGTCCCTGCCCCGTCAGGCGAATACCATGTGCCCGGACTTCTACCGTACTTACTGCCATAAAACTTGTACCTTACAACCGATCAAACAAAGACAGATCATTAATTTTTGTATAGCTCGCCTGCGTCGCTTTCAGCGCAGCCATGTAATTATTCAGCCTGACTGATGCTTCACCATAATCCAGTGCGGACAAGTCATTCGATACTTTATCGACAAACAATTTATTCTCGCTGTGTGCCCCGGACATCATCTCGAGGTTTTTGATACGGCCACCAATTTCAGTCAACGCATTCAAGACCTGGCCGGAAGTATTATCAACAGCATTTAACGTATCTTCGACAGTCGCTCTGAAATTTGCCGTCGGTGTTTCAAATTCGGCAATGATCGCGTCAATATGATTTAAGACATTATCGCCACCACCAAGATCCAGTATTTCAGCTGAAGTCATATTGGACTCAACATTCACACCTTTGGCCACAGTCACTAACCGTTTATCACTGTTTCCCTGCAGCACATAACTGCCGGATACTTCAGCGACAGAGGCCGTATCAGTTTTCGTTCCGGAGAACAGATAATGGCCCGCTTCATCCTGCGCATTAAAGGCCGTGATCATACCTTCACGCAAACTTTTCAGTTCAGTGACCATGCCATTCCTGTCACTGGTACTCAGAGACCCATTCGCCCCCCAAAGCACCAGCTCACGGATGCGTTGCAGGCTTTCTGTGGCGGAATCCAGATAAACTTCCTGATTGGATAAATTGGTCTTCACATCAGAAATATTTTTCTTGTACTGAGTAATCGCACTGCCTTCCCGGCTCAGGTTCAATAACTGAACCGACGCCATCGGATCGTCTGAAAGTTTGGTCAGACGGTCACTGGTCGACATCTGCTGCATCACTGTACCCAGCCCGACATTATTATATTGCAGGCTTCTCAGCATCATCTGGCTAAACTGTGTATCACTGATTCTCATGATTACTCCTTAAAACAGCTGCAACACTGAATCAAACAACTTATTCGCAGTACTGATGACTTTCATATTGGCATTATGTGCCTGAGAAAAAGTCATCAGATTTGCAGCTTCTTCATCACTATTCACGGCCCTGACATTATCACGGGCTTTCTCAGCCTGTTCATTCACGGTCTTTTTGGCCTGATAATCGGATGTCGCCTGCCGGGCTTTAATCGCCGTATCACCGACCATCGCCGTAAAACCTTCATTGAGTGTCATCGAACCAAAACTACCGACAGACACGTCCTGATTATTGATTGCAATTAAATTTTTCAGCACATCGCCGTTGCCCGGATTACCGTCTGAAGAAAAGGCAAGCTCTTCCGGGTCAATATCGGTCGTTGTCAGGCTGGCTGCAGGTGTAGATGGATCATAAGTGAACAACGGCTGACCGGCATTGCCATTCAGATCTTGCCCGGTTGCCAGCACATTATTGAATGCATCGGCCATGGCTTTCGCCATATCATCGACCGCCTTCATATCCGGCTTGAGCACATCGCTCTGATAATCATTGATCGCGCCAATTTTACCACCGACCGAACCGGAGACGACAAACGTCTGGTTCTCAAATTCCACTTTCATGGTCGCCATATACACATCAGACGGATCCGGCACAGCTTTGAGTTGTCCGGCATCGCCGCCCATCACCAGTGGCTGCCCGGAAGTCAATGTCACCTGCATACTGCCATCGGCCTGATCAGTGGTTCTGACTTCAACAATTTCGGCCAGCTCGCCAATCAGTTTATCGCGGGTATCCAGCAATTGAGACGGATTACCACCGACGCCGTTTGCTTCGGTAATCTTCTGATTCACTTCAGCAATATTGACCAACAGGCTGTTGGCCTGCGCAACAGCAGCATTTCGCTGATCATTCAGATCTTTGTGCTGATGCTGCAACGTTTGGGTCAGCGTATTAAAGCGACGGGAAATCGCTTCCGCTTCACTGGTAATTTGCTGGCGTAAAGAGACGGATTCAGGTTTGGTGGTCGCACTGTGCAACGCAGCAAACAGGCTGTCGAACCCGGCTGATAAATCGAAACCATCCGCTTTCAGTGTGTTCTCAAGCTGGCTGAGGCTGTCATTATAACCAGAGGCATAAGACGAAATACTTGCCGTTGACCATGTCTGTTTCACCAGAAACATATCGGTCACCCGGCGGATACTGGTCACCTGAACGCCATTCCCGGCGTTTAACCGGTCATGTTTTGCGCCATTAACTGAAGCCATCAACGCTTCCTGACGGCTATATCCCGGAGTATTGATGTTCGCAACATTTTGAGCGGTCACATCCAAAGCAACCCGGTTGGCATTTAATCCTGATAAAGCAATATTGACGAGACTCATTTCAGTTACGACTCCGTTTTACGAATCAATGGCTGTGCAAATGCGCTGGTTGCATTCACTTCGCGGATTTTCTCCTGATTAACAGAGGCGACCGCTTCCGCGCCGGGATTAACCGGAGTGGAATTCAAGATGTTTTTGGTTGCTTCACTTTGTGATCTTGCTTCCACTAATGGTGCAATATCATCATTGGCAGATGAAATCCGGGTCACTTTATTGACTGCCGGATCGGGTACATCAGGACTGAGCTGCTCAACCAGCATATCTGCAATGCCGGCTTTCTGTTTTTTCGCCAGTTCAATCGCCAGCTGACCATCGTACATATCGCGGAAAACACCTTCATGTTCACCGGAGAACGGACTGTCTTTATCAGCCAGCACATCACTGCTGCTGCGCATCTGCCGCAGCACCAGCTGCAGAAACATCGCTTCAAACTGTCCGGCAACCGCCTTCAGTGACTCTTGCTGATTCTTTGCATGCTTAATATTCGCCAACGCACTGTTGTCATGATAAAGAATTGAATTCAGTTGCGTTTGATCATTCACACCATCGAGTTTCATGATGGACTCCTTATATTACAACCAGCTCAGCATTCAGAGCACCCGCTTCGTGAAGCGCCTGAAGAATCGACATTAAGTCTGTCGGCGTCGCACCAAGGCTATTCACTGCATTGACGATCGTGTTCAGTTCCGTACCCGGCGGCCAGATCACCATTTGTGCCTGATCTTCATCCATATCAATCCCGGTCCGGTCAACGACCTTGGTATCTCCGTCAGCAAAAGGATTCGGCTGACTGACATGCTGTGCTTCAGAGATTCTGACGGTTAAGTTACCGTGGCTGACCGCCGCCTCTCCGACTTTCACATTTTTCCCGATCACGACCGTTCCCGTGCGGGAATTGAAAACGATTCTGGCGGGTTTACGACCCGGCTCGACGCTCATTTCTTCCAGCATCGACATCATCGTAACCCGCTGCTGGGTATCTTTCGGTGCCCGCATATCGACCCGGACTTTATTGACTGCCACAGCAACATCCGGCCCGAAAGTGCGGTTAATTTCCCGGGCTATATTCTTCGCTGTGGTAAAGCTGGGCTCATGTAAATTCAGGGTAATTTTGTCACGCGAGTTGAAATCGGTCGGAATCTCACGCTCCAGCGTCGCACCGTTTGGTATACGCCCTGCGGTTGGCGTGTTGATGGCGATTTTAGAGCCACTTTTCCCTTCCGCAGAAGCACCGCCAACCACAACATTCCCCTGAGCGACGGCGTAGACTTCACCGTCGACACCACGCAATGGTGTTAACAGCAGCGTACCGCCCCGTAAACTTTTCGCATCGCCGATAGAGGAAACGACAATATCAACCGGCTGTCCCAGCCCGGTCATCGGCCCAACACTGGCCGTCACACTGACCGAAGCGACATTACGTAATTTGGGATCGGTTTTCTCATCAATCTGAACCCCGAACTGACGCAACATATTGGTGATGGACTGCGAGGTAAATTTCACCTGATTGCGATCGCCCTGACCATCCAGACCAACCACCAGCCCGTAACCAACCAGCTGGTTTGAACGGATTCCCTGAACATCAACCAGATCCATCACCGGAATCTTTACTTCCGCTGCCTGCAAAAACGGGGCAACAGAGAGTGCGATACTCCATAAAATCGTGTTTAAAATGCACTTCATCAGTTTCATTAGAACGGCATCCATGGACTGTTAAAGAATTGAGTCAGCCATCCGGAAGCATTGCTTTCCGCCAGCGCTCCCCGGCCAGAATAAGTAATCCGGGCATCGCCGATTCGCTGAGAAGAAACCTGATTGCTGCGGCTGATATCATCAACCCGGACAATACCGGTCAGGCGAATATATTCATCGCCCTGATTGAGGCGAATCCACTTTTCTCCGCTGATACGCAGCACCCCATTTGGCAAAACCTCATGCACAGTCACCGTAATCGCCCCCTGAAGTTTATTCCCCTGAGAGCTGGTGGCACTGCCGTCAAAATCCCGCTGAGCATCAATCGATGCCGACAAATCATTCAGTTTCTTGGTCCCGATTGTAGGCAACGCAAAATTCACACTCGAGTTTTTACCATATTTGGTATTGGCTTCTTTGCTTGACTGAGTCTGTTCCGACAAAATCACGGTCAGCATGTCGCCAACCCGGTAAGCCCGGCGGTCCTGAAAGAGTGTCATGGTGTACTGATGGCGATACAGACTCCCGGCTTTGGGGGCCGGCAATGAATAATCCAGTTCAGGCGGACCATATTTATCTTCATTTGGCGATACAGGAAGAAACTCCTGTCTGCCCGCACACCCGGCTAACAGTAACACAGCGATCATCCACCCGCCTGACAGCTGCCTGATGATCCGCTTTTTCATGACACGCTCTTTCATGACTACCTATACCTTACATAGATTGCGAAACAAATTTCAGCATATCGTCTGCGGCAGAGACGACCTTAGCATTCATTTCATAAGCACGCTGTGTGGTGATCATGTCAACCATCTCTTCCACCACCTGAACATTAGAGCCTTCCAGTGCGCCCTGCTTGATACTGCCGACACCGTCTTCACCGGCAATCAGTTCTTCGGCCTGACCGCTGGCATCTGTTTCACGGAACAGGTTGCCACCAACCGCTTCCAGACCAGCCGGATTGATAAATTTCGCCAGTGTAATCTGCCCCATCTGCTGGGGTGTCGGGTCATCCGTTGTAATGCCGCTCACCGTGCCATCGACACCAATAGAAACTGACTTAATGTTCTCCGGAATCTGTACCTGTGGCTGTAACGGCAGCCCCTGGCTATTAACCACAATCCCTTCAGAGTTCACATGGAACTGCCCGTTCCGGGAGTACATGATTTCCCCGTCAGAGTTTTCAATCTGGAAAAAGCCTTTTCCCATCACGGCCAAATCAAGTTCCTGTCCGGTGTTTTGCGAGTTCCCCTGAGTGAAGACCTTTTGTGAACCCACGACACGGACACCGCTTCCGAGCTGAACACCCGTCGGCAACTGGTTGACCTGATCAACCTGAGCCCCCGGCTGACGCTGAATGCTGTAGAATAAATCTTCAAAAACAATCCGGTCACGCTTAAACCCAACCGTATTCACGTTTGCCAGATTGTTCGAGATCGCAGTCATCTTGGTATCCTGCGCTGCCATCCCGGTTTTACTGACCCAAAGTGCTGAATGCATCCTTTGTTCTCCTTACTGCATGAGCAATCAGCTCGTGCTCATTAATTTGTTGCCGGCTTTAGCCAGTGTTTCTGCGGTCTTCATCATCCGCACCTGCATCTGGAAGTTGCGTGTCAGTGACATCACATTCATCAGCTCATCTATGGCTGACACGTTACTGCCTTCAAGATGCTCCGGTGCCAGTGTGACAGTCTGGTCGACATCAAAATTGCCGCCACCAACCCGGTGCAGCAGGCTGTCACTCTCTTTTTGCAGCTGGTTCATTTCCGGATTCACCAGTTTCATGGTGCCGACCTGAACTTCAGCGTTGCCACCCGGCGGAATCACCGAGATCTGCCCGCGCTCACTGACTTCAACTTTCTGATATTCCGGCAAAGTTAACGGACCATTCTCACCCAGCAGCGGAAACCCGTTCACAGACAGGTTGCCCTGACTGTCGACAGCAATATTCCCGGCTCTGGTATAGGCTTCATCGCCATCCGGCGTCTGCACGGTCAGATAACCTTTGCCCGTCACCGCCACATCCAGCGCGCGTCCGGTTTCCACCACATCCCCGGTATCAAACCGGGTCGAGGCCGAGTTGGTCACGACCATGGTCCGGCCATCAAAACCAGAGCCCTGCAAAGCAACACTCTGTACCCGTTCCATGTCGGCACGGAATCCGGCAGTATCTGCATTTGATAAGTTGTTTGACCGCACATGCTGGGCTTTCAGCACACGGCTGGCTCCGGATGTGGCGGTAAATAACAAACTATCCATAATCCGTCTCGCTCAATCAGTTATTAAATGGCGTTAAACAAAGATTGCGTCAGCTTATCTTCAGTCGAAATAGTTTTCGCATTCGCCTGATAGTTACGCTGTGCCGTCATCAGACTCACCAGCTCGTTGGTCAGATTCACATTTGAACCTTCCAGCGCACCCGGGGAAATATCACCCAACACACCGGTTCCCGGCGCGCCGACTGTTGGTGCACCTGAGCTGTAGCTTTGTGTCCATGCTGTGCCACTGACTTTCGCCAGTGCCTGCGGGTTGGCAAAGTTCGCCAGCACAACCTGTCCCTGCAACTGAGACTGACCATTGGTATAAGTCGCGTAAACCATGCCGTTATCTTCAACCCGGACACCGGAAAGCTGGCCGGAAGTGTAACCATTCGGGCTGTTGGTGCTGACACCAAATTCCGCGCCGTACTGGGTGCTGCCGGTTAAATCAATATTGATACTGACCGGATCGGCACCTGTTGGTGTGAATGCCACAGCATAAGGTGCGGTTGGCGTTGCCAGTGAACCGTTGGAATTAAACGTCATTGCCTGAGTGGTGACTGAAGATGTATCACCATCAACGATCGTATTGATATTCCATGTGTTACTGGATGTTTTGGTAAAGTATTGCGTCACCGTGTGAGAGTTACCCAGCGAGTCATACACTTTACTGGTGTAAGAAGAGTTAAACGTGTCAGTGTTTGTTGAATCAAATGCTGTAGTAATGGCCGAAGCGCTTGCATTAAAGTTAGCCACAAAATCTAACTTATCCGTCGCTTTCGCTGCCAGAGAAGACGAACTGATTTTGATATTGCCGACTGTACCTGACATCAGGTTATTATTGCTGTCGACACTATACCCTTGCAGGTTTGCACCGGTATTACCAATCACATAGTTGTCTTTATCTGTGCTGAAGACCCCGGAGCGGGTATACAGCGTCTGGCCCAGGCTGTCTTTGGTGACAAAGAAGCCATTGCCGTCAATGGCTAAATCCATCGAACGGCCGGTATTTGTGATAGTCCCGTCTTTGTCAAAGTTCTGAGAAATCGCTGCAACTTCAACGCCACCAGCCTGAACACCGTTATAAACGGCAGAAAATTCCGTGCGTCCGCTTTTAAAGCCATACGTTGACGCGTTCGCAATATTGTGACTGATGGTATTCAGTTCTGAATTGGTTGCATCCAGTCCACTTAGTGCAATATTAAAACTCATAAAAAACCTCTGTATCCTTTATTGTTTCAAATCCGGTTTCAGGCGCCAAACTGGCTGATTTGATAAAACGGTACACTGCCGACACCATCGATGTTCACCATCGCTGAGCCGCCACTGGACGGTATACGAACCTGCTCAACCTTACCGGCAAGCAAGACATTCGGGGTGCTTTGCCCTTCCTGCACCTCGACAGAAACCGTATATTTCCCCGGTTTCAGGTTGTGTTCTTCAGGATCAATACTGAAATCAACATCACCGGCAGCATGCGCACCCAGCGGAATTTTAGTCTCCTGACCAAATTCATCTGTCACAACCAGATTGACCTGGCTGGACCCATGGGTGAGTTCAATTTTGCCGGTTTGCGCTTCTTCACCCAGTTCAAAAGAATTGCCGGACACATAAACGGTACGTCCGACGAGCCCTGAAGTAGAAAGCACCTGCATGTTATCCATCATGACCATGCCGTTTTGCATCAGGGAAGACATGTTTTCCATGCTTTGCACCTGTGAAAACTGTGCCAGCTGGCCGACATATTCGGTGCCATCCAGCGGATTCAGCGGATCCTGGTTTTTAATCTGTGCCACCATCAGGCTGATAAATTCATTCTTCAGTGAAGCCGCACTATTCGGGTTACTGCTCACCGATGAAGAAGTATCCGATGATGATGTGGTGGTTGATGATTTATCCGCAGTCAATGCGGTATATTGTGCAATTGTCATGAGCGACCCTGCCCTAATCTCAGCAGCCCCTGCTGCATACTTTTGACGTTTGTCAGCACCTGCACATTGGTTTCAAAACTACGCGTTGCCGACATCATGTCTGCCATTTCGGCAACAACATCAATATCCGGGTAATAAACATATCCGTCTGAATTCGCCAGCGGATTGCTGGGTTCAAACCGTTTTTCCGGTTTGCCCTGATGCTGTACCACATCCATAATCCGGACCTGGGCATCCGGATAAACGGAGTCACCGGAAGACAGTTGCGTCCGGTTATAAACGGTTGCGAAAACCGGCTTCAGCGGCTTGTAAACATCATTCGGATTTGCCGAAACGGCATCCGCGTTGGCCAGGTTACTCGCCACCGTATTCAGCCGGACTGTTTCAGCTGTCATCGCTGAACCGGCTATCGTGTAAATATCAGAAAAAGACATCTCTAACGTCCTTCTATTGCTTTCGATAAGCCATTAAATTTCATATTCATAAATGTCAGGCTGGTTTGAAAATCCATACTGTTTTGGGCGAATTTGGCCTGTTCCACACCAAGTTCCACCGTGTTGCCGTCTTTCCGGTTCTGATACGGAATCGAATACTGTGCCGCAACCTGAAGTTTCGGTGTCTGAGGGTTTACACCATTCGGAGCCAGTTCGCTCATGACAGTCTTAAAGCTCAGGTCTTTCGCCAGATATCCCGGAGTGTCAACATTCGCTAGGTTCGTTGCCAGAATTTTGGTACGCTGAACCCGGAAATTCAGCGCTGAGGGATGAACCCCTAATGCATTTTCAAATGTGATTGCCATCTGTTTTGTTCCTTCAGGTTTAAACGACCGGAAATTTCGTAACGGACTATTTCGTAGCAAATATAGAAACAAGATGCATGCCATAAAAAATAAAACCAAAAATCAATGACTTATATCAGACAAAGGAAGTATCACTTCCGCACTACGGAAACAATACCCCAGAGGAGGAAGTCGCTGATTTCCTCTGTCTTTCATGTGTTGATTCTGCTGAGTTGCGTGGTCTTGTTTTCAGCCCCCGCGCTGGCAGTCACTCAGGCAGAAAAGGCAATTCATCAGGCGGTCACAGCCCATTTACAGCAAGAGCTGAAGGAAGCAGCACGTCAGTACAAATGGAAAAAGTATACCCATCACTGGGATATCTGGATTCCCGCTTCAGCCAGCCATCTTCCGCTTTGTCAGACAAAACTGACCGTTTCCAGCCGGGATAATCAACAATGGCCGGTCGGCCGTCTGAAGCGACAGGTTCAGTGTAACGACCCGCAGCATTCCTGGCGGCTGACCGTCACGGTCAAAGCATCTTTAACCTTACCGGTTGTGGTAATAAAGCAGCAGGTGAAACGGGGAAATACTGTCAGCGCTCCGATGCTGAAACTGGAAAAACGCACCCTGACCCGTGAAACCAGTTTTCTGACCCGCATCACTCAGGCGAAAGGCAAAACGGCGACCCGCAGATTACGGGCCGGACAAATAGTTAACCCGGTGTGGCTGGAAAAGCCGCCACTGGTCAAAAAAGGGAATCTGGTGTTAATTATTGCGTCAAAAGATGGCGTGAGTGCCAGCACCAGGGGCACAGCTCTTGAACAGGGCGGAAAAGGCGACCAAATCAAAGTCGAAAATATGAAGTCAAAAAAAATAATCCGGGCGGTTGTCACCGGAATAAATGAAGTTCATACCCAGTTTTAACAGACGATTCATCAGCAACAGCCCGGCAGATAATCCGGATGCCAAAAGAGACAGAATTTGGAGTGAAGGTAACATTTTTTGTCGATGGGACTCGAAATATGCCATAAGATTCGGGTACAACAGGTAAGGCTGAAATTTTTTGTATGAATTTTTAGCATCCGGGTTTAATGTTTTTTTCCCCGTAGCCGCCCTGTATATATAGTAGCGAAAGACAAAGATTTGAGGACACCAGGCTTTGAAAATCGATAAAGTAACGGGCGGTCATGTCCCACAGACGAAGCTTCAGCAAACCAGCAAAAAAGCACCGGAAAGTGCCCCGGTAAAACAGACAGGTGCAGAGCCGGAGCTGAACATCAACATGGCAGCAATAGAGAAAGCGCAAGCAGAAATCTCTTCTTTGCCTGATGTGGATATGGCAAAAGTTGAGCAGGTACGTCAGGCACTGAGCCGGGGCGAGCTGTCTCTGGATACAAAAGCCTTATCCCAGGCTCTGTTAAAGTTCCATACCGGTCACGAGTCATCCTGAAAAATAAGGAGAGAATAATGGCATCTGCCCATAGTCGGCACATCCGGACATTTATTCAGTCCATCGCTCCGGATGTGAGACTTTACCGGCAGCTTCTGCAACTGCTTCAGACGCAAAATTCTCTCTATTTTGCTTTTGACGGAGAAGCGCTGAATCAGAACCTGCGTGAGCAGCTTCCCCTCTACAGTCAGCTTCAGGAAAGTGCCTCGGTCCGCTCAGGATGTTTGCAAGCTCTGAAACTGCCGGCAGATGAACAGAGTGTGAAACGCATTTTTAATGCGCTTCCTCCGGCACTGAAAACTCAGGTTGAAAAACAGTGGGCGGTCTTAAACACTTTAATTCACCAGTGCCATGCCCAGAACCAGGAAAACGGTCAGTGCTCCGCTCAGTTTCATGAGATGCTGACGCAGCTGACACAACCTTCCCCGACTTACGACCCCCATCTCAACGGATTATAAATGCCAGCGGGTTATTGTTGAGCAGGGATAAAAAAATCACCTGTCCGGGGTGATTTTTTATGCTGTCTTACTGCATCATTGACCCTTGCAGATTTCAGCGCATACAATCGCACTGAAACCAGACCACGTCAGGGCTGACACATATTCCCCCACCAGCAAATCTGATTTTATGAACGCATATCACGCGATTTATCAGGAAAAATTTCAGGCTATAAGCCGGGTCTCTGGCACAGCGATCATGAATCCAGTAAGCTGATTTATCCCCGGACTAATCACTTGTATGAGGTTTATGACAAACTACTTCTCTCTGGATTTACTGAACCGATATATCGATCGATTGCATCAGGAAAACCACCTGCTCCGGACCCTCATCGAACATACCCGTGAGCCCGCTATTTTTGTGGTTGACCCGGAAAAGAACTTTCAGTTTGTGCTGGTCAACCGGGCCTTTTGTCATCATCTTCACACCACACCGGAGACGATCTATCAGAAAACTCCGGCTGACATTGACATCCGGTTTACCCGGGATGCACTGCCGGACTATCTCGATTATCTGAAACAACACAAAACCAATGCTTTTGAATCCGAACATTTACTCCCGGACGGCAGCACGATTCCGGTCGAGGTCATTACCAATTACTTTGAGTTTGAAGGCAGAGATCTGATTGTCGGCTACTTTCTGGATATCTCATCGCGCAAACAAAATGAAAAGCTCCGCTGTCATCTGCAAACCCGGAAAGCACGGGAAAAAGCAGAACGCCAGTATAAAGCGGTATTTGATCATTTAGACGATGAAATCTATCTGCTGGCACTGACTCCGGCGCAGAAACTCAAAATTATAGATATCAACCGTGCGGCACTCAGTCATCTGGGTAAGGCTGAATCTGAATGTATCGGCACTTATTTTGAAAGCTACTTATGTAGTGATTCACTTCATCTGTACCGGAAAACCAAACAAAAATGTATCGCATCCGGGCAGGCCTGTCATTTTGAAGAGTTGTGCGAAGCACCCAAAGCCTTTTACGACATCAGCCTGACACCGCTGAAAAATGAGGCCGGTCAGATCGATCGTCTGGTATTGATTCGCCGCGATATTACCGAAAAGAAAATACAGGAAGCAGAAAAACTCATCCGGGATCAGGAGTTCCGGGTACTGGTTGAAAACTCCTGGGACGCCATTGTCCGTTACGATACCCGGTGTCGCAGAATTTATGCCAATCCGGCCTTTCTTAAAATCGTCAATGCCCAATCGATTGAGGAAATCCGGGGAAGAACCCCACTCAATAATCCACTCTCCGGTGCCGACAGCACGATGCTTTATCAGCAGATCATGAATGTGATTCAAACCGGGCAAAGCAGCAAGCTGGATATTATCTGGACCAAAGACGGTACCGAGTCCTGCTATGAAGCCCACCTGATCCCTGAGTTCTGCCCGGATAACACTTTACTGAGTGTGCTGTGTATCGGGCGCGACTATTCCAGGCGCTGGCGTGCTGAAACGGCTTTGCAGAAAAGAGAAGAAGAGTTCCGGACCCTGGTGGAAAACTCTCCGGATACCATTACCCGCCATGCACTGGACGGCCGCCGGATTTATATGAATCCGACCAGTATCCGTGTTGCCGGTGAATTATCCGGAAAAATGCTCCATACAACGCCGCTGGTTTACCCCGGCGGTACTGAAGGAGAACACTATCAGCATCAGATACTGGAAGTCGCCCGGCGCGGAGAAGGGAACGAGTTTGAATTCAACCAGCAAACACAAGCAGGTTACCGTTGCTCACTGATCAGCCTTGTACCGGAAGTGAATGGGAAAGGAGAGATTGTCAGCGTACTGGCTATCGGGCGCGATATTACGCTATTAAAGCAGGTAAGTCAGGAGCTGGAACAATCCCGGACACAATTACGCAGCCTGATCGCCCACCGTGAAATCAACCGGGAAAATGAGCGCAAGCATATCGCCCGCGAAGTCCACGATGAGCTCGGGCAGCAGCTGACTGCCCTGAAGATGGCGGTTCAGTCGCTGGATGTCCGCTACTCCTCATCAGTGCCGGAGCTGAAACCTCATCTGAGCCGGATTCAGGGACAGTTGAAAGATACCATTTCATTTACCCGGAATCTGGTCTCCCGGCTGCGCCCCGGCGTACTGGACATGGGCTTTATCGCGGCCCTTGAATGGCTGGCTGATGATTTCCGTTACCGGACAGACAGCCAGTGTTATCTGACGGTCAACTGTTCGCAGCTTTGTCTGGGTGAAGAGGTCGAAACTGCGGTTTTCCGTATCGTGCAGGAATCTTTGACGAATATCATTAAGCACGCTCAGGCAACCCGCGTGGATATGATCCTGGAACAAACCGGCACTGATTTTTTACTGACAATCCGGGATAACGGCTGTGGTTTTGATACCCAAAAGCAGTTTCGTGAATCTTTTGGATTGGTTGGCATCCGTGAACGTGTCAATATGATTCATGCTGAGTTAAACCTCAGCAGTACCGAAGGTGAAGGGACCAGCATTGCCCTTAAAATCCCCATCAATCATAAGAGGTGATAATGACAATACGACTATTAATTGCCGATGACCACGCTATTGTGCGTGAGGGTCTGAAGCAACTTCTTTCTCTGTATGAGGATGTCTGTGTCATCGATGAAGCAACAGACGGCGAACACCTGCTGACCCAACTGCAACAACATCAGCCCGATATCGTCACGCTGGATATGCAAATGCCGGGGCTGAGCGGTATTCCGCTGATAGAAACACTGACAGAAAAGTATCCGGCCCTGCCTGTGCTGGTACTGAGTATGTACAACGAAACACAAATCACCCGCCGGGCTTTGAAAGCCGGAGCCAGAGGTTATCTGAATAAAGACTGCGATGCCGACACGTTACTCACCGCCATCCGCCGTCTTGCCCGGGGCGGGCGGTTTATCGAGTCAGAGATGGCAGAAAAACTGGCTTTCGAATTTGAAGAACCCGCAGAAGAGCCCAGACATCACAGCCTGTCCAAAAGAGAATTTCATATTTTTTGTCTGCTGGCCCGCGGCATGAGTATTAATGATATTGCACAAGATCTGAACATCAGCAACAAAACGGTCAGTACCCATAAATTCCGGCTGATGCAGAAAATGAATTTCTCCAGCAATACCGATATTGTCCGGTACGCCCTGACCCATCATTTAATTCAGTAATCATTTTTACACCATTCAACAACTTCTCCGGGAACCTGACATTCTGATTCACCACTCACATCATCGGGGACGGAAAATAACTTCCGCCCCGGTCTATACCTGTTATCTGACTGATCAAAACAACATCAGAGAAACAGGTGCTTATCCTGTTCCGGAGCCGGTACGGGAAGTGTCAGGTACATCAATCACAGGAGATTATTATGCTCAGTATTCAATCAGGCGGGTTTGGCGGCGGAATGGGAAGCCCGGGTATCTCTGATACATCCGGCGGTCTTGCGCCACTGGGTCAGAACAGCGCACAAAGCGCAGGCGGCTTACAGGGCGCGGGCGGCGGTGCAGGACAAAACGATACACTCGAACAGATCGTCGGTTTACTGGTCAAAGCACTGGTCAAAATGCTTGAAGGCGGTGAAGGCCAGTCAGCACAAGGCGCAGGTGGCGGACAGGCTCAGGGCGCAGGTCAGGGGAATGGTCAAAGTTCCGAACTGGGCGATATGCTGCAAAAAATGATGGATCAACTCCAGCAGAATGGCGGTGCAGGTCAAAACGGCAATACCGGCAACAGTAAAGATAACCAGAGTGGCGATGGTCAGATGGGCATGGAAGACATGATGAAGCTCATGTTAATGATGCTGATGATGACCATGATGAATGGCGGTTCACCCGGTGGCAGTGATAAATCAGCGGCCGGAGACTCAGGTTTGGGCGGTATCGGCGGTGCAGGAAACGCTGGCGGAGCGGGAAGCTCAGCAGGCCCCGGAGGCTTAGGTGGTTCCGGTGGCTTAAGTGGTTCCGGTGGATTAGGTGGTCCTGGTGGATTAGGCAGCTTAGGTGGTTCAGAGAGTGCTGCCGGTGGTCTGTCCATGCAGGATCTGGGAAAGAGTCTGGTTGATCTGGGCAATACACTGATGCAGGGTGCCGGAGAAACTTCGCTGGGCAATGCCATTCAGCCAGCCGGAGATGGCGGAGGTCAGGTCGGTGGCGGTTTAGCCAAAGATCTGCTGAAACTGGTCGGGCAAATGATGGATAACAATCCAGGCATCTTTGGTCAGTCAGGCGGGCAGCAGGGTGGCCCATCGATTGGTCTGTCGATCAGCATGAGCTAAATCACAGGTGTCAGAGATTCAACAGCACTCACGGGTAAATGCACAAGTGAGTGCTCAGAATGGAGTCAGTTATGCAAAATCAGTTCAGTGAATTTTTCCCTCAATCCGCGTCAAAACCATCAGCTGAACACGCCCCGGCAAGCTGGGCGGCGCTGATCGAACAGGGTGATGGTTATTTAACCCCGGAACAACGTCAGGCGTTTGAACAGGCGATTGAAATGATTACCTGCTGTATGCAGCAGACACTGGGCAAGCCCGCCTCTCCTGCTGAACAGGCAGAATACTTCGATTTCTCCGCCTACGTCGATAGCATGGAAGAGCGTTTTCTGCAGCAATCAGACAGCAGCCAGCCGCTACAACAGGATGTATCTCTGGCTGCTGCCCGGATTATTCAGCATATCGCACATCATATCCGGCAGTAAGGTCTGTTGATTTTTCACATACATTTCCGGCCGGCCAGAGTCATTCTGCCGGCCCCCGTCTGAGCAAAACACCAGAGTCAAAGGTTTCCCGTGGAACTCACACTCATATCTGTCCACTCATAATGACAGACAGATAAATACAGTGAGACCCTTATGAACATTCATCCGGCAATCAATCATCATGCACCGGGAACGGCACTGAATGCCTCACAACCTTTATCAACAGCTGTCCAGACGCCTGTGCCTGTCAACGATATGAGCGACGCTATGGAAGAAATCTCCATGAAGTTCAGTGAAAGTGTGGAAAGAAACAGTAAATCACTGGAAGATCGCCGGGTTCGTCCCCGTCAGCAATTACGCATCGACAAACTTGAAGCGCTTTACAGCCTGCTGACCAGTCAGGATGACCGGCAGCAGGATGAAAAGGTGCGCCAGTTACTGATGATGGGACAAAAAAATCTGTCGCTGTCCCGGCTGATGACTCACGCTGATGATGATCCGGCCACCGCTGATATTTTGCTTCAGCACGCCATTCACCGGGCCAAAAGCAGTCAGGACAATCCGTTACTCAATCAGCTCAGGCAAACGGCTCACTCACTGGAACAGGAATACAGTCAGGAGATTCAGGCGGGGATCAATACCGCGCAGGCACTGGCAAAGTTCAGTCAGGATCCTCAGCAGCGTAAAAATATTCGTGAACTGTATTACCGCAATGTCGTCGGGCAAGCCTCCCTGCCCGGTATCTTTGACACCCTGCTCAGTCAGTTTGATGAACGCCACTTTTCTCAGGGGATTCATACCCTGATCCGGGCGATGACCGATGATCTTTCTTCTCAGTTCACCTCTATGCCCCCCGGCCAGCTGAAAGGATTACTCAAAGATTTAACCGCCTGCCAGCAACTGAGCCATATACTGGGCCGCAGCCGCGAACTGTTGCAGAAATTTGCCGCTAAAGGTATTCCCGGTGACATGAGCTCTGCCAGACTAACCCGTCGCCTGATCGATCTGACCCAGTCAAGTATCTATCCCAGAGAGATCAAGTCACTGGCAAACGATACTGTGGGTCAGTCACCTTTGCATCATACCAAACTATTGAATGCTGTTTATCCGCTGGTCCGGGAAATGCCTCTGCCACTGTGGAAAGACGTCAAAAGCCGTCAGGGTGCACTGAATCTGATGCTACGGATGATGACAGAGTACGCCCATCACGAACAACAGCTCATCGCAGCAGAGCTCAACACAACCGCTCTACATACATCAGAGCTTTCTACATCAAAGCCCGCTGCAACAGAGCGTACCGGATAAGAAAACACACAATCATCTCACGAGCTGAACTGCCCACAGGAGTTATCAATGAACCAGTTATTTCTGATCCTGAACCGGATCGCCATGACCGCGATGAAGCGCTCCGAAATTGTTGGCGGCATTTTCGTCATTGCCATCGTTTTTATGATGATCATTCCGCTGCCAACCGGTCTGGTTGACGTCCTGATCGCCTTTAATATCAGTCTGTCTTCACTGTTAATTGCATTAGTCATGTATCTGCCGGGGCCGCTGGCATTTTCATCTTTTCCGGCGGTCTTACTGCTGACGACCATGTTTCGGCTGGCACTCTCGATTTCAACCACCCGGCTGATTCTGCTGGAGCAAAATGCCGGAGATATTGTTGAGGCTTTCGGTAACTTTGTGGTCGGCGGCAATCTGGCGGTCGGACTGGTGATTTTCCTGATTCTGACCGTGGTGAACTTTCTGGTGATCACCAAAGGATCGGAACGCGTGGCGGAAGTCGCGGCCCGTTTTACCCTGGATGCCATGCCCGGCAAACAGATGTCCATTGACAGCGACCTGCGTGCCGGTTTAATCGATGCGAGAGATGCCAGAGCCCGGCGGGAAGAGCTGAGTAAAGAAAGTCAGCTTTTCGGCGCGATGGACGGTGCGATGAAATTTGTCAAAGGTGATGCCATTGCCGGGCTGGTGATTGTCTCCATTAACCTGATTGGCGGATTTAGCATCGGAACGCTTCAGCATGATATGACGGCATCCGAATCCATGCATCTCTACTCGGTTCTGACGATTGGTGATGGTCTGATTGCGCAGATTCCTGCACTCCTGATTTCACTGACAGCCGGGATGATCATTACCCGGGTATCACCGGATAATCAATCCGTGGATGCCAACATAGGCCGGGAAATGGCAGAACAGATCACCAGTCAGCCTAAAGCCTGGATTATTGCCGCCTGTGGCATGACAGGTTTTGCTCTGTTACCCGGCATGCCTACAGTTATTTTTCTCACGCTGGCTGGCATTTCATTTATCAGTGGCCTGTTTCAGCTGTTTAAGGCCCGGCGGATACAGCTCATCCGGGCTGCCAGTGAAAGTTATAGTAACCTGCCACCAGAGATGAACGGCGATGAAGATATCCGTCGCTTTAATCCGGCCCGTCCTTATACGCTGGTCTTTTCTCCCTGTCGCAGCACACCGGGCGATCCGTTTACGGTCGAGCTGATTCGTCTCGCCCGCCGCTGCCGCAATAAAATTGTCAATCAATATGGCATAACGCTGCCTTCCTTTGATATTGATTACAACGAAGCACTGGCTGAAGATGAATTTCAGTTCTGTGTCTATGAAGTGCCGACACTCAGTGCCACCTATGCCCCCGGCAAAGTGGCGATTGAGCGCCAGCTCATCCCGCAGGAATATCTGGAAGAGGGAGAATCAGGACAGGCTGAACGCGACGAAGAGCGCTGGATGTGGTTCCCGGCCGGACATCCATTATCACAAAATCCGGAAATGAATCCGGTGTTACCGGCAACGCTTCTGATGGAACGTCTTGAGCGTTTGTTCTTTGCCACAGGTCCTCAGTTTATTGGTTTACAGGAGGCAAAAGCCATACTAAGCTGGGTCGAAACTGAACAATCTGAACTGGCTCAGGAACTTCAGCGCGTTGTTCCCACTTCCAGATTTGCGGCGGTGCTTCAGCGTCTGGCGGCGGAAAGTGTTCCGCTCAGAGCGATCAGACCGATTGCTGAAGCGTTAATCGAACATGGTCAGTATGAAAGAGATATTGGTGCACTCACCGACTACGTCCGGATCAGCCTGAAAGCTCAGATCTGTCATCAGTACAATACGACAACAGGAATGCATGTCTGGTTACTGACACCGGAAACAGAAGAGCAGCTCAGAGATTCATTGCGGCAAACACAAACAGAGGCATTTTTTGCACTGCCTCAGGAAGCCAGCCAGATACTGGTACAGCAGCTGCGGGAAGCATTCCCCGTGCTGGCAGCACCGAAGCCCATTTTATTAGTTGCTCAGGATTTGCGCCGTATCCTGCGCAACCTGCTTCAGGATGAATTTAATCATATACCGGTGTTATCCTTTTCAGAGTTACAAAGTACTGCACAGATCAATGTATTAGGACGAATATCCGTTGAAGTATAATAGAAATAAAATTATAGAAACGCCCTTAGCAAACAATATGGTCTCTGGCCGCCTGCTGGCAATCAGACTGTCTACCCTGATTCTTTCATTTATTATCATCATGACCTGGGTGTTCGCCCGTCATGAAAAAAATGAACTCAGGGAAGTGTTAACCCACAACAGTGAAATTGCTGCCTGGCTGGTGAAAGAGAAATTAAAGACCCTGCCGGATGTTATTTTTTCAGATACCCGGTCATCTTCTCAATTGATCCCGCTTCAGCTCCAGATGGACCGGCTCAGACAAAGTCTCAACTGTAAACTTTATATCATCAGCGAAAATGGTAAATTGCTGGTTCAGGATCTGCATGGCGGGCCACTGCAAACCCTTAAGAATCAACAGCTGATGCAATTACCCGCGCTGAAACCAGCCATAGAGAGCATCCTTCACGGCGCATCGTCAGCCACTTATCAGGCGCCGGACGGGCGACATCAAATCCGCGGGATACCATTAGATGAGATGGATGCAGTTCTGATCAGTGATATCCGCCTGCCGGGCTACAGCCAGATCGTGACTTTTCCCCTGATTTTGCTGGCTGTACTGGGCAGCACTTTATCCGGTGTGATCTGGTATATCATCCGCCAGACCGGGCGGGTATGGCGGCGACAAAACCTCGCCCAGTCGATTATTGATCCGCTGACAACCCTGCCCAACAGAAAAGGAATGGAAATGGCACTGAGACAGAATTTCTCAGGCCCGCCGGAAATACAGGAAGCACAATCGGTATTGCTGCTGAATCTGGATCGGTTTTCCCGAATCAACCTGCATTATGGGCACCCCAGCGGGGATACGCTGCTCGTTCAGCTGGCCGGTATTTTGCGCCGGCACATCAAAATACCGCATACAGTCAGCCGCTGGAGCGGTGATGAATTTCTGATCTTTCTGCGCAACTCAGACAGACAAGCCGCCGCCTCCCTGGCCAAAGAAATTATGGCGCAGGTACAAAAACTGACATTTAGTTTTTCAGGCGAGCATTTACAAATGCACCTGAGTATCGGCATCCATACCCGCACCCCGCAAGACAATCTGGACGCTTTTCTGAGCCATGTCATTCAGGCGCTACAACTGGCAAAAGAGGATGGCGGACAATGTATCCGCCACTCTGACGATGCCCTGAATCATTCCGCCACAGTGATTTAACCTGCCTTTTCCGGAACTCATCCCTTTTCCCGACCACTCAACTGATATCACAGGAGTCCCTTTACCGGGACTCTGCGGGTCGCAGACCCTGAATTTCTGAGACTCCGGTCAATAGCGTCTCTGCATTTTTTCCGGAGAAAATTTTTCATCTATCAGAGTGCTGTCATCATGTATGAGTTACGAGTACTTACCGGGTTACATCACGGTGCTGCGTTACCTCTTGTCGGTCAGGAATGGCTGATCGGCACAGACGAGAGTGCCGATCTCATCCTGTTTGATCCGGGAATCAAACCAAAACATTGCCGGTTGCGCCTGCGTGACGACAACTGGGAACTCACCAGCGAACAGGGAAAAGTCAGTGATCAGGAAGGCCACCAGTCCGAACGCATAGACAATATGCAGCCTCAGGCCGTGTTTGCGGTTCACGGTATCTGGATGACCATTGTCGATGCGGCAACCCCGTGGCCGGAAGCATCACAGGAAACAGCCACCCTCACAGAACCGGCACCAGCTGAGGAAACATCTGCGGCCGGAAAAAAATCAGCGGAAAAAAGCCCGGTTTTACCCTTCATTTTGGGATTTATCAGTGCTGCAACAATTGCGGTGACCAGCACCTGGGCGGCGTTAGCCCCCGCACCAAAACCAGCTTTGCTGACAGAAGAAACCACCATTCCGGCACTGACAACACCCGCAGAAGTCAGCCGGAAACTGACTCAGATGCTGGCTGAGCGGGAGCTGAAAAACATCACGGTGGCCCAACAGCAAAATCAGATCATTTTAAACGGCACACTCAAAGAAGAAGGCAAAGCCCGCCTCGAACGGATGCTGACGCGCTTCCATCAACAATTCACCACCTCAGTCCGCGTCGATAATCAGGTGTATCTGACTTCCACCCAACTGCCGTTTGAAATTACCCAAATTACTTCCGGCTCAATGGCCAGTGTCGTCACCCGCGACGGAAAACGACTGTTTATCGGTGATGAACTGAATGGTATCCGGCTGGTCTCCGTCGACAACAACAAAATTGTTTTCAGGGGCAAACGGAATTATGAGGTGACCTGGTAATGCACAGCGAATCCCGGCTCGAATCATGGGTGAAACGGCATCAGGCCCGTTTGTCATCAATCAGTCCGGTCCGGATTCAGGGGCGGGTCACACGGATCAACGGTATTCTGCTGGAAAGCCGTTTGCCTTTTGCCCGGATCGGCGATCTGTGCACCATTCATGGCGCGCAGGATCGTCAGGTGCTGGCAGAAATTGTCGGCTTCGATGCAGAGACGGTTTTACTCTCTGCACTCGGGCCACTGGAAGGCATCGCAACCGGTGCGTTGATTACACCCCATTATCAGGCGCACACCATTCTCAGTGATGACAGCCTGCAAGGGTCAGTACTGGATGGCTTTGGCCGCCTGCTTCAGGGGCCGAAGCCGGCATTTACGCTGGAAGCCAATCCACAGACCACCCCTGTGATCAGCGACGCACTGGCACCGACACAGCGTCCGCGAATCTCTGAACCCATGCCGACCGGCATCCGCGCGATTGATGGATTACTTACCATTGGCGAAGGTCAGCGCATCGGCATTTTTGCCGGTGCTGGCTGCGGTAAAACCACGCTGCTGGCAGAAATTGCCCGCAACATTCCCTGCGATGTCATTGTGTTTGGTCTGATTGGTGAACGGGGGCGGGAACTGCGCGAATTTCTTGACCATGAGCTTGATGCAGAACTACGCAGTAAATCGGTTCTGGTTTGCTCAACATCAGACCGGACCAGCATGGAGCGCGCCCGCGCTGCCTCAACCGCCACAGCAATTGCCGAAGGCTACCGGGCGGAAGGGAAACGGGTACTGTTGCTGATCGATTCACTGACCCGGTTTGCCAGAGCACAGCGGGAAATTGGCCTGGCAACCGGTGAACCACCGGGACGGGGCGGATTTCCGCCGTCGGTTTATACCATGCTGCCCCGGCTGGTGGAAAGAGCCGGGAATATGGAAGGAGCCGGCTCCATCACCGCTTTATACACCGTTTTGATTGAAGGCGATGTGATTGCCGGAGATCCCGTGGCTGACGAAGTCCGATCACTACTCGACGGCCATATCATTCTGTCGCGTAAGCTGGCAGAAAAGAATCATTATCCGGCTATCGATATCACCGGCAGCATCAGCCGCACCATGCCCAATGTCACCGAATCTCACCATGTTCAGGGAGCCGGACAGGTCAGAAAACTGATGGCCGCTTACAAAGAAGTCGAGATGTTAATCCGGCTGGGTGAGTACGAACAGGGACATGACCCGCTCTCCGATGCTGCGGTTGCGCTGCAGGGGCAAATCAATCAGTTTCTGCAACAGCCTGTCCGTAATCCGCATGGCTATAACGACACAATTCAACTGTTGAATCAACTGGCAGCTTATGCACCGGACTAAGACTAACTATGTACCGGAAGAAATCGTCACGCCGGATGAAGCACAGGAAAGTTTACAGGCCACGATCAACCTGCTGCAACCCATTCGCGATCACCGGCAGATGAAAAGCGAACGGGAATGGCGCAAAGAGAAGCAGAAACTGCGCCTGCTTGAGGAGAAAGCGGCACAAAAAACAGCGGAACTGGCTACCCGGACACAACAATACCATCAGGAAAAGCAGGCGCTGGCCACCCGGCACCAGCAACAATCCATCAGCCAGCGCATACTGAATGACTGGCTGAATCAGGAAAAGGCATTACTGCTGTCAGTAGAAACAGCCCAAAGTGAATTGTATGCCCTGCAACAACAGTGTCAGCAGCAGCAATCGGCTGTTTCAACCGCCCGGACACAGGCAGATCGCCAGCGGACGGACAGTGAGCGACTGCGGATTCTGACTGAGTCAATCAAGGAAAACAGCTAATGCGTCATACATCGCAGCCTTTGCATCAACCTCATCATTCCCGGCCTGGTGACATCCGCCGGGAGGAGCTCCCGGACAGGCATTTGTCCCGGACTGAATCATGGTCAGACACGCAGGATAGCCGCTGGTTTTCAACACTGTGCCAGCCGGAAGAAACCGCCGCTGGAATCCGGAATACCGATACCCCGGCTGTACACCAGCAATCCCGGACGATGCCGGTTTATCCGGCCAGCGGATACGACATGATGGTCTGCGAAAAAATAGCACACCATCTCAGCCCGGCAGCCGGTGAAGCCTTTGCGTGCACCCTGCTTCTGCCGCATATGGGAGAAGTCCGCATGAATGCCTGCCAGACACAGCAACAATGGCAGATTCAGTTAACTTTTTTTCAGCCCTCATCCCGTGAGTATGCAAGGCAACACCATGCCCGTTTTTCCCGGCATCTGGAAACCTTGCTGGAAAGCCCGGTTGAGCTGACGCTGCCATCATTTGAGGAGGAGACAGAAGATGAAGCCTGATTTTCTGAAACGGTGCCGTAAATTCACCACAGAACAGATGCAAATGCTCAACCGTACAGGACGCGGACAACAAATGCGCTTTACCGGGAAAGAGCAACTATCCGGCTCATTAACGTTATCTGTCATGCCTGATAGCGCTTTCCATGCTCCGGAGATTTCTGAACCGGGAGCTTCTGATCCGAAAGATCCGGCCCCGGACACACAGGCCCTGACGCTGCAAACAGCCTGCGGGATGATGCAGCTGAGCGGTTCCGGCGCAACATCCCTGCTGAACCGGTTCTCACAAGCCCCTTTTGTTGTCACTCCGGTGTCGCCTTCGCCCGGACCCGCTCAGACCTGGTTCAGTGAATTATATAACCAGCATCTTTACCCGGATTTTCATCAGCTGTTCGGTTCTCTGCATCACTGCCCGTCAGCGGAACCTGTCTGTGGTATAAATTTTGAGCTGCGCTGGGAACAGGCCGGTCATACCGGCCATTGTTATTTACGGCTGCCGCCGGCGACACTGGAACAATTACTGACCCGTCAGCGCTGGCGGCCGGTATCCCGGCTGGATGTTTCTTCACTGTTACTGTCGCGCCGGTTAACACTGGGCACAGTGACCCTGCCTGGCGCTGATTACAACCGGCTGGGCACGGGCGACATTCTGTTGCTGACTACACCATATTTCTCAGTTCAGGGAGAAGGTGCGCTACACATTGCCGGATCACAAATACAACTTTCTGTGCAGCAGCATGGAACCGTCACTACCTGTGAAGTCACTCATATCAGTAAAGCGGCATCCGGAGAGCGGAATATGTACGACGAATACGATGACAGTGACTATGAAGAAAATAACTATGAAGACAGTAACTTCGAAGACAAGAGCTTCGAAGACGATGACTTTTTCTCCGGTGACTTTGATGAGGCCGGAGAGTTTGATAGTTCAGAGAACTTCGTAAGTACTGAAGAACCGACAACAACAGACGGATTTGAGCATCAGCCACCACTCCCGCAAACGGATCAGCAACACCACGATCAGCACCGCAAGGGCACCGCTCATTTCTCTGCTGCACCGGTACCTGAGCACATGCCGGTCACTTTGTCCCTGCAAGCCGGACAAATTGATCTGACAATCGAAGCGCTCAGCCAGCTCACGCCGGGCAGTATTCTGACAGCAACCGGCGAACCGGCCGGACATGCCACCCTGTATCACGGTCATCAACCCGTTGCCCGCGGTGAACTGGTGGATGTAGATGGTCGTCTGGGTGTACAGCTGACCAGTGTTCTGCTCCCGGTCAGCTCCGGCCAGACGGAGCAAGCCGGATGAATCTCGGACAAGTCGACCCGCTGATCTTTGCCCTGTTTCTCGGCGGGCTGTCACTGCTGCCGATCCTGCTGATCGTCTGTAGTGCCTTTCTGAAAATCTCGATGGTCCTGCTGATCACCCGCAATGCAATGGGTGTCCAGCAGGTACCGCCCAATATGGCTATTTACGGTATTGCGCTGGCTGCAACCCTGTTTGTGATGGCACCGGTCGGT
Source organism: Vibrio quintilis (assembly GCF_024529975.1). GTDB lineage: Bacteria > Pseudomonadota > Gammaproteobacteria > Enterobacterales > Vibrionaceae > Vibrio > Vibrio quintilis. The sequence continues at coordinate 589,971 of NZ_AP024897.1, read as the reverse complement.
AAAGAGGTCAGTGAGCGGGTGAAAGAAAATCCGCCGGATTTCAGTTCACTGGAAGCGATTCAAACCAGTGTGAATCATATTGCCGGGCCATTACAGAAATTTATGGCGCACAATACCGACCCGGATATCCGGGCTCATATCATGGACAATACATCCCGCCTCTGGCCGGAAGAGATGGCGAAAAAAGCGACCAAAGATGATCTGATGATCGTGATTCCTTCATTTATGCTTTCAGAGCTCAAAGCCGGATTGCAGATTGGTTTTCTGATTTATATTCCATTCATCATCATTGATCTGATTGTGTCCAGCCTGCTGCTTGCACTGGGCATGCAAATGGTCTCACCAATGACGGTGTCATTACCGTTGAAGATCTTACTGTTTGTCATGATTAACGGCTGGGAAAGGCTGCTGGATGGCCTGTTCTACACCTATCTGTAAAAGGAACGGAGATGGACATACTCACGCTCTTCAGGCAGGGAATGATTCTGGTGGTGATGCTCTCAGCTCCCCCCTTGCTGGTGGCTGTGCTTGTCGGGGTCATTGTCTCATTGCTGCAGGCACTGTTGCAGGTACAGGATCAAACGCTGCCGTTTGCGATTAAACTGGTCGCAGTCACAGCAACGCTGGCATTGACCGGACGCTGGATCGGCGGCGAAATCATTCAGTTCTCTATTCAGGCGTTTAATCTGATCGCCGGTACGGGATACTGAGATGCCTTTTCAGGGAATTGCCAGTCTCAGCGACTGGATACTGGCCATCACGCTGGCAATGGCCCGCTTATACCCTTGCCTGTTACTGATTCCGCTGTTTTCTTTTCACGAACTCAAAGGCATGTTGCGCTACGCTATTGTTGTGATACTGGGTTTTATCGTTGCCCCCGGTATTTTTGCCGCTCTGCCGCAGGATCACAGCTGGATCACGCTCGCCGGTCTCTATGCCAAAGAAGCGGTACTTGGCCTGTTACTGGGCGCGATCCTCTCCATCCCGTTCTGGTTGTTTGAGTCTGTCGGTTCTCTGTTTGATAACCAGCGCGGTGCGCTGATGGGCGGCCAGCTCAATCCGGCTCTGGGCACCGATTTCACCCCGCTGGGGTTTATGATGAAGCAGATGCTGATCGTGCTGATCGTGACGTCAGGTACGCTGCCGGTACTGTTACAGATTATCTGGGACAGTTACGCTATCTGGCCTCCGACACTCTGGTTTCCCGCTCCGGCAGCCGATGGCATGGCCACTTATCTCGGCTTGCTATCGGATGCATTCACAAACATGGTACTCTACGCTGTCCCGCTGGTTGGCCTGCTGTTGTTTATCGAATTTGGTATGGCGCTGCTCAGCTTATACAGCCCGCAGCTTCAGGCTTATATTCTGGCGATGCCGCTGAAGTGCCTGAGCGGGATTCTTTTTCTGGCTCTTTATATTCCGAACCTGCTTTACCTTGCCGGAGAAAAGAGTCAGCAGTGGTATCACTTCAGCGACACCCTGAAGTTGATTTTCAGGGTGCCGTGAATATCAGTCCCCCCCCTGATTTGTCCGGCCTCCAGCCAAAACGGTAAAAGTATGAGTGAGAAAACTGAAAAACCAACACCGAAAAAACTCCGGGATGCGAGAAAAAAGGGTCAGATCGGGCAAAGTCAGGACATTCCTAAACTCCTGATTGTCGCCGTATTGCTGGAAGTCGTAATTTCAATGGCGGAAACCGGCATAAACCATCTGCAACAACTGGTTGCGGCGCCGGTTTCCCTGATTGCTCAACCTTTCGAATATGGCGTCCGGGCTGTGACCCAACACTGCCTGACCATTGCCGGATCACTGATTATGATGGCACTGGGTATTGCTGTTCTGATGCGTTTAGCCGGCGCATGGCTTCAGTTTGGTTTCCTGTTTGCTCCTGAAGCGCTCAAAATAGACTTCAACCGTCTGAACCCGGTCTCACAAATCAAGAATATGTTTTCAGGGAAAAAGCTGTTTGAATTACTTAACAGTCTGCTTAAAGCCACCGCACTGAGCTGTATTATTTATTTACAGATTCCGTCTCTGACCACCACACTGCTGAAACTGCCCTTTACCACGCTGAATATGGCCTGGCATGGTATCGCGCAACTCTTCAGTCAGATTGAACATACCTGTCTGATGGCTTTACTGGCTCTGGCTGCGATTGATTTCGGAATGCAGAAATATTTCTACCTGAAGGGCCTGAAAATGAGCAAGGACGATGTAAAGCAGGAGTTCAAAGACTCGGAGGGCGATCCGCATGCGAAAGGTCACCGTCGATCGGAAGCCAAACGCTTAGCCAGCGAAGGCGGACCGGTACCACAGAAAAAACCTGAGCTTGAAGATGCGGATGCGCTCATCGTCAACCCGACGCATTTTGCCGTCGGACTTTATTACCGGGCAGACCAGACACCTTTGCCAAAAATCGTCTGCAAAGGAATGGATGACGATGCGCTGGATTTAATCGCTCAGGCAAAAGAAAAACAGATTCCGGTGATCCGGTTTATCTGGCTGGCGAGAACCCTGTATAAACAGGAAGCAGGTAGCTATATCCCACGGGAAACGCTAAGATATGTCGCCAAAATCTATCAGGCAGTAAAAACTCTGGAGCAGGATGCCATCCTTGACGGAGAACTCCACATTCCCGATCTGGAAACCTTGTAATCAGACATGATGCCGGATCCGTGATGCTACGGCTTAATCTATACCCAGGCAACCAGAAGATGCATGATTCAACTCACGCCCTGCGGTCGAGTTTGTCACAATATGATATAAGTCTCACTACAACCTGCATTTTCAGGTTGTTTGGGTATAAACAAATCCCACCAGATAAGTGGATCTTATAATAACTAAAAAAGATAAATATGATTCACAAAATAAAATAAACAAACCCAATAATCCTGTTTTTCATATGGTCAATAATAATACGCCATTTTATTTTTAGTGCTTCCATACTAAAACTGAACAAATTTAAACCAATTCAAATGACAATCATTATCAATAATGATGATCATATAATATTGCATAGAAACACCTTTCCTTTAAATATCAGATCAGTAAAGAACATCTGCTTTAAAGATAATATAAATTCAGATGAAATTATAATGAATTATATATTTACAATCCTGTAGGGATTTACTTACACAATGTATAATCCATTATAGACACAGAAAATAAAATTCTGCTAACCCACTCAATATTATTAATTTAATAAAAACACCTGCTGACAATAAAGACATCACAAGCCATTATAATATATGGATTTATTTGGATTGACTTCACAGTTAATTTAATGATTTGATAATAAACTCAAATTAATTGAAAAATATCTGGAACAAAAATTCATTTTTTCCAACTCAATAAATATAGAAACAATAATTATATAAAACATAAAAACATTTTCAGATTTGGTGAATAATAGGTAATAATATGCAAACCATTAAACTAATAACTAACCCTTTAGCTGGCAATGAAAGCAGGCACATAAATATAGAAAACCTTTATCAGACTCAACACGAACGTCTTCACCGTTTTATTCAAAAAAGAGTCTGGCATAAAGAAGATGCCGAAGAAATATTACAACTTACCTATCTTGAAGCCATGCGGTGTAAAGATCGTTTTAATGGCGGTTCAAAACCGGAAACCTGGCTGTTTGGTATTGCTGTGAACCTGACCAGAAACTATTTTAAAACTCATTATAGTCAGGCTCAGTTTGAAGAAATGACAGACGCACTTCTTTACGATCTCGAAGCAGAAACCGAAGAAAATCCGGCAGTTCTGGTTGAACATGAGCGTATGCTGACAAGAGCTGTGGAAGCAATGAACACCCTCCCGAATGACACCCAGTCTATGCTGCAGATGATCGTCGATGAAAATTATAGCTATCAGGATACTGCGGAAAAAATCGGCGTGCCGATCGGCACAATCCGCTCCCGTTTATCCCGGGCCCGTCAGGCACTGAAACGTTATCTGGACTAACGCCCCGATCTCAATAAATTCATCGTTCTGAATCAGGCAGTTCAGACCAGCTCACTTACGGAAGACAAAGTGATGTATAGCCAGGCAACCTGAAGATGCAGGGTTCAGGTTGCCTGGCTATAAGCCTCATCACTTTTTACAAGATTGCCGCCAGATCAAAGGTCAATCCGGCAATTTTTTCCGGAACCAGTTCACCTGGCTGACCACTCAGTTAATGCATCCCGCTCATCCGGAAAGGAAAAAGATATGACACCGACACAACTCAAAGCCAGTCAGTTTATCCGTCACTTTGGACAGGTGACTCAAAGCGACCTGTCCCTGAAAAATGGTCTGTGTGCTTTATATGGCCCGGACAACCAGGAAGCCGCTGTAATTGAAGTGCCTGATTTCAGTGACAATATTATTTTTCATTGCGCACTGATGACGCTGCCCGCCAATATCTCCGCCAGAAAGCTCAGCCACCTGTTACAACTCAATTTTGAAATCAGTGCAATGCAGGGATGCTGGCTGGCACTCAATGAACATGAACAACTCAATCTGTGCTCAGTACTAGCCATTGAGACAACCAGTGAAAATCATTTTCACGACACATTAACCGGGTTCATTGAACTGGTCAAAGATGTCCGGGCATTTGTGACCGGGCAGTTACAGCAGCCGGATCAGATTGAGAAAAAACCACTGCGGATGCCGGTCTGAGCAACCGCCTCCCCTAATAATATGCCAACCTCAAGAGGTGATTATGACTTCAGTGAACCATATCCGTCACCAGCTGGATCAGCAATTTGAACGGACCCGGAAAAGTATGGACGATATCGTCACCAATCTGGATGACGCGTCGCTGGAAGATATTTATGCGTTTAACACAGCCATGAGACAAAATGCCACCGCCAGCTGGGCGGCCAATCAGGAGCTTCAGGTCAAACATAATCTGGCCAAAGCCATCATTAATGAAATTCGCTGAAACCGGGCCATGCAGCACCGCAGGCCACAAGATCACAACACAAAATACGACGGCACACAGTCTGCCTGCGGAACAATTACAGTCCGGATTAACCCGTTGGTTCCACTCACAGCAAGCAAGCTTCAGCTTTGGCGTGGATCATTATCGCTGCGAACTGAGCCGTCAGGAAAAAGGGGTGTTCTGTCAAATCGATACCGGACTGACAACCAGCGAAATATCACCGGTATTTCTGTTGCAGATCACTCAGGCGGGTATGGCACAGTTCAGCGGCCTGCCTGCTGTCAGCCCGGAGAATCAGTACTCTTTGGGGCGATATCAGCCCCTTTCAGGCACTGCTGAAGAAAAGAGCCTGAAAGTTATGGCGTTGATTGAAGATCTGCTCAATCAGGCTGATGTCTGGTGTGACATGACAACAGATTGTCCGTCCGGCAGTGAGTGGCCTTCAGCATCCGGCCCGACATTTCACCCCGGACTGACGCTGTCTCAGCAACTCCGGACTTTTCAGGATTAACTCAGGCATAACAAGCGGGGACAACAATGCGCAGAATTTCGTTGCTGTTAACAGTCATACTTTCATTCTGGTGTAGTACGGTGACTCAGGCCAGTGTTCCGGCCAACTGGAAAAAAACGGCGTTTGCTTATGATGCAAAGCACACCACACTCAGAGCAGCCCTGAAAGAATTCTCCGGCACTTTTGGCGTTAAACTCAGTATGGGTAAAGTCGCCGGAACTCTGGAAGGAAAAATCAGGGCTGATTCGGCAAAAGCTTATCTGGACCGCCTCGCACTGGCGTACCGTTTCCAGTGGTTCGTTTATAACGGCACACTTTATGTCAGCCCGCTTGATGACCAAACCTCACTCAGTCTCGAAGTTTCTGAAGATGCCGTACCTGATCTGAAAGAAGCGCTGACCCAGGTTGGTTTGCTGGATAAACGCTTCGGCTGGGGTGAATTGCCTGATGAGGGCGTTGTCATCATTTCCGGCCCAAGACGCTATGTCCGTCTGATTCAAAAGCTGGCGAAAAAGAAAAAGAAAGGCGACGAAAAACTGGAAATCATGGTATTTCCGTTGAAATACGCTCAGGCCAATGACCGGCATATCAAATACCGCGAGCAGGCACTGGTGATTCCCGGCGTGGCAAACATGCTGAATGAATTGCTGGGACACACAAAAAAAACACCACTGGCGCAAAATGCCCCTGACAACAGCCTTACCAACACCCTTCAGTCCTTCAGTTCGATGCAGGACAGTGCACAACAAAGAATCCGCCAGCAGGTGAGCGGGCAAAATGTCTCCCGGTCGCAACAGGCTCAGGCAGCCCGTGAAAGAAAGTCCGGAAATGCCATGATTACCGCTGATATCCGGAATAACGCGGTGCTCATCCGCGATGACACAGACAAACGCAGCAGATATCAGACACTGATCAATCAGCTCGATCAGCCACGCAATGTGATCGAAATTGATGCCATTATTCTGGATATCGATCGCAGTAAACTCAAAGAGCTGGGATTTAACTGGCGCATCGGCAGTGGCAGCACCGAAGCCACCATGAATGCATCTGCAGTGACGCCGTTTATTCCGGACGGCTCAGCGGCAACAGTCCTGATTCAGGACTTCGGTCATTTTTTTGCCCGGATCAAAGCACTGGAAAGTGACGGTGATGCTTCTCTGGTCGCGAATCCATCCATTCTGACGGTAGAAAATCAGCCAGCCGTGATTGATTTTAATCACACTGCTTTTATTAAAAACACCGGGGAACGGGTCGCAAATGTGACGTCTCTGACCGCAGGAACCAGCCTTCAGGTTGTTCCACGCCTGATCGACACGCCTTCCGCCCGTCTCATCCAGCTGTCACTTGATATTGAAGATGGCGATATCAAACAAACTGACGCACAAAGCACCCCCAGCATACAGAAAGGTACGATCAGCACTCAGGCCATCGTCCGTACACAGCGTTCACTGGTGATTGGCGGATTCAAAGTCGAAAAAAACCAGCAGCAACAGAGTAAAGTCCCGCTACTGGGTGATATTCCGGGCGTCGGAAAGCTGTTCAGCTACACCAGCAACAGCCATTCCAAACGGGAGCGTCTGTTTATTATTACCCCCCGTCTGGTCGGCAATGAAATGAATCCGCTGGAATACACGTCCGGTTACAGCCGGGAGCTGCTGACGAAAAGTATCCGTCAGAAAAAGTCCGCACCTCCACCGGTCAGCCGGCAGCAAATAAAGCAAGCTTTTACCCGGCTCAGTCACTATTACATTCCGGATGGATTTACCCGTAAAAAAGCCCCGGTCGATCCAGGCTACTACTGTCAGCAGCAGGAACAACTTGAGTTCAACCGGCAAAAACTTCAGTGGTACAGTCACAAAGATTATGCAGTGCTGATTAGTGTGCTTCACAACGACAGCAATCAGCCGGTTCGTTTTGATCAGGCCCGATGCAATCACCGTCATATGCTGGCCGTCACCGTCCGTCCGGATGCGCTGCTCGCGCCCGGAGAATCGGCCGAAATCATGATGGCGGTCCGCCATCCGGACCTGCACCAACAGACCAGAAAACCGCTGGTTCACCCTGCTTTATAACGATTTTGGAGCTGTCTATGCGACTATGTTTAACCGGAATATTTTTTCTGTTACTGGGCGGCTGCGCCACACATTCAGATGCGCGCTGCAACACAGCACAATGTACCCGGCCGCTTTCTTCACCACAAACCATGGTCATTTGGTGGGGGCCTGAGATGAGGCAGGGTTTACCGAAGGACACAGCGGTAACAAGTGATGCATTTATCCCTGAATAACAACGAGCTGGAACAGTGGATTCATCAGACAGAAACAGGGCTGACATCATCAGTCCGCCTTGCTGACGGCCTCACGCTGTCACACCAGCGAATTGAAAATGACCCCGTCATCGAATTGCTCGCAGAACAACACCGCTTTGATCAGACATGGATCATTCAGGTTTTGAAAAGACGCTATGAGTATCCGGTGTATTTCCATGCCTGCGCGCCCCTTTGTGACCTATCCGGCAACTGGCTGCTGCGTTGTGCGCTTGCAGGAGAAAACACCGTGGCAGAAGGCACACAACGCCTGCTGGAATTAGCAGGTATCGATATTCAGATACTCTTTCCGCGCTGATATTCATCACGTCTGAAATGGTGTGGATTGGTTGTTGATGTCGGAACAGAGGGCAAGGTAAGATACCGCCACATTTATACCGTCCGGGAAATACCGATGAAAAAAGAGATTGTGTTAGCAACAGGAAATCAGGGGAAAGTCAGGGAAATGGCTGACTTACTGGCTGATTTTGGTTTTGATGTCAAAGCTCAGAGTGAGTTTCAGGTTCCGGATGTGGCTGAAACCGGCACCACATTTATTGAGAATGCGATTATTAAAGCCCGTCATGCTGCTCAGATGACCGGATTACCGGCCATCGCTGATGATTCAGGACTGGAAGTGGATGCTTTAAATGGTGCCCCCGGTATCTATTCAGCCCGCTATGCCGGTGAAGATGCCACCGACCAGCAAAACCTCGAAAAGCTGCTGGATGCCATGCGTGATGTGGCTGAAGAAAAAAGAACGGCCCGCTTTCATTGCGTGCTGGTACTGATGCGCCACGCTGATGATCCAACACCACTGATTTGTCATGGTCAGTGGGAAGGAAAGATCCTGAAAGAAGCTCACGGCACCAACGGCTTTGGTTATGATCCAATCTTTTTTGTTCCGGAAGATCAATGCGCTTCAGCCGAGCTGGAACCAGCCCGGAAAAAACAGTTGTCTCACCGGGGTAAAGCACTCCGTCAGCTATTTGAACAACTGAATCAACAAGCCGGTTAATGACAGAAGCTGAATCTATGGAACTTTGCCATCCTCTTTCTCCGCCGCCACTGAGCCTGTATGTCCATATTCCGTGGTGCGTGCAGAAATGTCCTTACTGTGACTTTAATTCTCATGCCCTGAAAGCTGAGATCCCGGAGCAAACCTATATTCACGCGTTGCTGGACGATCTCGATCAGGATCTCCGGGATTACGGGCTGACAGCGTCTTCCCGTTCGCTTCATTCGATCTTCATTGGCGGCGGAACCCCCAGCCTGTTCAGTGCTGGTGCAATTCAGCAACTACTCGCAGGTATTGAGGCCCGGATTCCGTTTGCCGATGAAATTGAAATTACCATGGAAGCGAATCCCGGTACGATTGAGTCAGAACGATTTCAGGGGTATGTTCAGGCTGGCGTCAACCGGATTTCAATTGGTGTACAAAGCTTTGAAGCAGAAAAGCTGGAAAAGCTGGGACGGATTCACGGACGTCAGGAAGCGATTCGTGCCGCAGAGCTGGCCCACCAAATCGGCCTGAACAGTTTTAATCTGGACTTAATGCATGGGTTACCGGGACAGACGGTCTCTCAGGCGATGGCCGATCTCGATCAGGCAATTGCGCTGGCACCACCACATTTATCCTGGTATCAGCTGACAATTGAGCCGAATACCTTATTTTATTCACGCCCTCCCCGGTTACCTGATGACGATCACCTGTGGGAAATCTATGAGCAGGGCCATCAGAAATTAACCGCAGCGGGTTATGTCCAGTACGAAACGTCGGGCTACGCAAAGCCGGGGTATCAGTGCCGGCACAATTTAAATTACTGGCGCTTCGGCGATTATCTGGGCATTGGTTGTGGTGCTCATGGCAAACTCAGCTTTGATGATGGCCGGATCATCCGAACGACGAAGGTCAAACATCCCAGAGGGTATCTGAATTTGCTGAAGCCCTTCAGGGACAGTGAAACACCTGTGCAGGAAGCAGACCGGCCGTTTGAATATTTCATGAACCGTTTCCGGTTGACCGAAGCCTGTCCGAAGGCAGAATTTCAGGCCAGAACGGGACTGACTGAAGCTCAGATTCTTCCGTTGATCGAACCGAACATGACCCGGGGTTATCTAAGCGAAACAACAAGCCACTGGCAGGTGACGCAAAAAGGCAAATTATTCCTGAATGATTTGCTGGAAAACCTGATGCCGGATGAGTAAATCAGGCACAACAGCTGAAATAACGAAACAAAGTGGTATGAACAGGGCTGAAGCCCTGTTCATTTTATGATTAGAAAATTGACCGGCCAATTTTGCCGGACAGTACTTCCAGCGCCTGCGTTCCGGCCAGCGAATTCCCCGAGGCATTTAATTCCGGCGACCAGACCGCAATGGTCATTTCTCCGGGAACAATGGCAATAATTCCGCCACCAACCCCGGATTTGCCCGGCATGCCAACCCGGTAAGCAAACTCACCGGCTTCATCATACAGGCCACAGGTTGCCAGTAATGCATTAATCTGTTTTGCCTCCACCGGTGAAACAATCCGCTTACCGCTTTGTACTGAAATCCCCTGATTCGCCAGATAACTAAAGCTTTTGGCCAGTTGAATACAGCTCATTTTCAAAGCACAGGCATGAAAGTATGTATCCAGAACCGGCATAACCGGATTGTCAAAATTACCAAATGCGCGCATCAGATAAGCAATCGCAGCATTTCTGTCTCCGTGCTTCATCTCAGACTCAGCCACAACCTCATCATAAATCACGTCACAGTCATCACTCAGGCAACGCACATAATCCAGCAAACGCTGACGGGGTGAAGAAAGCCGGGACTGAAGCAGGTCGGCAACAACTATCGCGCCTGCATTAATAAAAGGGTTTCTTGGAATGCCCTGTTCAACCTCCAGCTGAATCATGGAATTAAATGCATGACCTGACGGCTCTTTTCTGACTTTAGACCAGATTTCATCCTGAGAATAAAGTGACATAGCGAGCGTCAGGTTAAACACTTTCGAAATGGATTGAATTGAAAACTCTTCCCCGGCATCACCGGCGGCGAAGAGTTCTCCCTGATTGGTGAATATAGCTAACCCCAGTTTTTCTGACGATACACCAGCGAGTGCAGGAATATAATCAGCGACTTTTCCTTGTCCAATCAACGGGCGCACTTCATCCAGAATCTGCGTAAGAATTTGATTGGTGAGTTTCATAGTTTTCAGACTTTACTTTTTGTTTTTAAATATTTTTATAGGTATGCCCAAACCAGCTGAAACAGCTGATTCCTATGGGTCTGGCGTGCTGGTAAACAGCGTTAAAAAAACCAGCAACGATAATGCTGGCTTTGTCAGCTTACTCCTGAAAAGGCAGAAGAAGCAATCAATACATTCAGAGGTTGAGCACCTGAACAGAATGCTGTGATATTTAGCTTATCCGTCGGAATTTAATATCCCAGACACCATGACCGAGGCGATGACCACGCTGTTCAAATTTGGTCAAGGGACGCTCTTGCGGACGCGGGACAAAGTCACCGTCTTCAGCAATATTTGCAAACCCGGGCGCTTGATTCATCACTTCAATCATATGCTCTGCGTAATTTTCCCAGTCGGTTGCCATATGAAAAATACCGGTCTCCGGTATCAGCTTCTGACGAACCATTTCAGCAAACTCAAGCTGGACAATCCGGCGTTTGTGATGACGTTTTTTATGCCACGGATCCGGAAAGAAAAGCTGTAAAGTATGCAGACTGTGCTCCGGAATCATGTGCTCAAAAACCTCAACGGCATCATGGCACATCACCCTTAAATTCGTCACACCGGCATCGCGCGCAGCTGACAAACAGGCACCAACCCCCGGGCTATGGACTTCGATGCCGATAAAGTTTTTTTCCGGCGCATTTTCAGCCATTTCGACCAGAGAAGCGCCCATACCAAAACCAATTTCCAGTACAACAGGATGATCGTTACCAAAGACCTGTTGCCAGTCCAGCCGCTGCTCACAGTAGTCAATGCCCATCACCGGCCAGCATGCTTCCATCGCCGCTTCCTGACCTTTGGTTAACCGGCCTTCACGACGAACAAAGCTCCGGACTTTGCGTACCAGTTTGCCGTCTTCAGTATACTCATTCGTCGTCACATCACTCATTGCTTTGCCTGTCTGCTGTTTACTGTTTGTTGCTTAATTTTCAATCTCAATCAGAGGGGGTGTGATTATCCAAAGAATCCTCATTGAAGCAAGTATTATTGCCGTAAATTTCGGGTTAACAGCCGAAAACCACAAGATTTGTATGTTTTACAACACCCGGTTTCTGTGATGGAATCAGCATAAATCACGGATACACCTGAACCGTAATGTTTGTCATCAAAGTCGATCATCATGCAAAAACCACTAACACCTGAACAATTTCAGCATCAGCTGATCCACTGGCAACAACAACATGGCCGCCATGATTTGCCCTGGCAAACCGACCCGACCCCTTACCGGGTGCTGGTTTCTGAGATCATGCTCCAGCAAACGCAGGTCGCCACTGTGATTCCTTATTTTGAAAACTGGATGCAGCACTTTCCGCAGGTCAGTGACCTGGCCTCAGCAAGTGAAGATGAAGTCATGCGACACTGGCAGGGCCTAGGTTACTATTCACGGGCCAGAAATCTCAGAAAGGCCGCTCAGTTTATTATGGACGAGTATCAGGGAGAGTTTCCTTCCGATCCCGGTTCACTGCTGAAAATTCCGGGCGTAGGCCGTTATACCGCGGGAGCTATCGCCTCATTCGCTTTTAATCAATACGGGCCGATTGTGGACGGTAATGTCAAACGCATCTTCTGTCGTTTTTTTGAAATTGATGGAGTGCCGAATACCTCGCGGGTCGATAAACAACTCTGGCAACTGGCTGAAGATTATACGCCACATCAGCAAAACCGGACTTTTGCTCAGGGACTGCTTGATTTGGGCGCAACAGTTTGCAAACCCAAACAGCCCGGCTGCGATGTCTGTTGCCTGCAGGAGAGCTGTCTTGCTTTGCGTCATGAGCGGGTTCATGAATTACCGACCCCCAAACCAAAGAAGGTTATTCCGGTCCGGCCGGGGCAGTTCTTATGGATTGAACAACCGGACAAACTTTTACTGGAAAAACGGGCAGAAGATGGCATCTGGGGTGCCCTGTGGTGTTTACCGGAAATTCATCTTCAGCCGGAACAGCTCGGAGAACATGCCAGGTTAAAAGGTCAGTTTAAACATACATTTACTCATTATAAGCTCGAAGCCAGTATATGGCGGATTGATAGCTGGAGCGAAACAGAGTCAAAGTATCAATGGGTGGATAAGCAAGAGGTGTTTAACCTGGGGTTACCGACGCCGATTAAAAAATTTTTGCTGCGACATCTGACTTGAATGTGTGGCAGCGGGTTCCGGGCCTGACGGGCTGATTTTAAAACACCTGATGCCACAACGGCGGTGATTGCAGAGATTTGCATTCCAAATCAATACAAAAAATTCACCGCTTCATGACAAACCAAAATAAAATATGCGCGCTACATAGCACGAAGGGCTGCGCTTTGGTATAAATAAAACGTATTCACGTTTAAAACATCGACACCGGATGTGCAGACAGATGAATCAATTTCTGTAGCTCTGTTCTCCCGGCATATAACTGAGGAAACTTTTATGAGTCGCACTGTTTATTGCGAACACTTACAAAAAGAAGCTGAAGGTCTGGATTTTCAACTTTATCCGGGAGAATTAGGAAAACGAATCTTTGATCATATTTCTAAAGAAGCATGGGGATTATGGCAACACAAACAAACCATGCTGATTAATGAAAAGAAACTGAACATGATGGATCCTGAACACAGAAAAATCATTGAAGAAGCAATGGTTAACTTTTTGTTCGAAGGACAAGATGTTCATATTGAAGGTTACACACCCCCAGGTCAGTAATTCTATTTAACGCCACAATTGATTTGCAGATTGTGGCGTTTGTTTATTCAGAGGTCCCCATGCAACACAAGACGAAGTCAATTTTTTTGTTGGCGGTCACGCTCATCGGCAGCGGGTGCAGCCGCGAAACAGTACAGAAAATGTATGATGTAGATTTTAAGCCAACAAATCGCTTCGCTAAAAATCTGGCTTCACTTCCCGGTCAGTTTCAGAAAGATACCAAAGCGCTAGACGCACTGATTCAGAGTTTTACCGGAAAGATTGAAAAACGTTGGGGAACTAAAAACGTCAAAATTGCCGGAAAAACCAATTATGTCAAGTATATAGATGATTACAGCAGCCGGGCTGATGTGAATTTTAATCAGGGAAAAGTTGTGATCGAGACCGTTTCATCGACGGAGCCGCTCTCTCATCTGAAAAAAGCAATTGTCACGACGTTACTGACACCTGACGATCCAAAGCATGTTGATCTGTTTTCCTCAAAAAAGGTCGCGATCAACGGCAAACCCTTTCTGTACCGGCAAATTGTGGATCAGGACAACAAACCCATCGAATGGTCATGGCGTGCCAACCGCTTTGCTGATTATCTGATTCAGCACCAGCTCAAAGTGAAGCAGGTCAACTTCCGCAAATCTTACTATGTTGAGATTCCGATGGTTGATAATCAGGTTGAAATCCGAAGCTATAAGTATGCCAGCCTTATTCGCAAGGCATCCCGTAAATACGGCATTCCGGAAGATCTCATTTATGCCATTATCAAAACAGAAAGTAGCTTTAATCCTTATGCGGTAAGCTGGGCCAATGCCTACGGACTGATGCAGGTTGTTCCTAAAACGGCCGGAAAAGATGTTTTCAGTAAAATCAAAAAACGCTCAGGACAACCCTCACCTGAATATCTTTATAATCCGGGAAACAATATAGATACCGGAACGGCTTATTTCTATTTACTGAAGAATAAGTACTTAAATACCATTTCAAACCCGACATCGCTGCAATACAGTATGATCTCTGCTTATAACGGTGGCGCAGGTGGCGTTCTCAATACTTTCAGTAAAGACCGGCAATATGCATTTAAGAAAATAAATAATCTGAAGCCCAATCAGCTTTACTGGGCGCTGACACATAAACATCCGAACAAAGAATCAAGACGTTATCTGCAGAAAGTCAAAAATTATAAAGATCAGTTCAATGCCGGAAAGCTTTAAACCATCATTAAAATGAACAAAAATTCATCGCTCAACCGGATTTTTGCATAATTTTGAAAAAACAGGTTGACGCGGATGATAAAAATCAGTTTAATAGCGCTCCATTGCCCGGATAGCTCAGTCGGTAGAGCAGAGGATTGAAAATCCTCGTGTCGGTGGTTCGATTCCGCCTCCGGGCACCACGAATTTTCGTGTGCCGACTTAGCTCAGTAGGTAGAGCAACTGACTTGTAATCAGTAGGTCGCCAGTTCGACTCCGGCAGTCGGCACCATTTATTGAAGATTTGTTCCCCCTTAGTTCAGTTGGTAGAACGGCGGACTGTTAATCCGTATGTCGCAGGTTCGAGTCCCGCAGGGGGAGCCACTTTCAGAAAAGCTACAGCATCTGCTGTAGCTTTTTTTGTTTCAGACAGCACAGAACTTAACCTTTGAATCTCTCCTTTTGTGTTTTCATCTCCGGAATAATTCTCCATGACGTAATTGCGCTCAGTTTTCCACATCACGGCGCCACTGAATCTCAATATACCCAAACAATCTGAAGATGCAGGGTTCAGGTTGCTTGGGTATATAATTCAAAACAATTTCAGGAAAAATCCCCGGAAAAGTGAAGTGAAAAAACGAATCTTACTCCCTTTTTTACTATCAGTTTTTAACTAAAATGCGGATAAACAGAGCATTGAGTACATAAAAGCAACAAACGATACTTTTTTTGCATTTTATTGTTGACGTCATCAAAGAAAAACTTTTTAATACCCCCCGTTGCCCGGATAGCTCAGTCGGTAGAGCAGAGGATTGAAAATCCTCGTGTCGGTGGTTCGATTCCGCCTCCGGGCACCACGAATTTTCGTGTGCCGACTTAGCTCAGTAGGTAGAGCAACTGACTTGTAATCAGTAGGTCGCCAGTTCGATTCCGGCAGTCGGCACCATTTATTTTATTGAAAAATTTGTTCCCCCTTAGTTCAGTTGGTAGAACGGCGGACTGTTAATCCGTATGTCGCAGGTTCGAGTCCCGCAGGGGGAGCCACTATTTGTATGTGTGCCGACTTAGCTCAGTAGGTAGAGCAACTGACTTGTAATCAGTAGGTCGCCAGTTCGACTCCGGCAGTCGGCACCATGCCTCGATAGCTCAGTCGGTAGAGCAGAGGATTGAAAATCCTCGTGTCGGTGGTTCGATTCCGCCTCGAGGCACCATTATTGAAAATTTGTTCCCCCTTAGTTCAGTTGGTAGAACGGCGGACTGTTAATCCGTATGTCGCAGGTTCGAGTCCCGCAGGGGGAGCCACTTTTAAAAAACACAGCTTATCGCTGTGTTTTTTTTCGTCCGTATAAAGAAAAACCCGGACATACCGGGTTTTTGCTATCAGTTAATCTTTTTGGCAATGAGCATTTGAGCTATTTGAAACCTTTCACTTTTTTGATCAAATCATAAGCTTGCTGTATCTCCTGAGACTTTTCTTTAGCCACGGTCATCATCTCAGGTGGCAACCCTTTTGCCATAAGTTTATCGGGATGGTGCTCGTTCATCAGTTTACGGTAAGCTTTTTTAACCACACCAGCTTCTGCATCTTTATCCACACCTAACAGCTTGTATGCATCATCAAGGCGATCTGCCGTTTGCTGTTCCTGATAAGCCGATCCTGCGCCTTCCTGATATCCCCCACCCCCGCCAAACCGGGCATTTCTTTGAAAACGGAATGCAGCTTCCTGCATCCTTAAACGTCGTTCAAGGTATTCAGAAGAGAAACCCAACCCTCTGGCTATCTTGTGTAACAGGTTTCTTTCTATCGGATGCAGGTCACCATCAGCAAACGCAGCTGAGATTTGTAATTCAAGAAAAAACTGCAACAGATCATGACGACGTCCTGTAGCCTGAACAACCTGCTCCAGCGTGTCTTCCAGAGGGAAATCCGGTGATTTACCATCCCGGAAAGCATTTTGTGCAGCCGTCTTTTGTGCTTCCGTGAGATTCATTCTTTCCATCATTAAAGTGGCTAAATGAATCTCTTCTTTTGTGACTTTCCCCTTTGCCTTCGCCACGTGTCCCATCACAGAAAAAGCAGCTTTAAAGAACTGTTCCTGACGAGCTTGCTGAGCCTCTCCGGATGAAAATGATGATGAAGAAAAAGGAGAATTATGTAATCCCCGGGCCTTATCGAACTGATGCCCTAAGAAAAGCCCGATGAGCGCCCCAATCGGTCCGCCAAACAATAACCCAAAGAAAACTCCCAAAATTTTGCCAAAAATATACATTTACCCATCTCAATCTATGAATTTTTTATAAGTTTCGCAGTCTACTAGTGCTGTATGATTCAATTTCCATTATATTAAAGACATTTATAGTTCAACTGATGCTGATCATTCCGAATCAACTCAATTCAACAGGATAGTACAACTTGATGTCAGATTTTCCTCGTTCGTTACTGGCTGCTTCGATCAGTGCAGCGCTTTTTATACCATACAGCTACGCGGATTCAATTCCGGAAAAGAATAAAAGCCAGCCACTGGTTACAGAGCAATGTCATGTCGACTCTTCAGCGGCTCCTGACAACTTAAACCAGCCTATCAATGTCGAAGCAGATAAGCTAGAGGCAATTAATGGCGATAAAGCGACTTATTCCGGAAATGTTGTGGTCACACAAGGCAATAAACGGATGTCCGCTGAAAAGGTAACACTCCATCAGAAGGAAAACGTCGTTGTTGCTCAGGGAAATGTCAACTTCACCGACGGCGAGCTACAAACCGTATCAGATAAAGCGACCAATAATCTGAGCACTGACGAAGTGACTCTGGAAAACACGCATTATCAGTTTCTGTGCAAACCAGGCCGGGGAGATGCCGTCTATGTTGCCCGAACCGGAAAAGCGCTATATAAAATTGAAGATGGCTCGATTACCTCATGTCCTGAAAATGATAATTCCTGGCAATTAAAAGCATCCAGCATTTATATCGACCAAAATGAAGAAGAAGCGACGTTTTACAATCCCCGGATGGAGATTCAGGGCGTTCCGTTCTTTTATTTGCCGGTACTGACAGTACCAATCGGAGATACCCGCAAAACCGGTTTTCTTTACCCGACGTTCAGCTTCGGCTCTCAAAACGGGTTCGAACTAACGCTTCCGGTTTACTGGAATCTGGCACCGAATTATGACCTGCAGACAGATTTCAAACATATGGAGAAAAGGGGAACACAGCTTAACAGCAGGTTCCGCTATCTGACTGACTGGGGAAGTGGCGCGATTGATTATGAATACATGCCGGAAGACAAACAAAATCTGGAAGAAGGTGAGCGCTGGGGTCTGAACCTGTTTCATTCAGGCATTTATCACAAGGCCTGGCAATTCTCGCTGAACTATTCAAAGGTCAGTGATATTGATTATTTCTCTGATATTGAATCAACAATCGGTAGTCGTCAGGATGGTCAACTGGTACAGGAAGCCCAACTCAGTTATCGTTCTCAAAATTGGGACTTATCCTTACTGACCCGTGATTTTCAGATCCTGACAACAAGTGGTAATCAGCCTTATCAACTGATGCCACAGCTCGCTTTCAACTATTACGCACCAGCGATTATGCGTTATCTGGATTTCGACCTGAAAAGCCATATTTCCCGCTTTGATACCGATGCCACAACACAGCCGTCTGCCACAAGGGTTCACATTGAGCCGGGTTTCAAAATTCCGGTAGGTGCTACCTGGGGAAACTGGACCACGGAAGCCCGTCTGCTTTCCACTTATTATCAGCAGGATTTGAAGGATACAACCTCGGATGATTATGAAAAAACCGTGTCCCGGACTATTCCTGAATTCCGTTCTCACATGGGGCTGGTACTGGAAAGAGACTCACGATTACTGAATGGTTATACACAGACCTTAGAACCACAGATTCAATATCTGTACGTACCGAAAGAAGATCAGTCATCAATTGCACGTTATGACACAACCCTGCTCCAAACGGATTATTACGGACTGTTCCGTAGCCGGCGATACAGTGGCGTTGATTATATCGCTCCGGCAAACCAAATCAGTTATGGTGCTACCTCACGTTTCTTTGATGATGAATACAAAGAGCGTCTGAATATTGCATTCGGACAGATTTTTTATCTTGATAAAAGCCTGAAAGAGAAATATGCCAGCAGCGAGGATGGTGATAACTCCAACTATTCAGCCTGGGCTGTGGAGATGGACTTTAACTATGGTGATTACCTCTTCTATCACGGCGGCATCCAGTACGATGTGGATACCTCAAATATCCAGGTTGCAAACAGCACCTTAGAATATCGTCGGCCGAAAGGATTTATCCAGACCAATTACCGGTATGTGGCAAAAGAATATATTGTTGATACAGTTGGTGATACGCTCAATGTCGATGCTTTGACAAAAGATGGTATTTCACAGCTCGGAGTCGTGACCCAATATTCAATCAACAAAAACTGGAATACTAAAGCTCTGTATTATTATGATTTAACGACCGATCAATCAATCGAATGGCAGGCTAATTTAACCTATATCTCAGACTGCTGGTATATCGGGTTTACTTATAGACGGGAACTGGATGAGTGGAACCCCGGATTCTCGCAATACCCGGATGCATCTGCAGTCTATGACAATAACTTTAGTGTAAATGTCGGTATTGTCGGCTTCGGTACGAACATGGGCACCCGATCCAGATATGGTTCGGATTCTCTTGGCTACGGCCGCCCGTTTTTCCTTAATAATTAAAAACTGACCCGGAAAGAGTAGGATTTTTGATGAAATTTTGGCAACACTTCCTGATTACAATAATCAGCTTAATCAGCCTGAATATTAACGCCGCTCCGGTTGAGCTGGATCGAACGGCGATGATCGTCAATGATGGCACGATCTTGTCCAGTGATATCGATACAGAACTCAGACTCATTAAGCTCAATGCAAAACAGAAAAAACAACCCTTACCGAAAGAGGATGCTTTACGGGAGCAGGTCATCGATAAACTGATCCTGGATACTTTACAGGTGCAGGAAGCCAACCGTATCGGTATCAAAATTGATGATGACCGCCTGAATAAAGCGATACAGGGGATTGCAAAAGATCATAAGCAGACACTGAAACAGCTGCAGGCTTCTGTTGAAAAAGCGGGGATTCCCTATGCTGTTTTCAGAGAAAAAATACGCACTGAGATTAAAATTTCAGAGGCCAGAAATGCTTTCGTCAGACGACGTATCAACATTCAGCCGGCAGAGGTTGAGTCACTCGCAAATATTCTGACCAAACAGAGTGATACGACGGTTCAATATAAAATCAGCCATATTCAGTTGCGGGTTGAAAATGATGAAGACAAAGCAAAACAAAAAGCCCTTGCTGATCAAATCGTCCGAAAGCTGAAAAAAGGTGCTAATTTCAGCAAACAGGCGATCACTTACTCCAAAGGACCAAAAGCCTTACAGGGAGGAAGCTGGGGATGGATGCGCAAAGAAGAAATGCCGACCATTTTTGCAGACCAGATTAAACTGCAGAAAAAAGGCTCAATTATCGGCCCGTTCAGAAGCGGTATCGGCTTCCACATTCTGAAGATTGATGATGTAAAAGGGCTGGAAACTTTATCTGTCACTGAAATCAATGCCCGGCATATTCTGATTAAGCCTTCTATCATTCTGAGTGATGAAGGGGCCAAAAAAGAGCTGGAAGGTTTCATTCAGCAAATTAAGTCAGGGAAAGCCACATTCGGAGAACTGGCAGAACAATATAGTCAGGATCCTGGTTCAGCTGTTCAGAAAGGGGAACTGGGTTATCACGCTCCTGAAATATTCGTTCCTGAATTTAAACATCAGATAGAAACTTTACCCGTCGGTAAAATCAGTCAGCCATTTAAAACAGTTCATGGATGGCATATTGTTGAAGTGCTTGGCCGCAGACAGGTAGATAAAACCGATGCTGCGATGAAAAACAAAGCCTATAACATATTGTTTAACCGTAAATTTAACGAAGAATCAAGTGCCTGGTTGCAAGAATTAAAAGCAGGCGCATATATCGAGAATCTGGAGAAAAACTGATGGAAACCAGACGTATCGTTGTCACTGCCGGTGAGCCGGCAGGAATCGGACCCGATTTAGTCTTAGCCCTTTCTCAGAAAGACTGGAACCATCAGCTTGTTATTTGCGCTGATAAGCATTTACTGCAACAAAGAGCAACTCAACTTGGAATTAAAGTTCAGATAAACAACTATCAGCCAGGAAGCGCTCCGGTGGCACAAACCGCAGGCTCGCTGCTCGTCAAACATATTCCTGTTGCCGAGCCGGTGATTACCGGCCAGCTCAATGAACAGAATGCACAGTATGTACTCAGTACACTGGAACATGCATGCCTGGGCTGTATGAGCG
The DNA here is from genome assembly GCF_024529975.1 of Vibrio quintilis. Lineage (GTDB taxonomy): Bacteria > Pseudomonadota > Gammaproteobacteria > Enterobacterales > Vibrionaceae > Vibrio > Vibrio quintilis. Next base: position 568,745 of record NZ_AP024897.1, on the reverse strand, counting down.
GTGAATTTGATGCCGTTGTTACCGGACCGGTACATAAAGGCGTGATTAACCGGAGCGGTGTGCCTTTCAGTGGCCATACCGAATTTTTTGCTGAGAAATCAGGAACACCCCTGGTTGTCATGATGCTTGCGACGGAAGGACTGAGAGTTGCTTTGGCAACAACACATCTGCCGCTTTCAGAAGTATCAGGAGCAGTAACAAAGTCTCATTTGCAATCAATTATTCGCATATTGCACCAGGATCTTAAGCTGAAGTTTGCCCTTGCGGAACCTCATATTTATGTATGTGGACTCAATCCGCATGCAGGTGAAGATGGCTGCCTGGGACGTGAAGAAATCGATACTATTACGCCAGCACTTGATGAACTGCGTCATCAGGAAGGGATGAAGCTGACAGGTCCGCTGCCGGCGGACACGATTTTTAATGAAAAATACATGAAGCAGGCTGACACCATTCTCGGAATGTATCATGATCAGGTTCTGCCTGTACTAAAATTTAAAGGATTTGGTCATTCTGTAAATATTACACTTGGCCTGCCGTTTATCAGAACGTCCGTTGATCATGGCACAGCATTAGATCTGGCTGGATCTGGCAATGCTGATACCGGCAGTTTTAAAACGGCTTTACAATATGCCATAGATTTAGTCGATAAAAGTAAGTAACTCAATATTATGATGAAAAATGATGTCCATCAGGGACATAAAGCACGAAAGCGTTTTGGTCAGAACTTTCTCAATGATCCTTATGTCATTGACGGAATTGTCTCTGCGATTAATCCAAGACCAGGACAAAATTTAGTTGAAATCGGTCCGGGTCTTGGCGCATTGACTGAACCTGTGGGTCGTGAAACGGATAAGTTACATGTTGTGGAGCTGGATCGGGATTTAGCTGAGCGCCTGCGACATCACCCTGAGTTGAAAGATAAGCTGACAATTCATGAAGCAGACGCTTTAAAATTCAACTTTCAGGAGCTGGCAACCCCGAATAATAAACTTCGGATTTTTGGTAACTTACCATACAACATTTCTACACCACTCATGTTTCATCTGTTTGAGTTTCGCAACGACGTGCATGACATGCACTTTATGCTGCAAAAAGAGGTAGTAAACAGGTTATCAGCCGGGCCGGGTACAAAGGCTTATGGCCGTTTGACCGTAATGGCTCAGTACTTTTGTAAAGTCATTCCGGTACTCGAAGTACCGCCAACGGCATTTGTACCACCACCAAAAGTTGATTCAGCCGTTGTCCGGCTTGTCCCTCATCAGGAACTTCCTTATCCGGCAAACGATTTAAAATGGCTTGATCGGGTTTGTCGTGAAGGCTTTAACCAACGGCGGAAAACCGTCAGAAATTGTTATAAATCACTGGTTGATGATTCCGTTTTTGAAGCACTGGGCATCAATCCAATGAGTCGTCCGGAAAACCTGACGCTTGAGCAATTTGTTGCTTTAGCAAACTGGCTCGATGAAAACCACAATTAAGCAGAGATATAAAGTGGGCTAAGCCCACTTTTTTGTTTCTCTTCAGGAGGTCAATATGGCGGTTTCTTCCCCTTGTGTTAAAGTCCAGGTTCATACCAGATACATTCCTGAACAGTCGGTTCCAGAAGAAAACCGATATGTATTTGCATATATCATCACAATCAGAAATCTCAGTTCTCAGACAGTACAGTTGATCAGTCGCCGGTGGTTAATCACTGATGCAAACGGGAAACAGATCACCGTCGAAGGAGAAGGTGTCGTTGGTGTTCAGCCAGAAATTGAAGCCAGTGATGAATACACTTACACCAGTGGTACAGTGATTGAAACCCCCGTCGGCGTGATGCAGGGCCAATACATGATGCTGGATAGCGAGGGAAAAGAATTCAGTACAGAGATAGACCCATTCCGTCTCGCGATGCCGCACATTTTAAATTAATACAAGGAGAGAATCAGCTTGAGTAATTACATCGTCGGTGATATCCAGGGCTGCTTTGATGAATTACAGTCTTTGCTGACTACGGTTAGGTTTGATCCGGAAAGGGATACGCTCTGGCTGGCCGGAGACTTAGTCGCAAGAGGCCCTAAGTCTCTGGAAACCCTCAGGTATATTAAGAATCTCGGCTCATCTGCTAAAACGGTATTAGGCAATCACGACTTACATTTACTTGCCGTTGGTCTGGGGATTCATCCGGTAAAAAAGAAAGATAAAACGGCTCCCATCTATCAGGCAGAAGATAAAAATGAACTGTTTGAATGGCTCAGACGACAGCCCTTAATGCAGGAACATCCCGGATTTATTCTATGTCATGCTGGCATATCACCACAATGGGATCTTGAAACTGCCCGTCATTGTGCAAGAGAAATTGAATCCATATTATCAGGTCAAAACTGGGCGTGGTTGATTGAGCATATGTATGAAAACAATCCGGCACTATGGAATGAATCTTTATCCGGAATTCATCGTTACAGGTATATTATTAATGCCTTTACCCGGATGCGTTTCTGCCACCCGGATTCATCCTTAGACATGCAATGTAAACTGCCTCCGGCTGAGGTTGAGCCGACCAAATTAACTCCCTGGTTTGAGCTCCCTGACAGAAAAACACTTGGTAAAAAAATCATTTTTGGTCACTGGGCTGCACTGGAAGGATGTATCAAAAACGATGTCATTGGGTTGGATACCGGCTGTGTTTGGGGAGGCACACTGACAATGCTTCGCTGGGAAGATCAAAAGCTCTTCAGTCAACCGGCTTTGCAACATTAATCTTCATGGATAACCAGCAACCTGAGCAGAAAACTCAGGTTTGCCCGGCCTGTATGATTACTCTTTAACCTGAATCGTAAAGGACATATCATAGGCATTCCTGGCATCTTTGGTATATTCCTGCCGGTATGTTTCTGCCCAACCATCTCCGGTTTCAGGAAAGACGGTATCTCCTTCAATGTCGGCATGAATATAAGTCAGATATAATTTGGATGCCTGACTGAGAGCCATGCGATACAAGCTGCCTCCACCGATGATCATTACTTCTTCCTGATCCTGCACCAAAGAGAATGCCTGCTCCAGAGAATCTGTGACTTCAATGCCGTCCGAAACAAAACCAGCATTACGGGAAATGACAATATTTCGTCTCCCCGGCAACGGACGCCCAATCGACTCAAAGGTCTTTCTTCCCATGATGACAGGCTTGCCCATTGTACACTCTTTAAACCAGGCAAAATCTGCTGGTAAATGCCATGGCATCTGATTTTCTTTACCTATTACCCGGTTATTCGCCATTGCTGCAATCATACTGACAATCATATGATTCACCTTTCAATCAGAGAAATAAACAATGTATTCTATACAGAACGCTGGTGAACACAACCTTACACAACCGGTTTTCGCCGGTAAAACAGCAGTCCCGGAACAGCCAGACCAACTGCCAGACCAGCAATAATGAACATCGCTTTTAAAAAGTTTTCCATGAGCATAGAAAACAGCTCCGGAGAAAAGCCAACATGATTAATTTCTACCATGGCAATCATGGCACGATAAGTAAACACCCCCGGAACCATTGGAATCAGAGCTGCAACAGTAAAAACTTTCGGGTGCGCCAGAAAACGATGGGACCAGTGGACACCAATCGTACCGACAAGCGTTGCGGCAAAAAAAGTGCCCCACTCGATTGGCATGCCAAAGTGCATCAGCAAGAACCGGCAGCCGTGTCCGATCGCACCACCCAGCGCACAATACTTTAAAGCCGGCGCTGGCACATTAAAAACCAGGGCAAATCCAACCGCAGGAATTGCAGCAAAGAACATATCGTTCAGCAGTCCTGAAAATAAATCAAATATACTTATGTCCATGCGCCAACTCCGGTGACAAACATTGCAGCAATAATTCCCAAACAGGTAGATAAAGTAAGCAAAGTCGCAATAAGGAACCTCGCGATACCAGTATTTGCATAACCTTTCAACATATCAGCGACTGAATTAATCAGAGGAAAACCGGGAACAAGCATCAGTACGGAGCAAGCCATCACCAAAGAAGGTTTATTTCCCCATTCATAAAGCACAGCTTGCGCCGAAATAATCGAAGTCACGAAAGCCGTCACGGCAAAATTCAGCAGAGGATTAAAGTGGCGGTGCCCGATTTCCTGTCTGACGATCATTCCGGCAGCCGAAGAGATAAACGTGGCCAGAAAGATTATCCAGTCTCCCCCGGCTAAATGGCTGAACGCACCGCAGGATAATCCAATCATGCCAACAACTATCCAGCGGTTATATCGTTCAGGTTCAATTTTATTCAGTTTCTGCTGCGCAAAAATGTAATCAATAATGCCTTTTTCCATCATGATACAGAGACGTTGAATATGTGTAACAACCTTCATATTAATACCGCGATCCTGGCAACGCCTTGCGGTCGTAATACAGTGCTCATCAAATACGGTTGTAACAACAAGTGAGTTTGCTGTTAAAGCAACCTCGACCTCATTCATACCACTTGCAACACCCATACGACGCATAATATCAGCGACAAGTGTACTTTCAGCCCCGTGGGCTAATAACATCTGACCGGCTTGTGCAATCAAACGAGATACAGCTCTCTGTTTCGATGTCATGATTCCTTTCCTAACAACTATAATTTTCATCATCAAATATATACTCAAACAACCTGAAGATGCAGGTTGTTTGGGTATAGAGTTTGCCTGACAAACATGTAACTAAAAATGATTTAGACAAAAAAAACCGCAATAAACAATTGCGGCTATTATATGAAATTTTTAAATAATTATTCACGGGTATAAATGACATGTCCGTCATCTTCTTCATCGTCCCAGTCGTCATCCCAGTCATCATCTTCGGTAATCACATGATCACTGTTGATTGTTGCCTGATGATAATCATCCCACATGAAATCAACTTTATCTTCTTCATCTGCTGACTGAGTCTCTTCTTTAGGAAGACTATCCATAAATTCTGAGAGCTTCATGCACAATGCTTTCGTGCCTTTCTTATTGATTGCAGCTATCTGATAATATTCACCGTCCCAGGATAAAGCATCAAGAACCCGTTGAATAACTGCTTCTGCCTCTTCTTCCGGCAACAAATCAACTTTATTGAAAACCAGCCAACGAGGTTTATCTGCCAGCTTATCGCTGTACTGAAGTAATTCATCCACAATAATTTTTGCATTTTCGGCAGGATCACTTTGATCAACCGGTAACAGATCGATCATATGTAATAATACCCGGCAACGCTCCAGATGCTTCAGGAAGCGAATACCAAGACCAGCACCATCTGAAGCTCCCTCAATCAAACCGGGAATATCTGCCACAACAAAGCTTTTCTCAGGAAGAACACTGACAACTCCCAGACTGGGAATTAAAGTAGTGAATGGGTAATCCGCAACTTTAGGTTTAGCAGCAGAAACAGCACGGATAAAAGTCGACTTACCTGCATTCGGTAACCCAAGCATACCCACATCAGCAAGCAGCAATAATTCGAGTCGCAGCTCCCGGACTTCTCCCTTTGTACCCAGAGTTTTCTGACGCGGTGCCCGGTTAACCGAAGACTTAAAACGGGTATTCCCCAAGCCATGATATCCGCCTTTGGCGACCATCAGTTTCTTTCCGTGCTCTGCAACTTCCCCGACGATTTCATTGGTATGAATATCAACTGCTCTGGTTCCGACAGGTACCCGCAGAATAATATCTTTTCCGCGTTTCCCGGTACAGTTACCGCCACGCCCATTCTCACCACGTTCAGCCGCATAAAATCTTTGAAAGCGATAATCGATGAGTGTATTCAGATTTTCATCCGCAAGAATGTAAACGTCACCACCGTCTCCGCCATCTCCGCCATCAGGACCACCTTTAGCGACAAACTTTTCCCGCCAAAAGCTAACAACACCATTACCACCGTCCCCGGCATCAACTTTGATTACAGCTTCATCAACGAATTTCATCTTCTACTCCGAACCGTCGCATTGTAACTTCAACATAAGGCTACACCTGAAATTCTAGCATCCGTAAATCAGATATTCTGAATTTCATTTTATGCATATTTATACCCAGACGATCTGAGCAACAAATCGTCTGGGTATAAATATAAAGGGTTTTTATCACATGAATGTTCTGAATCAGATAAATAAAAAACCCTACCATGAATGGCAGGGCTTTTAAATTCAATCAGAAAGTCAGCTTATTCAGCTTCGATACTAACGAATTTACGGTTTTTAGGACCTTTAACTTCAAATTTTACTTTGCCATCAGACAGAGCAAACAAAGTGTGATCTTTACCGATACCTACGTTAGTTCCGGCATGGAACTTAGTACCACGTTGACGAACGATGATGTTCCCTGCAAGAACAGACTCACCGCCAAAACGTTTAACACCAAGGCGTTTACTTTCAGAATCGCGGCCGTTACGAGTAGAACCACCAGCTTTTTTGTGTGCCATTGATAAACTCTCCTACTAAATTAAGCGTTGATGCCAGTAATTTTCACTTCAGTGAACCACTGACGGTGACCTTGCTGCTTACGAGAGTGCTTACGACGACGGAACTTAACGATTTTAACTTTATCGCCACGACCGTGTTGTACGACTTCAGCAGTCACTTTACCACCCTCAACCAGAGGGGCACCAACTTTAATGTCTTCGCCATTGGCAACAAGCAGAACTTTATCAAACTCAACCGTTGCACCAGTTTCAACGTCTAACTTTTCTAAACGAAGTGTTTGACCTTCGCTTACACGGTGTTGTTTACCACCAGATTGGAAAACAGCGTACATTATTTTACTCCGCTCTTTCCGCACAGCCATATACGTGATTGATCAAAATGATCAGGCAGTCAGGGTGTGCGCTAAACTAATCATCAATAGGGCGCAAATTCTACGCGAACGGACTCTTCATGACAAGCCATATTTTGAAAAATTTGGCGAAAATTGTATCAACGGATAAAAGTCCCCAGAGCAACGCATTCTAGCATGTATTTATTTGCGTTTTTTAGTGTATTATTCGTAGATTCCAAAGGATGTATTACCTCAAAAAATCTAACCTCAGCCGGATTAACAATGGATTTTAAGACTATCCAAGCATTAACTGCCAGTGATATGGCAAAAGTGAACGAAATAATAGTTGCTCAATTAAATTCTGATGTATCGCTAATCAATCAGCTTGGTTTCTACATTATCGGAAATGGTGGGAAGCGATTACGCCCTCTTCTTTCAATACTTTCAGCAAAAGCTTTGAATTATCAGGGAGAATCCCATACAGCAGCTGCTGCATTTATTGAATTCATTCATACAGCAACATTGCTCCATGATGACGTCGTAGATGAGTCAGATATGCGCCGGGGTAAAGCAACGGCGAATATCACATTTGGCAATGCAGCCAGTGTGCTCGTCGGAGACTACATCTATACCCGATCTTTCCAGATGATGACTCAGTTAGGATCTTTAAAGATCCTTGATCTGATGAGTAGTGCTGTAAATGTCATTGCAGAAGGTGAAGTTCAGCAATTGATGAACTGCAATGATCCGGATACAACCGAAGAAAACTATATGCAGGTGATTTACTCTAAGACTGCCCGGCTTTTTGAGGCTGCGGCACAAATTGGAGCCATTCTTGCGGACTCATCAGACGAAACAGAAGCGGCATTTCGTAATTACGGAAAGTATCTCGGGACTGCTTTTCAATTGATTGATGATGTGATGGATTACACCTCTGATGGCGATGATATGGGAAAAAATGTCGGAGATGATCTTGCCGAAGGCAAGCCAACATTGCCTCTCATTTATGCAATGAGGCATGGCTCTGAAAGTCAGGCTAGCATTATCCGGAAAGCTATAGAAACAGGTAACGGTATGTCTCACCTGGAGGAAATCATGCTGGCCATGAATGAAACCGGGGCATTTGACTACACCCGCCGAAAAGCTGAGGAAGAAGCGAATAAAGCGATTGAAGCTTTGAAGATCATCCCTGAAAACGATTATAAAGAGGCACTCATTGCTCTGGCTGATATTGCCGTCCACAGAACAAGTTAGAAGAGATACAAAAAGAGCTGACACATTCGGGCCAGCTCTTTATTCGTTCAGGTCATCACTTCTATACAGAGACCATCAGACGAAGTCAACTCCTGTCTGAATGTCGTCTCTGAGTACACTAAGCATGTCATCCAACGCCTGTTTTTCAAACTGACTCAGTTCACCAAAACTCAGTACTTCTTCTACACCATGTTTACCTAATCTGACAGGTTGTGCAAAGAATGGAGCCAGCTCACTATCACTATCTATATATGCACATTCGATCACATCAGGCTGTCCCTGAAGCGCCTTAACCAGAGAAAGTCCGAAACGACAGGCTGCCTGCCCCATAGATAAAGTCGCACTGCCGCCGCCAGCTTTCGCTTCAACCACTTCAGTACCGGCATTCTGAATACGATGCGTTAAAGCAGGGATTTCTTCATCAGTAAATTCAACCCCCTCAACCTGAGAGAGTAAAGGCAATATAGTCACCCCTGAGTGTCCGCCAATCACCGGTACATGAACAGAATGAGGATCTTTTCCTTTCAATTCAGCAACAAAAGTTTCTGAACGGATCACATCCAGTGTCGTCACTCCGAACAACTTTCTCTTGTCGTATACACCTGCTTTTTTGAGTACTTCTGCGGCAATAGGCACAGTCGTATTCACCGGATTTGTAATAATTCCGATACAGGCTTGCGGACAAACAACCGCAATTCTCTCAGCAAGAGACTTCACAATACCGGCATTAACATTAAAAAGATCAGCTCGATCCATTCCGGGCTTACGGGCAACCCCTGCTGAAATCAATACGATATCTGCACCCTCTAATGCCGGAGTGGGATCTTCACCGGAATAGCCATTGATCGAGACCGGAGTTGGTATATGGCTTAAATCTTTTGCAACTCCAGGTGTCACTGGCGCAATATCATACAGAGCAAGATCAGAGCCAGATGGTAAGTGGTTCTTCAGTAATAAAGCAAGGGCCTGACCAATGCCCCCTGCTGCACCTATGACTGCTACTTTCATTTCATTTCTCCTTGGAGTTTTCCTCTCTAAATATTTTTGTAGGGCGATCGATATGCAATCAATTAACAATTATAGCAATTAAGCCATAATTACAATGTAGAGACGCCAGCTTTGCGAAGTGGCGCAACAACTCAACAACATGTGATCTGGACTATTAATATTAGTCGTAATTTTCTTTTTTATAGAATTACTTATCGTGACAGTCTCTTTATGTTAACAAAGTATTAACACGATGCAATTTTTAAATACCTTTGAGCAATATCAATACCTATGAGAAAATAGGTCGTTTCAGAGGTAGGGGTAATCAAAACTAATTATGAAAAATATTGATAAACAAGAGCATTTAATCCGTTCGTTTAAGGCATTGCTCAGAGAAGAACGATTTGGTTCACAAAGTGATATTGTGGATGCACTGAAATCTGAAGGATTTGAAAATATCAATCAGTCGAAAGTATCCAGAATGCTGACGAAATTCGGGGCGGTCAGAACCAGAAATGCCAAGATGGAAATGGTCTATTGTTTACCGGCAGAACTGGGGGTTCCAACAGTTTCCAGTCCACTCAGAGAGCTGGTATTAGACATTGACTATAATAAGGCACTCGTTGTCATTCATACTGGTCCCGGAGCAGCACAACTGATCGCGAGATTGCTTGATTCACTGGGGAAATCCGAAGGAATTCTGGGCGTTGTTGCCGGCGATGATACGATTTTTATCACACCAACACTCCAAATATCTACAGAACAATTATTTCAGTCTATTTCTGAACTTTTTAACTATTCAGGTTGATAATATCAGAATAATATTCCATTCAATAATTTATCATGTTTATGACATATTCGTGATAACACTCACAGAATTACAAGATTCATTATGTTTAGAACATTGGCTTTTAACTTATTGATTCAAAAGCCAATTCAAAACTTATTGTGATTCTGTCATGACTATTCTTTGCATTTCGAACTGCTATTTTTAGCAACAAATTTTTATTTGCCAGCCAAAATTTTGGTATTATTCGCCCACTTTTTTCAGATCTCATATGAAAAAGTTGCCGTTTCTCAATGAGGACACGCTTATCAGAACACTGGTATCTGATAAGACAAAATAACGAAAGGAAGGGAAATTTATGGCATTTAATAAAATCATGAAATTAGGTGTAATCACCGCTTCAGCACTGGGTGTTTGTTCAGTGGTAAACGCTCAGGAATTCATCACGATTGGTACAGGTTCTGTCACTGGTGTCTATTACCCGACAGGTGGTGCAATATGTAAACTGGTAAATAAGAACCGTAAAAATCATCATATCCGTTGTTCTGTCGAATCAACAGGTGGTTCAATCTACAACGTGAATACCATTCGCTCTGGTGAGCTTGATTTTGGAGTCGTCCAGTCAGACTGGCAGTATCACGGCTACAATGGCACCAATCAGTTCAAAGCTCAGGGACCGTTTAAGAAACTCCGTGCGATGTTCTCTCTTCATACTGAACCCTTCAACGTCATTGCACGCTCGGATGCAAACATCAACAGTATCAAAGACTTAAAAGGAAAAAGAGTTAATATCGGTAATCCGGGTTCCGGTGACCGGGCAACCATGCAGGTTGTGATGGATGCACTGGGATGGAATATTGATAGCTTTAAGCTGGCATCAGAATTAAAAGGTTCTGAACGTTCACAAGCTCTGTGTGACAACAAAATTGATGCTTTCATCTACATGGTTGGCCATCCAAACGGTTCAATCAAAGAAGCGACAACATCCTGTGATGCAAAATTAGTTCCGGTAACCGGTCCTGAAATCGATCAAATTGTTACAAAAAACCCATACTATGCGTACACAAATGTACCGGCTGGGATGTATCGCGGCACAGATAAAGACGTGAAAAGTTTTGGAGTTGCCGCAACTTTAGTCACCAGCTCAGATGTTCCTGATAAAGTGGCTTATAACGTTGCAAAAGCTGTCTTTGAAAACTTCAACACCTTTAAACGACTCCATCCGGCATTTGCCCATCTAAAAAAAGAAGATATGGTTAAAGCGGGAATTTCCATCCCACTCCATCCCGGAGCCGTCAAATACTACAAAGAAATTGGCTTGTTGAAGTAATCACCTCCGCTAATCTGATAGTTAGTCATAAGGAGGCTGGTCAGCCTCCTTATTTCATTCTGGTATGGATACGATAAATATCCTGATACCACTTCTGGCTTTGCATTCTTAAAGTCGTTTTTTAGTTAACCAAACGATTCAAATAAGGATAAAAAACATGACTCAAGCTCAATCTCCGTCTCAAGATGTGCAGGATATGGTTGCACAATCAGATACAGGAGCACGTAATCCCAAAGGGCTTGCAGGGCGGTTACTGTGGGTAATTCCTGTTTGCTGGTCCTTGTTTCAATTATGGTACGCATCACCACTACCATTTATTTTTGATTTCGGGGTGCTCAATGACACCCAGGCCCGCTCTATTCACTTAATGTTCGCCATTTTTCTGGCATTTACTGCTTATCCGGCGATGAAAAACTCGCCGCGGGATCATATCCCCTTAACCGACTGGCTCCTTGCGCTGGCCGGTGGTTTTTCTGCGGCATATATCTATCTGTTTTATCATGAACTGGCAGGTCGTTCTGGTGCGCCAACAACAATGGATATTGTTGTTGCAGTCACCGGCATGATCTTATTACTAGAAGCAACGCGGCGGGCTTTGGGCCCTCCCTTGATGCTTGTTGCTGCAGTCTTTCTGGCCTATACATTTGGCGGCCCTTACATGCCGGAAGTGATTGCCCATAAAGGGGCAAGTCTGAATAAGGCCATGTCACACCTGTGGCTGACGACGGAAGGCGTATTCGGCGTTGCGCTCGGCGTATCAACCTCATTTGTATTTCTGTTCGTTCTTTTTGGTGCCATGCTGGAAAGGGCAGGAGCCGGTGCTTATTTTATCCGGGTCGCCTTTTCACTTCTGGGACATATGCGGGGCGGACCGGCAAAAGCTGCCGTTGTAGCTTCCGGTTTGTCAGGTTTGGTCTCCGGCTCATCCATTGCTAATGTTGTCACGACAGGCACATTTACAATTCCGCTGATGAAACGGGTTGGCTTTCCCGGAACGAAAGCAGGTGCAGTCGAAGTTGCAGCTTCGACCAACGGCCAGCTTACTCCGCCAATCATGGGCGCAGCCGCATTTTTGATGGTTGAGTATGTTGGTATTTCCTATGTTGAAGTCATTAAAGCGGCTTTATTACCAGCCCTGATTTCTTACATTGCGTTGATCTATATTGTCCACCTGGAAGCCTGCAAAGCCGGTATGACAGGCCTTCCCAGAAAAAGAACCTCAACATTGTTGCAAGGTCTGACCTCATTCATGGGGACGATTTCAGGATTATGCATCTTAAGTACTGCTGTTTACTACGGTATCGGCTGGACAAAAGACGTCTTTGGAGAAGCTGCCACCCCAATACTGACAGTTATTTTATTACTGGCCTATATCGGCTTAGTTAAAATTTCATCGGGTTATGCAGATCAAAATACCGATCTCGAACAGGATATCAGTGAAATTCCTGATCCCGGCCCGACAGTCAAATCAGGCTTACATTTTCTGCTGCCAATCGTAGTCTTGGTCTGGTGTCTGACGGTCGAGCGCTTCTCTCCGGGGCTTTCAGCTTTCTGGGCAACAGTATTTATGATTTTCATTTTACTGACGCAAAGACCACTGATGGCACTGATGACAAAGTCAGGTGATGTGTCTCAACAAGTGAAAGCCGGTGTGAACGATCTGTTTGAAAGCCTGGCTTCCGGAGCACGGAATATGATCGGAATTGGTGTGGCAACAGCTGCAGCAGGAACCGTTGTGGGTGTCGTGACCCTGACGGGTATTGGTCTGGTCATGACCGATTTTGTTGAATTCATTTCCGGCGGCAGCGTCATTATGATGCTGGTTTTCACCGCGGTTATCAGTCTGGTTTTGGGGATGGGATTGCCGACCACAGCAAACTATATTGTCGTTTCAACCCTGATGGCTCCGGTCATCGTCACACTCGGCGCACAACATGGTTTGATCATTCCGCTGATTGCAGTTCATCTGTTTGTCTTCTATTTCGGTATTCTGGCCGATGATACGCCGCCGGTCGGGCTGGCAGCTTTTGCTGCCGCAGCGATCGCAAAATCGGATCCGATACGAACCGGTATTCAGGGCTTTACCTACGATATCCGTACCGCCATATTGCCGTTTATGTTTGTGTTCAATACCCAACTGCTGCTGATGGGCATCGATACATGGTGGCATCTGATGCTGACGATACTCTCAGCAATTACGGCAATGTTGCTTTTCTCTGCAGCAACTCAGGGCTGGTGGTTTACGAAAAATAAGTGGTGGGAAACAGGTCTGCTCCTGCTGTTAACATTTACCTTCTTCCGGCCGGGATTCTGGTGGGATATGGTTTATCCGGCAAAAGAGTTCTATCCGGGAACAGCGATCAGCGAACATGTCATGGATCTTCATACCGGTGAAAAACTGTCACTCATTGTCTCAGGTGAAACGCTGGATGGTGATCAGGTCACAAAAACTGTTCAGCTACCTTTTGATCAGGATGCAAAAACCGCAGCTGAGAGAATTCAATCCATGGGGCTGACCCTGGCCGCCAAAGATAATGGCATGTATGTCGATATGATTGAATTTGGCAGTCCGGCAGAATCCGCTGGCATCGATTTTGACTGGGAGATCCAGTCCATCATTAAAAAATCAGCCCGGCCAATGAAAGAGTGGGTATTTGTACCGGCAATATTCATCACACTACTTTTGGGATGGAACCAGAAACGACGGGAAAAACAACCAAAATAGCGTGTCTAATCAATGTGCCCGGCAAATAGTCGGGCCTATAATGATAATGAATTATTGCTAGTGAGGTCATATAAATGTACAAACACATTCTTGTACCTGTTGATTTAAATGAGAAAGGCTTTGCAGATAAAGCCGTCGAAATGGCCGTCTGGCACGCCCGGCAAGCTCATGCCGAAATTCATTTGCTCAATGTTTTGCCCGGTATCCATATGTCCATGGTTTCGACATACTTCCCTAAAGATGCAGCAAAACAGATGAAAGCCGATGTGAAAGCGCAGCTGAAATCTTTTGCTGATACCCATATTGATGATGACATTGTCTACCATCTTCATATTGCAGAAGGGAAGCCATATGTCACAATTTTAGATTATGCAGAAAAGCTGGGAACAGACCTGATTATTATGCCAAGCCATAAACGATCAAAAATTGATAAGGTCGTGTTAGGCTCTGTCGCCAGCAAAGTGGTACAAAACTCGCCCATTCATGTCCTGGTTGTCAAACCTCAGGAAAAATAATCCGGGAAGTCTCTGCTTCTGCGCTTAGCTATTTTATCTTTTAGCTCAGATAAAGCAGAGACGACTGGCACCAACAACACCAAGACTAAACAGGAAAATGAAGAACCTGTAGCGAATCACTTAATCCAATCCGGCAGGTTTGGTTTTGCCCGTCAAGCTGTACAGTTAACAGATACAGATCTTCATCGTCCGGATGCTCCGGGTCATAATACCGGGGCGCTTCAACCTGAAAAAGTGCACTGGCATGATTGGTTCTTACATCAATTGGAATATGATAAATCATCCCATCAAATTTGACTGATGCCGATAACAACCCCGGTTTCAGAATATCGAAATAAATATGCACCAGTAACTCACATCCACCACCGTGGTGCCATATCTGCTCGGTTGCCAGACGAGTCAGTCTGGCATGACGAATACATTGTAAGTAAGGTTCCTGCCAGATCCCCATACGCGGATCACTTCGTTCCCGCTGATGATTTCCCAGATAGCATACCTGAGATTCATCCTCAGATTCATCAATCAACCAGTCATCATCCGGTTCAAGAAATAAGATTTCAAACCGGTTTCTTCCGGCTTGCAGCAAAGGCCGGATATCCTTCCTGTAACTTGTTGAAGATGAATCACAGTCAAAAAGTGCAACCCCGTTTAACCGAACCTCAGCATGATATTCAATTCCGGATAAGATCAAATCAGTCGCCGCAAAGCCAAGCAGTACATCATCAACCTCTATATCATGCATCAGGTGCCATTCCTGTGCTGCAATATCAGATTCAGACAGAGTTCCGGGTAAAACAGTACTCAGGGCTGCCGGAAAACTTATATCATCTTGTGGAACAGAAAGATCAGAAAGCGGAGAAAGTTGCCAAAGGCCTGACAGGGAATATTTCATGCGGCATAATTTGTTTTAGATCAATTTTTACATTATATACATAATTCTGAGGCGGATGCAGCCAGTTGAGAGATATAATTATACCCAAGCAACCTGAAGATGCAGGGTTCAGGTTGTTTGGGTATAGAGAGATATAAAAAAACCAGCGATTACCGCTGGTTTCATGCAATCAATACAATTACGCTTCATCTTCTTCTTCATCATCGGGATAAATGGCATCTTCACCTTCATAGTAAGTCCCCCATCCATCATAAATGATGTCATATTTCTCTGCGAGACGAATCATTTTTTCAGCCTGTTCATCTATCGCTTTCGGATCAAGAGCTGACTCCATGGTTGCATCACAACAATAGAGCAACTGACCATCTTCGTCTTCAGCTTCTTCGGCTTCCAAAACTTCAAAACCCATTTTGAAAGCCTCAATCACGGCTTTCTCCAACTTCGCAAAGTCTTCAGCAAACAGATGATGCTCGATTTCATAGCGCGCTTCAGGCTCACTCCCGTCTTCAAGCAAAGCCTGAATGATTCCCCGGGTTTCTTCCTGTTGCAATTCAATCAGCGCTTCTACCGACAAGTATTCGTCTTCCTGAGACATAAGATACTCCAGTTATTTTCAATCTATCAGTCTATATACCCAAACCGCCTGAAGGTGCATGGGTATCATACATTTAATCGGTACCGCCAACAGTCAGCGCATCCAGTTTCAGCGTTGGCTGCCCAACACCGACCGGTACACTTTGTCCGGCCTTGCCACAAACACCAACGCCCCGATCAATTTGTAAATCATTACCGACCATGGAGACCTGCTGCATGGCTTCAATTCCAGAACCAACCAAAGTCGCACCTTTGATTGGCCGGGTCACTTTTCCTTTCTCAATTAAATAAGCTTCAGATGCTGAAAAAACAAACTTACCCGATGTAATATCGACCTGCCCACCACCAAAGTTAGGCGCATACACACCTTTCTCAACCGTTGAGATGATCTCTTCAGGAGAATGCTCACCCGGCAACATATAGGTATTCGTCATTCTGGGCATAGGCAAATGCGCATAAGACTCACGCCGCCCGTTTCCTGTCGGAGCAACATTCATTAACCGGGCGTTCAGCTTATCCTGCATATATCCTTTCAGCTGCCCGTTTTCAATCAGGACATTATATTGTCCGGGGACGCCTTCATCATCAATATTTAAAGAGCCTCTTAAGTCTTTTAATGTGCCGTCATCAACAATCGTACACAGTTTTGATGTAACCTGCTGTCCCATTTTTCCGGCGAACACCGATGAGCCTTTGCGGTTAAAATCACCTTCTAAACCATGTCCGACCGCTTCATGAAGTAACACTCCGGGCCAGCCAGAACCCAGAACGACCGGCATAGTACCGGCAGGTGCATCGATAGCATCCAGATTCACCATGGCCTGCCGGATGGCTTCGTCAGCATACTGGTATGCGATTTTGCTTCCGGTATTATCTGAAAGAAAATAATCATATCCAAACCGGCCACCACCGCCAGAGCTACCACGTTCACGCCGGTCTCCCCTCTGGGCAAGCACACTAATCGACAAACGTACCAACGGACGAATATCTCCGGCATACGTCCCATCAGTTGCGGCAACAAGCACACGCTCATAAACACCAGTCAGACTGATGCTCACTTCCTGTACTAAAGGCTCTTTCGTCCGGATATAAGCATCTAACTCTTTTAACAAAGCAGTCTTCTGCTCTTTCTCCCAGCTGCTTAACGGATTAATATCATCATAAACTGCCGGGTATTTTTGATGAGAGAAGGCTGCTACCTTGCCATTCTGTCCCTGTCTGGCAATTCCTCTGGCAGCATGTGCACTTTGTGACAGCGCTTCTGTCGTCAATTGATCTGAGTAAGCAAAACCAGTTTTTTCGCCGGTAACAGCCCGGACACCAACACCCCGATCAATATTAAATGAGCCATCTTTGATCAAACCATCTTCTAACACTAACGACTCATGCCAGCTGGACTGAAAATAAATATCAGCATAATCAATTTGTCTTGTCATCATTTCTGATAACGTCTGTTCCAGATGCTGTTCCGTCAACCCGGTCGGATGAAGCAAAGCATCTTCTATATGCTTAATGGTCATAATTCGCTCTTTTTTGGTAAAAAATGATTTTCAAATCTTGCATGTGCCAAAACCGGCATTGACGTTCTTATTTCATTCAATAAGTCAGGATCAATTTGGGCAATTAAGTTTGCCGGCGCCTGCTCTAAACCCGCAACAATATTTCCCCAGGGATCGATGACCATCGAATGGCCCCAGGTCTCGCGTCCTCCGGGGTGAATGCCACCCTGATTTACAGCAACAATCCAGCATTGCGTTTCAATCGCTCTGGCCCGTAACAATGTTTCCCAGTGAGCCTGCCCTGTCACGGCTGTAAACGCTGCAGGAACCAAAATAATCTGAGATCCCAAATTGCGTAATGCAGAATACAAATGGGGAAAGCGGACATCATAACAAATAGATAACCCAAGCTCACCAAATGGTGTTGATACCACCTGAATCTGCTCTCCCGGTTGAAATATCTCAGATTCTCTGTAACGTCGGTGCCCATCATCCACATCGACGTCAAACATATGCAGTTTATCGTAAGATGCTGCTAATTCACCATCATTGTTATAAACCAGCATGGTCGTGGTCACACCACTTTGGGTACGGATGGGAAAGCTGCCAGCCACCAGCCAGACCGAATATTTACGCGCAATATCAGACAAGGTTTGCTGAACCGGCCCCTCACCTAAGTACTCTGCGTGAGTGTGATAGTCCTGCTTTGTTCCGAACACAATGGCATTTTCAGGCGTGACAATCCACTGAGCCCCCTGAGACGCCAGCGATGAAACCTGCGATTCAATGAATGACAAATTAACTTCCGGCTGAGGGACTGACGTCATCTGAATCAAACCAACATGACTCACTTGCCGGCCTCCTTCTTCTTCACTTTGCTCCGAAACTTCTCCGGAAGTTTAAATTCACCTTTACGTCTGGAAATTTCTTTAACAACCGGATTATCGATCGGCCCTTTAACCGAATAGTCTACCTCAGTAAACACCTCCACAACCGGAGAAATAACCGTTGTAATTGCCAGCACATATAAAGCAGTTTGCGGGGTAACGGCAAAAGCACTCAATACAGGAATACCCGAGGTAATATCCGGAACAAAATGGACTTCTGCATCAATCATACGGGTATTCAGATCAACAATGCCTTTGATCTGCATATCACCAGCAACAGCATCCATTGAGATATTATTGGTTACAAATATCCCCTGAGAAATGGTTCCCTTCCCTTCAATTGAATCAAACGCCATCCCCTTATCAAACACATCACTGAAATCCAGCTGCATTTTACGGATAATAGAATCCAGACTGAATATGCCCAGCAAACGGGCTGCGCCACTGACATCAGAGACGGTACCTTTACCTAATTCAGAACTGATTTCCCCCTGGAGTGTATTAAGCTGCATTGACCAGGGAGCGCCCTCCCATTCAGCCAGAGTTGTCATCGAAAACGGTGCTTTCTGAATACCTGAAGTAATTCCGAACCGCTCCATCAGGTCACTGTTATTTTCACCTTTCAGACTCAGATTCAGTTTAGTATGGCTCCGGTCACCATCGAGCGTCCACTCACCTGTCGCGTGAACTTCATTCGTTCCGCTCGTAATATCAATTTTCTTCCACGACAGGACTTTTCCCTGTCGCTGGAAATCCATGTTCAAACGACCAACCTTGTATCCCTGGAACCAGAAGTCGTCAATCACCAGCGTCAGATTTGGCATCAACTGATGAAAACGGCGGTCAAAATCTGTAATTTCCAGAGAATCTTTGCGGCTTTCATCGATAAATAATGAATCATCATTGTTTCTTTCTTCTAAAGCCGGAATATATAAATGGAACTGCTCAAGTGACACACTCAAATCATAGGGTTCAATATAATTCGCTTTCCCCGTGGCTTCCTGGCTTGTCAGATCAACCCGCCAACCCGGGCCTTTTCGGCGGGCCAGAAATTCAACATCATGCCACTCCAGAGTCGCCAGGGTCAGCTCTTTCACCTTCATATCAACATGATCTGGTACGGGAATGTCAGGCATCAAAGAAGACGAAGCGGCACCAGTCTGCGGCGCTGCATCTTCTGATGTAATTAATGTCAGCCATTGATCAAAGTTGAAATGATCGGTTCTTATCAATGCTGAATGACCAACAACCGGACTCACTTTGAAACTGCCGTTACCAATCAGCCAGTAAGTCGCATCCAGCACAGGCTTCGGCTGGGTGATATCAATTTCAGTCTGAAATTTTCCGCCCGGCACATGGACACGCGCACTAATGGTTTCCTGATTACCTGAAACCTGTAAAACCGCTTGACCAGCCTGCCCCTTAGGTTTATTCAAAGGATATGGATATTGGCTTGAAACAGACTTCAAATCCGCATTTAAATTCATCTGATAAGAAAACCCGATATCATTTAACTGAAGATCAATGCCCATTCCCCACAGAGATTTTCCTCCCAGAGGCTGAATCCATTTCTTATCCAGATATTTTTCTAACGGACGAACCTGCCAGTTTCCTCCGGTATTGATATGAACGTTATAGCCTTTTTTACCACTCTCACCCTTAAAATTTAATGCAATCTGCTGCCCTAACAGCTTCCCGCGAAGCTTAGGTGCTTTCAATACATCATTATCAAAGTAAATTCGCCCGGACACAGACTGTAAATCAATCGAAGGTGATTGAATTTCAACCCGGTTATCCTTTAAATCGGCCCATCCCCAGGCTCTTTCATCATGGTGACTTTCAAACGGAATCTTCAACTTAAATTCGGAATTCACATTTCCTCTGACCTGAACAGCAGTCAGTGCGGCACCAACCGTATCAACCAATGGCGTTGACGTCATGAAATCCCGCACATCGTTCCCCTGAGCCTGAGCCTTCACTTCAATTTCAATATGCCCGGCACTTTCCAGACTGGGGATTCTTCCGGTAACATGCTGAGCTTTAACATTCATTAGTTCAGCATGATCGGACTCCAGAGTCATTGACTCATTTTGAAACAAAATATCAGCCTGAAGGTTCTTCAGCGGTGGCCATGCCGTATCATAGCTGAAACGGGCATTTTCCAAAGACACTGCGGCCTGAAATACCCCATTGTGCCGATTATAAGGAAAATCATGCAACGCACCGAACCAAAGCAGTTTAGATGTCTTTGCCTGCCCGGCCTGAATTGCTGAAGACAGGTAATCCGTTAAGTCATCGCCAAGTGCCCTGGTTGGTAAGTAACGCCAGATCTCTCCGGCATTGCGCAAATCAGCCTCAGTATAAAACGACAGAAACGGACTTTGCCCGTCAGGGAAATCCAGTTTAAATGCCCCTAAAACCTTTAAGTCCGGCGTTTGTACCGAAACTTTATCAGACCACAAAGACCAGCCATTATCATCCGACTGCCAGACCAGATTGACATGGCCCTGATTAATTCGAAGTGGTGCCTGAAAAACATCACCATACGGTAATGTTTCATCGGTCAAATCCGCGCGAATAACCGCTTTGTGATTATCTCCGGAAATACTTGCCTGCAAGTGATGGGCTTCAGGCAGCAAATACCATTGTGAGATAGCGCCGTCAGCCAGTTGGGCTGAATAACGGATATCAGTAGATGTTCCCGCAACACGGATATCATTCAGCTGTCCGCGGGGCTGCAGGTTATGCAGCATTTTTTTGACCTGAGGAGAAACCGGAAGCTGCTTTACAAAACGGCTCAGCGGGCCGATGTCCAGTTGTGGTAAATTAATTTTCCAGCCAGAAGGTTGCCAGTCCAGTAAAAAACTCAGCGCCGGCCACTGTTGGTCATCATAAGCCATCCGGATATTTTCTGCCTGGACAGCCACACCTTTTCCGTTCGGGACTAATTTAAAGACCCCGCTACTGAACTGAAGTGTGTGCTTCCGTTTTTCGGACAATAAAATAGTTGAGGGTTGTAACTGCACATAACCATCAACCGGCTTATTATGCTCCAGTGTCAGCCATGCATTTAAGCTCAGCTGCCCACCTTTGATTCCTGTTTCTTTCTTTGAATACTGAGTAATCCATGATCCGATTTCTATATTGTCAGATCCCAGATAAAACTGTCCGGATATATCCCGGAAAGAGTCAAAATCTTTGAAATCAGCACTAACCGAAAGAGAGTTAATCCCCGTATTGGCGATACTGACAACACCCCGGGCCTGATGGCGGTGATCATCATTACGCCATTTCAAACGTTCAATATTGAGCTGACGAATTTCGCCGGAAATGGCCCGGTAACGAATAGCTGAATTCAGAATAGAGAAGTCATCGAGCTGTCGCAGAAATACATTATCAAGTAACCGGATGGTTTCGATCTGGGAATCATTATTGTGTACTGCAGCCGGATCCTCTCCATCATGGTAGAGATTCAGCAAATCAACCGAAGAAATATCCAGATGTAAATCATGAATCTCCAGGTTTGCAATAACAGGCTGCCACTGGAGCAGAGACTTTAATAAATCAAATTCGAGATCAATACTCTCAACACTGAGCGATATATTTGAGCCGTCAGGTAAATGGGCTGTCATTCCCTGAAGAGAAACAGAAGGTCGTGTATTTTTCCATGCTCCCCTGACTTCGGTAACTGAGGTCTGAATCCCGGTTTGATGATTCAGCCAGTCAATAATTGAAGTCTGATACTGATTCATATGTGGCAGGGCGACCCTGAGCGCCGTTATCACTAAAGCCAGCAGAACTAAAGTGCTAATCAGCAACCACAGCAAATATTGTACAACATGGGAAATGACGATACGCACAATGTCCAATGCTCCCGAATTACATCATCACAACGTCAAATTGTTCCTGAACATACAAAGGTTCAGTTTGAATCCGGACTTGCTTACCAATAAAGACTTCCAGTTCAGCCAAAGCGTGAGACTCATCTCCCTGTAAGGTTTCAGCCACAGCAGGCGACGCATAGACAACAAATTTATCTGAGTCATAGGCGCGGTTAACCCGGGTGATTTCTCTGAGGATTTCAAAACAGACCGTTTCGACGGTTTTCACATACCCACGCCCTTCACAGGCCGGACACACAGAGCACAACACATGCTCAATGCTTTCCCGGGTCCGCTTCCGGGTCATTTCGACCAGACCAAGCTGTGTAAATCCATTCACATTTGTTTTCACCCGGTCATAGATCAGCGCCATTTCCAGTGAAGCTAATACGCGTTGACGATGCTCATCAGAAGACATATCAATAAAATCAATAATGATAATGCCCCCCAGGTTTCTTAACCGAAGCTGGCGGGCAATGGCCTGCGTCGCTTCAATATTGGTATTGAAAATGGTGTCTTCCAGATTTCTCCGGCCAACGAAAGCCCCGGTATTAATATCAATGGTTGTCATTGCTTCAGTTTGATCGATAATCAGATAGCCGCCCGACTTCAGGTTCACCTTCCGATCCAGAGAGCGCTGAATTTCATTCTCGATATCGTACATATCAAAAATTGGCTTATCACCTTCATAAAGCGCCAGTTTATCGGAAAGCTCCGGCACATATTCAGAGGTGAAATCTATTAAATTTTCATACTCAAGCCGGGAATCAATTAATACTTTGGTTAACTCCGTTCCGACAAAATCTCTTAAAATACGCTGAGACAGCCCCGGCTCTCCGTAAAGTTTTGCCCGGGTTTTATATCTTGAACGGCGCTCAAGCACTTTTGACCACAGACGCTTAAGGAATGCGGCATCCTGAGACAGCTCTTTCTCATCAGCGCTTTCTGCTGCAGTCCGAATGATAAAACCACCCAATTCATCACAATAATGAGAAACGATGTTTTTTAAGCGCTCCCGCTCCTTTTCGCTCTCGATTCTCTGAGAAACGCCGACATGACTGGCTCCCGGCATGAATACCAGGTACCGGGAAGGTAATGTAATATCAGTGGTTAAACGGGCACCTTTGGTCCCCAGAGGGTCTTTGACAACCTGGACAACTATATCCTGCCCCTGGCGTACTAATTCAGAAATGTCACGAACCTGAAATTGCTGTTTTTCATTCTCTGCAACACATTCAGTGTGCGGTACGATATCAGAAGCGTGTAAAAATGCAGCCTTATCGAGTCCGATATCAATGAATGCAGCCTGCATTCCAGGCAGGATCCGGCTGACTTTACCTTTATAAATATTACCGACAATACCACGCTTTGCATCACGCTCAATATGGATTTCCTGCAGGATCCCATCTTCAATCATCGCCACACGCGTTTCACTTGGCGTTACATTTAACAACAATTCAGCACTCATGAGCGCCCCTCAATTCTAATCGGATAAAAACTGATGCAAAAGCAGGTCTGCTTCATATAAAGGTAACCCAACCACTGCGTAATAACTTCCTTCAATTCTGGTTACAAACTTTCCGCCAATCCCCTGAATCCCATAGCTACCGGCTTTATCACACGGTTCTCCGGATAACCAGTACTGTTCAATCTCCTGTTCTGATAAATCTTTGAACCATACTTTCGTTTTTACAAGGCTGGTTTGTGAACGATGTGAATTCATCACGGTTACTGCGGTCATCACTTCATGGCAACAACCTGAGAGCATTTGCAACATCTGTTTTGCATGGTCAAAGTTATCGGGTTTTTCCAGGATTTGCCGATCACCAGTGACCACCACTGTATCCGCTCCCAGCACGACAGCCTTAGGATGCTGTAACTGCTTCAGACAGACATCTGCTTTTTCGCAGGATAAACGGGAGACATATGCCTCTGGTGATTCTTGTTCTTTTCTTTTTTCTTCAATGTCTGAAACAAGGATTTCAAACTGATAACCCAGTTGAGTCAATAATTCTTTTCGTCTTGGAGAGGCTGATGCAAGAAAGAGTTGCGATGTTGTCATTTTATATTCCAGTAACGTCTGACACGGCGGAGTAATAAAAACATCCAGGGCCAGAGGATACAACTAATTACACCACTCCATAGAGATAAAGGATTAAATTGAACCATTCGGACCATGAACTCGCCGGAGAAGACCAACAAATCAAGAAATATTGTGAGTAATCCCATCACAACCGCTTGCTGCCATAGTGCCATATTCCTGAGTATCAGAAAGTTCATCGCAACCAAATACACAACAACAGACATCATCATGCCCCGGATACCAAGTGTCGACCCTAAAATCAGGTCCCAAAGTAATCCAAGAATTAAAGCAGTCCCAACATTAACCCGGTGCGGCAATGCCAGTACCCAATAACACACAATCAGTAAAATCCAGGACGGACGAAGCAGATCCAAAGTACCAGGCCAGGGGATCGTCTGTAAAATCAAAGCGCAAAGGAAAGAAATCCAGATCACCAAATGTCCGCGAAATACACTATTTCCCACGACTTTCCCCCTTACCGAATTGCTCAGGAGAAGATAATCTTGCTTTCTGTTGTCTTTCTTCGTTTGGCCACACCAGTAATAAATAGCGCAGCCGATCAAAATCGACGACGGGTACAGCTTCAATGACCGCAAACTCCCGCCGGGTATCGCGATCTACCTTAGTGACCCGGGCAACCGGATATCCTTCAGGATAAACGCCACCTAAGCCGGAAGATGCCAACAGGTCACCTTCTTCAATGTCAGTGCTTCCCGGAATATGTTCCAGCTGGATATATTCAGACTGACCATTACCGGAAGCAATCACTCGAATATCATTTCTTAAATCCTGAACCGGAATAGCGCTGTTGGCATCAATCAATAGTAAAACCCGGCTGTTATGAGCAGCAACAAACGTCACCTGACCAACCACACCCTTTTCGTTAATCACGGGCTGACCTTCATAAACACCGTCAATTTTACCTTTGTCAATCACCACCTGATGCGTATACGGAGAAGTATCAACTGCCATCACTTCAGTGACCATTTTCTTCTCATCCCGGACAAACGATGAGCCCAATAGTTTCCTGAGCCGTTGATTTTCTTCTTCGTATTGGTTGAGTAAGATTAAATCACTCTTCAGAGTCAGAACATCTTGTTTCAGCTGCCGGTTCACTTCCAGCAGATTCTGATAACTGTTCAAACGTTCATAAAGCCCGTCAAAAACAGCTCTGGGCAAGTTCGCGGCATACTGTATCGGGGCCACAATACTGTTCAACACATAACGAACCTGTGAAAAAGCGTTTAAACGGTTATCAGCCAGCATAAGGCTGGCTGATAAAACAACTGCAAAAAACAAGCGTAGTGAGAGAGACGGCCCCCGCCCAAAAATTGGCTTCATGATGCACATCCTGATTTGTGTTGAATCTTCATCTCTGCAGAATCGACACTACTCTTCACTGAATAAATCACCGCCATGCATATCAATCATTTCCAGTGCTTTTCCGCCGCCCCGGGCAACACACGTCAGAGGATCATCAGCGACAACAACCGGAATACCGGTTTCTTCGGTCAACAAACGGTCCAGATCTTTCAGTAGTGCACCACCACCCGTCAGGACCATGCCATTCTCTGAAATATCGGATGCCAGTTCAGGAGGACATTGCTCAAGTGCAATCATCACTGCAGAAACAATTCCGGTTAGCGGCTCCTGCAGTGCTTCCAGAATTTCATTAGAATTCAGGGTAAAGCTGCGGGGAACACCTTCAGCTAAATTACGTCCGCGAACTTCAATCTCACGAACATCGTCTCCCGGGTAGGCAGTCCCGATTTCATGTTTAATTTTTTCAGCCGTTGCTTCACCAATTAAACTACCGTAATTTCTGCGGACATAATTAATAATCGCTTCATCAAAGCGGTCACCACCAATACGTACGGAAGATGAGTAAACCACACCATTCAGGGAAATGACGGCAACTTCCGTTGTACCACCACCGATATCAACAACCATAGAACCTGTTGGCTCTGAAACCCGTAAACCAGCACCAATTGCAGCAGCCATGGGTTCATCAATCAGATAAACTTCCCGTGCTCCTGCACCTTCAGCCGACTCTTTAATTGCACGGCGTTCCACCTGAGTTGAACCACAAGGGACACAAATTAAAACCCGGGGACTGGGTTTAAGAAAACTGTTGTCATGGACCTGCTTGATAAATGTCTGCAACATTTTTTCTGTCACATAAAAATCAGCAATAACCCCATCTTTCATCGGGCGAATCGCTGAAATATTGCCCGGAGTACGTCCAAGCATCTGCTTCGCTGCATGACCGACGGCAGCAACACTGCGACCACCCCGGCCTTTATCCTGGCGAATCGCAACAACAGATGGTTCATCAAGAACAATACCCTGTCCCTTTACATAAATAAGCGTGTTAGCTGTACCTAAATCAATGGATAGGTCGTTTGAAAACATACCACGAAGTTTCTTAAACATATTCTTCGTTCGTCCTGCAAGAAAATTGAAGATAGAAATTCCACTAAATGTACCAATGCCATGCAATATCAGCAAGGTATTGGAGCGTAAAGATGGACAGAAACATGTAATTTCTAACATATTTCTTACTCATCGCCCAAGTTTGACACCTTTTTATCATCACGGGAGAATGAGTTGAATACTATTTGCTCACTTGTGATGAGCAACCGGTTTGGTTTTCCAGCGCTTTCTTTTACCGGGTTTCACCATAATGGCAGGCTTAGGTGCAGGGATTAATTGCTTTTCAGGCGCAAATAAACGCCCTTGTCCACCATGGACACCTAAAGATTTTAAAGTCAGCCATTCATCTTCTGATTCTACCCCAACAGCAATAACTTTTGTTTCACTCCCGCGACAAACACCGAGCATACTTCTGACAAACAGCTGATTTTCGTGCCGGTGTTCTACTTTCTTCACCAGACTCCGGTGTAGCTTCAGATAATCAACTTTTAAATCTTTAATATAATGAGTACTTACTATCATTCTCCCGGCTTCACTGACAACCACTTTACAACCAAAACCTGAAATCATCCTGACCACCGGACGCATATAATCTAAATGCCTGACCAGCTGGCTTTCATTGAACTCAAAACATAAACATGCTCTCTGTTTTTGTGTTAAGCCTAGCAGTAAATAGCGAAACCATTTGAAATAACGACGATCCGAGAAGGGAATGACGTACAAATTAATTGAATATACTTGTGCGTTATCTTTTTGTTTCGCCAGATAACGGACCATACACTGACAAACCAGCCGGTCTAATACGGCTTCAAAACCAATATTGACAATGGCTGAACTAAACCGGGAAAACTTAATGTAGCGGCCATTTTCAGGAATCCGGACAAAAATTTCTTTATGAACAGACTCCGAGATTCCTGAATCTTCCCCAATCAGATAACAGTCCTGTGCAAAAAGGTGTATTTTATCCGGGTTCAGATACTGCTCAAATAAAGTTCGCCAGCGCACATTACTGAGTTCATTATCATTTGACTTGATTTTGTGGAAACTACTCCAGGCGTTGACTTCTTCTAAACGTGCAGACTTAACCGCAATTTCTGCTTCATCAAGAATCCGCCCTCTGCGGTCACCTTCGGTATACATACTCACCCCGATATGGCACCAGTTTTTCCTGTCCAACGGAGCCGGAGGAAGAATTTTATTTATCGCTTTCAGGCACTGAATCGCAACGGATGAGACTTCTTTAGAGCTCTGATGCGGAATGAGGACGACAAAAA
Source organism: Vibrio quintilis (assembly GCF_024529975.1). GTDB lineage: Bacteria > Pseudomonadota > Gammaproteobacteria > Enterobacterales > Vibrionaceae > Vibrio > Vibrio quintilis. The sequence goes on along the minus strand of NZ_AP024897.1, from coordinate 540,847 downwards.
CAAAGTCATAATAGCGGGATAAGATGACGTCAGGATAACGCTGAATAATGTTAGAAATGCATTCTCCAACATTCACAATCAAAGCATCTACCTCGGTTTTACCACTCTCTTCAGATACTTCATCAAGATCTTCAATACAGAGCATTAATAATCCACCGGTTGCCCCGCCTTCCAGCAGTGAAGACTCAAGTTTGTTATCAAACAGCACCCGGTTTGCAGTTCCGGTCAGTTGATCTAAAAAGGTTTGCGTGCGGATAAATGTATCAAAGCGACTTCTTTCCTGACGTGCATCTCTCAATTCATCAATTAACCGGTCCAGGGCTTCACTCACCGTGTATGGCCACTCCCTTTCATCACCTTTTGCATAACGCTCAACCTGACCGGCTAAGATCATTCTGCCACGCTCTTCAAGTAATTCAGAACCAAGCAACTGAGACTGAAGCCACTTTACGCCGCGCATCAGACAAAAAATAATTAAGCCAACAGCAAGGGTTGTCGACCACATAGCGCTGAATGAATAAGTAAAACCGACATATGGCGGGAGCACTTTGAAATGCAGGGTATAACCCTGATTACGTTTTAGCGGAAGATCTATCTCGTAAAAACGTTCTTCTCCGATAAAGCGCTGCTTTGTACTTTTGAAATGATAGAGTCTTCCGGCTTTTGAACTCAGTGTCATCTCGATGATATTGCTCGCCTGTAATAGCTTGGGAAGCCATTGCTTCATTGCATCAGTTGAATCTGCGGTCTCAAGCTCCTGATCAACGACTTCAACGATACCATTCAGGTAATGGTTCAGATACTGTCGTCCCAGCTGCTGGAAGGATAAACTCCCGCCAACAAACAAGATAAATATCGCACAGGTAACAATCATTGTGACAAAAGCAACCAAACGGGTACTCAGTTTGATTGTTGGTGTGTATCTCATGAATAGCAAATTCCCTTTATATTCATCCGATTCCTTTCGGTGACAACCCTTTCAATCTGAAAAGTATCGTACCATGATATAAAAATAGCTGCCGGAACAGCAGCTATTAAAATCACATGGATCACATAATCATTCTGATTATAAACCAACTCCGTCAGGACGCCCCAAAGGAATCAGAAAATTTTCGGGATACGTTTATGAATGAAGAATTTCCTGCCGATCACTCAGCCATTGTAACCATTCATCCATCCCTTCACCGGTTGTGGCTGACAACCTCATAATCTGAATGTTCGGGTTAATTCGTCTTGCATGTTCAATACAGGCATTCAAATCAAAGTTCACATAAGGTAACAAATCAATTTTATTAATAATCATAAGCTGGGAAGCCGCAAACATATTGGGGTATTTCAATGGTTTGTCAGCACCTTCAGTCACAGATAAAATCGTGACTTTGAAGTGCTCTCCCAAATCAAAACTTGCCGGACAAACAAGGTTTCCGACATTTTCAATAAACAGGATTCCGGACTCTTTCATCTCCATCTGATGATACGCATTATGAATCATATCCGCATCAAGATGGCAACCTTTTCCGGTATTCACCTGAATGGCAGGAATATTGGTTGCCCGGATACGATCTGCATCCTGACTGGTTTGCTGATCGCCTTCAATAACCGCGCAGTGACAATAAGACTTTAGTCGCTTCAGTGTCTCAACCAATAAGGTCGTTTTTCCTGATCCCGGACTCGACATCAAATTTAAGACAAGTTGATGCTGTTCAGTAAAATGTGCCCGGTTATGTTCAGCAATATGATTGTTATGCCCCAGAATATCCTGTTCCAGCGTCAGCAGTTGCCGCTGTGAAACACCGGAAACATGAGTCTGCGCCTCACCATGACCATAATGAAGGTCACCATGTGGTGTTTTTTCAGGCTCGTGATGGTGATGATGACCTGCTGATGAAGCTGCACTTTCAGGCCCGGCACCATGATAATGCACATGGTGATGGACGTCACCGTGATGATAATAATGATGATGAACACTTGCCGGTTGTGGTTGAGCATGATCGTGACGATGAGCAGGCTCATGAGGAGCATGATGGTGGTGATGATCATGATCATGGTGGTGATCATGTTCTTCAATATGGCTATCACCGCAGCCGCATACACTACACATTTTATTCTGCCTCTATACTCTTAATTTTTAACTCTTCTCCGGTTTCAATCCTTAACTGTTCACTATTGCAGAACGAGCAGGTTGCAACATAGGAATGAATTTCTGTTTTTCGCTGGCACTGATTGCACCAGGCAGTTGCCGGAATCATATCAAGATGCACTCTGGCACCTTCCGCAATTGTTTCTCTGCTGGCAAATTCAATACCAACTTTCAGTGCTTCCGGCTCAATACACGATAAGGCGCCGATCCCCAGAGTCATTGCAGTCACTTTAGTGAAATGGTGTTTTTTCGCCTGTTCCACGACAATATCAATCGTTTTCAGGCTGATAGACAATTCATGCATGGTTCTGACTCCTCAGCAGATCCGCGGCAATAATTCACCAGCGGGAAAATCCAGATAGCGCCGGCTTCCCCATGGTGAATGGAGTATGGGCCTGTGTGTTGTTCCGGATGAAACCTGACCGATCAATGCAGCTTCCGGATGAAACTGATGTAATACCTTAAGTGTTTTCTCTGCGTGCGACTCAGGCACAGCTAAAACAAAGCTGCCCTCATTGGCCAGATCATAAGGCTCAAAACCAAACAGTTCACATAATCCACGCACACTGTCATCCACCGGAATTGAAGATTCCTGCAATTCCATCTGAACACCGGAGCTCTGACACCATTCATTTAAGACCGCTGCCAGTCCCCCGCGGGTCGCATCACGCATCGCATGCAACTCGACTTTCTGTTCCAGTAATGCTTCCACTACGGGCCACAGCACTGCACAATCACTTGCTATCGGCTGTTCTAAACGCAATGATTCCCGGGCAGCCAGAATACAGGCACCATGACGTCCGATATCCCGGGAAACCAGGATGACATCGCCGGATTGGATCTGATGTGCTGAAATATTTGCCTGCTGAATTTCACCCACGCCGGTTGTATTAATGAATAATTTGTCCACCGCGCCTTTGGGTACAACTTTTGTGTCGCCACAAACAATCAAAGACTCTGTTTGCTTCATCGTCTCTGACATCGCTGACACCACATTTTCCAGCTCGCTGTATGGCAGCCCTTCTTCGATCATAAAGCTGCAGCTAAGATATTGCGGCTTCGCACCGACCATTGCTAAATCATTGCAAGTGCCTGCAATTGCCAGTGTGCCTATATTTCCGCCGGTGAAAAATAAAGGAGAGACAGTAAAACTGTCCGTCGTCATGGCAACCTGACCAGAAAAGGATAAGGTCGCAGCATCTTCATTTCTGTTTAAGATATCATTGCCAAAATATCTGAAGAACAATTGTTGAATCAGCTGGTTTGTTTCCAGCCCGCCGCCGCCATGGCTAAGCTGAATAAAATTCTGATTATTCATGAATACTGATGTCCTCTAAACCGCCGTATCTGTAGTAGGCATTACATGCGCCTTCGGAGCTGACCATACAGCTTCCCATTGGCCGATCAGGCCGGCACGCCCTGCCAAACACTTTACAATCCGTCGGTGTTGCTATTCCCCGCAAAATATCGCCACAGCGACAAATCTTATGATCCGGAATTTCTTTTGTTGGCAGTACCGGGCCAAAAACAACTTCAGCATCTCTGCCAGCCAGCCTGGATTTCAGCCGGAGTGCAGACTCAGGAATCGCGCCCAACCCCCGCCAGTTGAAGGATTCACGAACATCAAACACATCATCAATTAAACACTTCGCTGCCAGATTTCCCTGAGGTGTTACAGCCCGGGTATATTGATTTTCTAATTCAGCACGCTTTTCAGTCACCTGCTTAACCAGCATTAAAACGGATTCCAGCACATCTGCAGGCTCAAAACCGGACACAACAACCGGTGTCTGATATTGATCAACAACAGGCTGGTAAATTGACGAGCCGGTAATCACACTCACATGAGAAGGACCAATAAACGCGTTAACCAACGACAGCTCCGTACTCATCACAGCATGCATTGCTGGTGGAACAAGTACATGATTAATATGGAAATATAAATTATCAATTTGCTGTTGTTCAGCCAGTTGAACCAGCACAGCCGTCATCGGTGTTGTCGTTTCAAATCCAATGGCAAAATAAACCACCTGTTTATCCGGATTTGCCTTTGCGATCGCCAATGCATCCATCGGGTCATAAACCGGTTCAACTGATCCGCCACGGGCTCTGCATTGACCTAAAGATTCCCGAGATCCCGGTACCCGAATCATATCGCCCAATGTCACCACAATGACATCTTGTTCCATTGCCAGTGTCGTTGCATGATCAATGCGTTCTTTCGGCATAATACACACCGGACAACCCGGACCATGAATAAAGTTCAAATGCTCAGGCAACAAAGATTTCAGCCCATACTTCATGATGGTGTGGGTATGTCCGCCACAAACTTCCATCATATAAAGCGGATGCGGCAGCTTTTCTGCCTGCCGCCTGATTTCTTCAGCCAGTGTCTTAACAGCCCGGGGGGCGCGAAAATCCTGATATCGTAATTTAGATTGACTCGACATAACTCATTAACCAATCCATGCCTGTTCCGGATCGATTTCATCCATTAATTGTTGATAAGTCTCAAGGCTTTTCTGAGCTTCTTCCTGATCGATCTTGCTGATGGCAAACCCTACATGAATTAATAAATGCTCTCCTACAGAAATAGACTCAGCAATAAGGTGAGTACTTACCTCTTTCACAACGCCCATCGTTTCAACTAAAGCCGTTTGTGTGCCTGACCTGACCTCAACAACACAGGAAGGAATACATAAACACATAATTTTCTCTCTCAGATCATGATCTGTAATAAGTAAACCACGCCGACATTGCAGCGTAACATAGCGCAATACAACCAGTTACCTGATGATATGGATCACTGATGACTCAGGTATGAAGATGCATCCCATACCAAACCTGTCCCGCAGCAATTCCGCCATCATTTACGGGAATCGTTTCACCACTGTAAAGGAGCTGCTCTCCTGATTGCCATTGCTGCCACAATAAATCCATTAGCAACCGGTTCTGAAACACTCCGCCACAAAGCACAATCGGGTAAGATGCGTATCTATCTGCCATTTGAAGGATTGCAGACACAATGCCGCGAATCAGTGCCAGACATGCGCCATTCACCCCGGCGTTTTTCTCCCAGCACCTCTGCTCAATACATGCCACCAGTGCAGGTTGCCAATCTAAAACCTGTGCATCTGTCCACGGAAAATCAAGTGCTAAAAACATCTGTTCTTCAAGTGCCCGGGTTGCTGATTCTTCTATCCTTAATCCGCTTTCACCTTCAAAATTCACCTGCTCCGTCAGTAAGAGTAAACCAGCCCACACATCAAATAACCGGCCAACAGAAGTGCAATAAGGAGAATGACGTCCTGAGGCCCAAAGCTGGTATAAATTCTGAAAGTAAACCTCTGACCACGACTCAAAAGCAGGGAGGCTCATCGCCTTAATCTCTTCGGGGGAATAACACTCAAGTAACATTGCAAACAACAGTCTTGCTGGCTCCCGAATCGCTTTTTCTCCACCAATAAGACGAAACGGACGTAAGTGCCCACATCGCTTAAAACCCTTTGTATCAGCAAGAATGACTTCACCTCCCCAGACCGTTTCATCATTCCCCCAGCCAGTGCCATCGAAAGCAAAACCAATCACCGTCTGATTCAGGTGATGCTCAGCCATTACTGACAGTACATGTGCATAGTGATGCTGAACTGCTGCGTGTGAACTCACTTCTTTCTGAATAAGTTGAGATGTGAAGTATCCCGGATGCTTGTCATGGACATACAGAGATGGCTGACATTGGTACAAAGACAGAAAATCATCTGTTGCCTGCTGATAACGAATTTGTGTATCCAGGTTATCTGTGTCACCAATGTGAGGAGATAAGAACCACTGCCCCGGTGTAGCCAGAGCAATCGTTGCTTTCTGTTGAGCTCCCATGCCTAAAAGTGTCTGCCCGCTATAATTTGTCTTGATACTGAAGGGCGCATAACCTCTGGCCATACGAAGTACCCGGACTTTTCCACCAGCGAAATGAACCAGACTGTCATCACAGGGATGAACAATCGGACGATTATGGTCAAGGATCGCGTCAAGTGACTGGCCAAATTGCTGGTATATCTCATCACGACAGACCGCTAAAGGTAACCCACTACGATTGGCACTTGTCATCACCAAAAGGTGAGTCTCGCCTATTGATTTCAATGCATCAAAAAGGAGCACATGAAGCGGAGTATAAGGGAGCATCACCCCGAGGTACGGGCCGACCGGCGCCACTTCGGGAACAAGATGACGGTTCGCTTTTCGTTTCATCAGTACAATCGGTGCAGCTGAAGATGACAAAGCTGCCCATTCGGCAGATTCCCCGGTTACATAGGCTTCTGCTGCCAGCGTATTTTCTGCCATGACGGCAAATGGTTTTAACCGGCGCTGTTTAAGCTTTCGTAACTGTAACACTGCGCTCTGGCACAAGGCGTCACATACAAGGTGAAAACCACCAATACCTTTAATTGCCAGTATTTTTCCCCGGGATAATAATTGTGCTGCATGAGCAATGGCATCTTGTCCGGATAAGATATCTTTCTTTGATTTATCAAGCAGACTAACAACCGGACCGCACCGGGAACAACTGACCGGCTGCGCATGATAACGCCTGTCCAGAGGATTTTGATATACCTGCCTGCATTCCGGACACATATCAAACTGCTTCATGGAGGTATTACACCGATCATAAGGTAATTGCTCGATGATCGAATATCTGGGGCCGCAATTCGTACAATTTGTAAAAGGATACTGATAATAACGGGACTGAGGATTACGAAGGTCGTCGAGACATGCCTGACACACAGACTGATCAGGCGTGATAAAAACTGAGATATCCTTCTCTCTTTGACTATGATGGATATGAAAGCCATCTTGCTCAACAGGCGGCAGCGACGAACTATTTAACGAATCAATCCGCGCTAAAGCCGGAGGATTACAGACAATCTGCTTCGAAAATAATTCGATGTTATCCGGCGCTCCCTGCACATCAATCTGAACACCACCAGAATCATTACTAACCCACCCGGATAAATCATACTTCACTGCAAGCTGATAGATAAAAGGGCGGAAACCAACCCCCTGAACAATACCGGAAATAAGAAAAAGGCGGCGTTCATCCATTATGGTTTATCCAGTTGTTAAGAAAAGAGCATTGAACAGCCGAATAGCGCAATAACTGCGCCTAATGCTTTTGTAAACCTGCCATGCACTGAAAAGCGTAAAAACGTTTCACCTGACAAAATGCCTGATAAGTGCAGCATTGATGTCGATAAAACAAATCCGCTGAAATAATATAATGCATGACTGTCAAGTGGCATCTCAGCACCGTGAGCCATCCCGTGGAAAACTGCAAACAGACTGACAAACCCAATGACAATCTTGTGAGAAATGATATTTCCTCGAAACAACATAATACCCATAGCAACAACACTGAGAATAATTCCGGCTTCAACATAAGGAATCACCATTCCGGCTATACCTAAAATACCACCAACAATCATACACAGCACAAATGAAACCGGCATAATCCACCGGAAAGCACCACCGAACAGTGCAGCTAAAATACCCACAGCAATCATGACAGAAAGGTGATCAACCCCGGTTAATGGATGCATAAAACCACTCTCAAAACCAAAATGACCGACATGTCCGGTATGAGCCATGGCGAATGGGGAAATCAATGTTAATAAGGTAAGGATTAAAAATTTATTTTTCATCATCAAAGTCTTCTATATTCATCAAGTTAAAAACATCAAGTCTGACGATCCATTTCATCATAATGTAGCCAGACCATTTAAAAACCCATCAACCATAAAACATGAATATATAACGAGGCCAACAAATAAAGCATTCAATATAAATACACAAATAAAAATATGAGGCACACCTGTTAATTGCAATAATTTACAGGCAAATCTTGAAATAAAATCAGAATGTCACTTCATACTAAATATCAATTATCGACAATTCGTCTTTCATGTGTATATATATTCGCTTTTCCCGGGCGGCAATAGCCACATAATGTAATATTCATCCGTTCTGCAAGTTCAACCGCCATATGTGTCGCAGCAGATACCGCCAGCAATATTTCAAGACCGCATACAGCTACTTTCTGAACCATTTCAAAGCTGGCACGGCTTGTTACTAAAACAGCCCCATGCTCACAATGATGTCTGATTATCCACCCAATTAATTTATCCAGCGCAATATGCCGGCCAACATCTTCAAAAACAGCCTGAATATTTCCATCAGGATCAAGATAAGCGGCTGCATGACTCGCACCGGTCAACTGATTCAGAGTCTGCTTTTGATTCAGTTGTAACAACGCAGAATCCAGCTTCTCTATATTAAAGCGGGAAGCATCAGATACCGGAGCGATGCAACGGCGAACACCATTTAACTGTTCGGCTCCACAAATACCACATCCGGTTACTCCCATTAAAGAACGACGCTTTTCTTTTAACCGGCTCATGCAGCGATTCGCTATTTCAACGGATAGTGTCATCCCCTCCGCATCTTTCTGTATTTCTATATTATGAATATCTCTGTCATGATCAATAATCCCTTCTGTGACAGAAAAACCAACCGCAAAAAACTCCAAATCCACAGGTGTGCACATCATGACGGTATAAGCAATTCCGTTATACTCCAAAGCAACAGGCACCTCCTGCACAACCATGTCTTCAGTGCTTTCCTGAAATGCGCCCTGCTTATAACGAATAATCGTCTTTCTGCTGGCTGAATCAATATTTAAATTCCCATCAGCTCTATACATAACTTTTCTCCATCAAGATGAAGTTACATCTCGGGTAAATAATCTTTACTACTGATTCCCATTTTCTGCATACGGGATAGAAGTGTCGTCCGTTTCAATCCCAGCTTTACCGCTGCTCCGCGGACACCTGCGACAATACCATTACTTTCCCGCAGGGCCTGTATAATAGCCTCACGATCAACAACCACAGGAAACTCACGGGCATTGCTGTTGCGAAGTAAAGGCGAATCACTCTCAGGAGGAGAAATATGTAAACCTAATTTGACCAGTTCTTCTAACGGCGCATTTAAGACATCACCACGGGTTAAGATCACCGAACGCTCTATAAAATTTCTTAGCTGCCTGACGTTTCCCGGCCATGAAAAATCAGCAAGCGCCCGCATTGTTTCATTGGTAATCGCTGTAATTTTCTTACCCATCTGCTTCGAAATCACCCGGCTGAAGTATTTCACCAGTAATGGAATATCTTCAGGGCGCTCCCTTAAAGGAGGAATTTCAATCGGGAAAATATTAAGCCGGTAATATAAATCATTCCTGAATGTTTTCTTCTGAACCATTGAAACCAAATCGGCATTTGTGGCAACAACAATCCGGACATCCACAGGAATCAGCTGGTTTTTCCCAACCCGTTCTATCTCACTTTCCTGCAATACCCGCAATAGCTTGGGTTGAAGCTCTAATGGCATATCGCCGATTTCATCTAAAAATAATGTTCCCTGATTAGCTTGCTCAAAGCGTCCGACTCTTTGATGAATCGCGCCGGTAAACGCACCTCTTTCATGGCCAAATAATTCACTTTCGAATAAACCTTCAGGCACCGCGGCACAATTCATTTTCACCATACGTTTTTTACTGCGACGGCTCATTTTATGAATAGCTCTTGCAATCAGCTCTTTCCCGGTCCCTGTTTCACCTAAAATCAAAACCGTACTGTCGCAATCCGCAACCATCGCAACCTGGTCAAGCACGCGATTCATCGCTTCACTTTGGCTGATGATGTCATCGAAAATTTGGTGTCTTTCATCATGGGCTTCTATCGAAATATATTCATTTTTAGGAATGACTTTCGTATGCGCTTCATGAACACTAAGACTGTGCATCGCCATTGCAACTCTTGCTGCAACTTGTTGTAAAAGTTCGATTTTACACCACTGTGCTTCAACACATTTCTGCATGACATACGTGATATAACCGACTTTACAGGTACGAAAAACCATGGGGATAATGATGACCTGATCAACACTTTCATTCAGTTCAATCGTATTCTTCCGATAGAATACCTGCCTCAGCTTCTGGCCGCTGAGACAAACCGGCTCATCACTTGTAACCGCTGGTTCAAATACTGAATCATCACTAAAAAAATGACATTGATAAACAAGCTCATCTTTATCAAGACGACTCGAATGCTGAATATAATGGCCCTGATACTTTTCGATCAAAGATAAGTCACACATAGAAAAGTGTTGATTCAGACACCGAAGCAATGAGTTAAGCAGCGTTTCTTTGCTGCTTTGGCTAATGACAGCATTCGTCACATCCACCAGAATATGATAGTTATCCCGTTCATGACTGAGTTGCTGAGCTTTACTCGTCGCCAGTTCATGCTCGATGACATGAGCCACAAAAGAAATCAACATACTATTTATCAGCCGGAAATGTTTTTCCTCATCTTCCATGTCATCAATTTCAGGATTAATAAATTCAATTTCACCCAATTGATGAGTCACCGTATTTAACGGCATACGGCGATAATGGCTGATATTTTTATACGCGGGATGTTCTGAAAATTGAGGATAGTAATAATAGAAACGATTTCCATCCAACTCATAAATACCATCATCATAAGTCTGATTATATAAATCGGTTTCCTGACGATTAAATACTTCCGAGCATACTTCACCATTACTTATATAATAAAGAACCGCTTCATTGGTATGATTGCGGTTCAAAATAATATTAATTCTTTCTACTTGCAGAAATGAGCATTCTTCATCGTTGATAAATTTCAATAAGTCCGATGTATCATGAACTGATAGCATTGCTTTTGAAAATATCATTAACTCCTGAGCTATTCTGTTCATAAACACTAATACAATCAATAAAAGGCTCTTTACCCTCTATACTTACACAGATGTAAAGAGCCTGCATTGATCTAATCAGGCATATTCCACGTGAGAATTAAGACGAGCTTTCATATTACTATATTCAACTTGTACATAGTTCTCAGCCCAAGACTGATCTTCTATTGCTTCGACTTTGACTGCACAGAACTTGAATTCAGGTGTACTTGAAATCGGATCAACATGCTCGATAGTTAATTCATTACATGCGCCAACCCACCATTGATAAGTCATGTAGACCGCGCCTTTATTAACACGCTCAGAGAAGTTAGCCCGGGTAATAACTTTTCCGCGACGAGATGAAACCCAGACTAATTGTTGATCAACAACTCCTAACGCTTTCGCATCTTCAGGGTTCATCTGAATAAATCCAGGTTCGTCGGCCAATGTAGCAAGTGCGGTACAGTTACCTGTCATTGAGCGACATGAATAATGTCCGATCTCACGAACTGTCGACAAAATTAAAGGATAATCTGCATCGATTTTTTCCAGAGGCGGACGCCATTCAGCACCGATGAACAGAGCTTTACCTGATTCAGTCGCAAATTTATTCCCTTCAAACAGGAATGGTGTACCAGGATGATCTTCTGTCGGGCAAGGCCACAGAACTGATTTTTCCCCTTCCATTTTCTCGTAAGAAGCACCAGCAAACAGAGGAGCCAGAGAACGCATTTCATCCCAGATTTCTTCTGCATTTTTATATTGCATCGGATATCCCATCCGGGTTGATAGCAAACCAAAGATTTCCCAGTCTGGTTTCACACCTTCAGGTGGTGTCACTGCTTTATAAAAACGCTGGAAGCCACGATCAGCACAAGTGTAAACACCCTCGTGTTCTCCCCAACTGGTTGATGGGAACACGATGTCGGCCATTTCCGCAGTCTTCGTCATGAAGATATCCTGAACGATGACCAATTCCATTTTCTTCATCGTTTCCCGCATTGCACTCAAATCAGCTTCAGTTTGCGCCGGATCTTCACCAAAGATATAAAATGCCTTACATACGCCTTCGTCAACTTTATGACCGACTTCTGTCAGACGATAGCCCGGTTCCGGTGATAATTTAACACCCCAGGCATTCTCAAATTTTTCACGGATCGCATCATCTTTTACAGATTGATAGCCTGGATACTGATGAGGCAGCATACCTAAGTCACATGTTCCCTGAACGTTGTTTTGTCCGCGCACAGGACCAACACCAACACCACGACGACCAAAGTTTCCGGTCATCAATGCCAATGCAGCCAAGCCTCGTACCACATCTACAGCCTGACCAAACTGAGTGACACCCATACCCCATAAAATCATCGCTTCAGAAGCTGCTGCATATGTTCTTGCCGCCTGTCGAACATCACTTCCTTTCAGACCAGTGATATGTTCAACTTCTTCCGGAGCATAATTCATCACAATTTTACGGAACTCTTCAAATCCTTCAGTAAAATTCTGAACATAGGCTTTGTTATACAGATCTTCATCGATCAATGTATAAGCAATCGCATTTACCAATGCCATATTGGCACCATTTTTCAATTGAAGCCATTGATCGGCAATCCGTACAGATTCAATCTTACGCGGATCGCACACAATGATTTTGGCGCCATTTTCCTGAGCTTTGAAAATTCTTTTCGCAATAACCGGGTGAGAGTCAGCAACATTATACCCAAAGATTAACAGGCATTTTGTTTCTTCAATCTCCGGGATGGAGTTACTCATTGCACCATTACCAACGGTTGATTCCAGACCGGAAACCGAAGGCGCATGACATACCCTTGCACAGTGGTCAACGTTATTCGTTCCAATCACTGCACGGGCAAATTTCTGCATAACATAGTTAGATTCATTACCCGGACCACGGGCAGAACCGGTTGTCATGATAGCGTCAGGGCCATGTTTATCTTTGATTGCCTGAAGTTTTTCTGCTGCAAAGTCAATAGCTTCATCCCATGTTACCGCTTCAAGCTTACTATCTCTTGAACGGCGAATCATGGGCTGTTTTAAACGTGGTGTCAGTAATTTAGTATCATTTAAAAAGTCCCAGCCATAATAACCTTTTAAACATAACTGACCTTCGTTGGTACGACCATTCGCAGGCTCAGCCCCAACAATTTTATTATCTTTAACCAGCAGGTTCAGTTTACAGCCCGTACCACAGTAGGGACAAACGACGATAGATTTTTTCATTCTAGCCTTCTCCGAATATTATCCAATCACACCGAAATGACAGAAGCACTACTTGCAGCAGCTTCCCGCTTCTGCTGAGTAGTCAACTCAACATCTTCCGGAACCATTAATTTAATGGCTTGAGTAGGACACACCTGAACGCAGGCCGGTCCATCTTCACTGTGGGAACATAAGTCACACTTAACAGCTTGTGACTGTGGGGTTTTTCTTTGGAAAAGACCGGAATAACCAGAATGATTTTCAACCATGGTTGTCACAATATTCATGGCTCCGTAAGGACATGCGATTGCACATGTTTTGCAGCCAATGCAACGCGACTGAATCACTTTGATATAACCATCTTCGTGTACAATTGCATTATTCGGACAAACCTGGGCACAAGGGGCGTCATCACATTGACGGCACATAACCGGAACGGTCACCTGAGCGTTTTTCACCAAATTCAAGCGTGGTGTGAAATTTTTGGGATCTGCCAGTGTTCCAATATCTTCATTTTGATGAGAAATCGCGCATGCAAGCTCACAAGTTCGACAACCAATACACTTATTGGCGTCAGCAAAGATAAATCGATTCATGCTGCTTCCTTCTGTGTAATTACCAGTAATATTTTACTGATTCACTTTTTTATTCTGAATGGAGCCTTATGCTAGGCACAAGATGTGCCAACTAGGAAAATCGGAAATAAAGCAAATTAACCACATGATTTAAAATGACTTTTATGAAACATGGCTGTTATGTGTGGCATATAGGATGACTGTCATAAAAAAAATATTCGTCAAAAGTGTCTATACTCGACAGATTATATTTCAGATGATTGTTCCGTAAATAATAAACATTCATCAAATCATTGATTCACACTTCACGATCGCAAATGACATCACCAGGCAATACATTGAGGAAGATTATCGCGATAGATTTTTCCGGGAGTAATCCGCCGGGCTGAAGGGAATATACCCAAACAACCTGAAGATGCAGACTGTTTGGGTATAACATCGTTAAGAATACAAAAAGCTCCGATATACGGAGCCTTTCGATAAACTATATTGAAGTTGTCTTACACAACCAGCCTAGAACGGAATATCATCATCAAAATCCATTGGAGGCTCATTATATTGCGGCTGTTGAGGTTGTTGCTGTGGAGCCGGTTTTTGCTGAGGCTGCATAGCTGGTTGCTGAGGTTGTCCCCATCCACCTTGCTGTTGTGGTGCTGATTGTCCTGGCTGGCCTGCGCCCTGAGCGCGTCCGCCTAACATTTGCATGACACCATTGAATCCCTGCACCACAACTTCTGTGGTATAACGATCCTGCCCGCTTTGGTCCTGCCACTTACGCGTCTGCAGTTGCCCTTCAATATAAACCTGAGAACCTTTACGCAGGTACTCTCCGGCAACTTCGGCCAGTTTTCCAAACAAAGCAACACGGTGCCACTCTGTTTTCTCTCTTTGCTCGCCAGTTGTTTTATCACGCCATGACTCAGACGTTGCAATCGTAATGTTTGCAACAGCACCGCCACTCGGCATATAACGAACTTCGGGATCCCCGCCAAGGTTCCCAACTAAGATTACTTTGTTTACTCCACGGCTGGCCATATTTTGCTCCGTCTTTACTCATGAGTGTCTAATAAACGCTATAGGATACCATGCCTGATAAAGGTCTCAACCAACCTCTGCAAATTATCTTCAAAAGCGCTTGTTCACGTTTAATTTTTCGACCTGATTCTTATATTTTAGCAGAAACCCACACCTGTTTTCCTTATAAGCATGAAGGCATACGAACGATAACCATTTGAATTAGAATATTTTTTTAATTTCAGGCATGTTTTGCTCTCAATAAACTTACGGAGAAAAACATGAAGAAAAACAATTATGCACGGACGCTTTATATCCTGTATCCAGAAGGGGAAGTCCTTCCGGATATATACGAAGAAATCGAGAAGCTGCTGGGGTATACATTGCCCAAAGTCACGCCAGATGCACTTTCTGTCAATGGCAGCCGCGATCGCCATAAAATTCTAATTTTTACTTATGACCACCGGACACCTTTGCTCCCCTATTTCAATGACTGGTATTCTGAACAACAATATTATGAAACCGTCGTGATTGATGTAGATAAACGCTTAAATACTGAAGCATTATTAGCCTTGGGCAATCTGAAAGGGCTGTTTTATCAAAAAGATCCGATCCAGAAAATCATCATGGGACTGAAAGAAATTATTGATGGAAGAAACTGGCTTCCCCGCCATATCTCCAGTCAATTACTTCACTATTACCGATATGCCCTGCAAAGTCACAATATCTCGGCAATCATCGCTCTGACAGCAAGAGAAATTGAAATTTTGCGTTGCTTGCAATCCGGCGCATGTAATACAGAAATTGCAGATAATTTATTTATCAGCGAATATACAGTTAAGTCACATTTGTACCAGATTTTTAAAAAAATAGCGGTAAAAAACAGAGCTCAGGCTATCTCATGGGCCAGACAAAATTTATTGACCTAAACTAAGTCACATTATTTTTCGGAGATCAGTGTATCTATGATGGTGTCTCCCGCGAAAAGTGATAGAGTAACACCCTAAATAACCTAGTGATAAACAGATAAAAATTCAGAGATAAATAAGGCGTTTGCAATATGATCAGAAAGTGTCTTTTCCCTGCGGCCGGTTATGGAACCCGCTTTCTTCCGGCAACAAAGTCCATGCCTAAAGAAATGATGCCAGTCGTTAACAAGCCATTAATCGAGTATGGTGTAGATGAGGCAATACAGGCTGGAATGAATGGCATGTGTATCGTCACCGGACGGGGCAAGCATTCTATCATGGATCATTTTGATACGAATTATGAATTAGAGCATCAGATTAAAGGTACAAACAAAGAAGATTTACTCATTGATATTCGTCAGATCATTGAAACAACTCATTTTACCTATATTCGTCAAAGAGAAATGAAAGGCTTAGGCCACGCAATCCTGACGGGAAGAGAGCTGGTCGGAGATGAACCTTTTGCCGTTGTTTTAGCGGATGACTTGTGTGTCAATGAATCTGACGGCGTTCTGGCGCAAATGGTGTCACTGTTCAAACAATTTCGCTGTTCTATCGTAGCAGTACAGGAAGTTCCGGAAGATGAAACCCATAAATATGGTGTTATCTCTGGTGAAATGATCAAAGACGATATCTTTCGTGTTGACGATATGGTTGAAAAACCTGAACCAGGAACAGCCCCCAGCAATCTGGCCATTATCGGACGTTATATTCTGACGCCGGATATCTTTGATTTGATAGAACAAACTGAGCCCGGAAAAGGTGGGGAAATTCAGATTACAGATGCTTTACTCAAACAAGCAAAATCGGGCTGTGTACTGGCTTATAAATTTAAAGGTAAACGATTTGATTGTGGAAGCGTTGAAGGCTATATAGAGGCCACAAACTATTGTTACGAAAATTTATATAAGCAAAACCAGAAAAAAGTAGCGCTGGACCAACACGCTACAACTAAAGAAGAGTAATAATTCCGAAGGCAATCTATTCTAAGATTGCCTTTCTTACTTATACTGTCATTTTATCTACTGTTATTTTATACAGTAAAATGACTTGCAGATTTACGACTCTGTGTAATACTAAGCCATTCTATGTGACACAGAGCGATGAAGATGGACAGTATAGAAGTCAGAGGTGCCCGCACTCATAACCTCAAAAATATCAACCTGACAATCCCCCGGGATAAACTCATTGTCATCACTGGACTTTCAGGTTCAGGTAAATCATCCCTTGCATTCGATACACTGTATGCTGAAGGACAAAGACGCTATGTTGAGTCCCTTTCTGCTTATGCAAGACAGTTTCTTTCTCTGATGGAGAAGCCTGATGTTGAACATATTGAAGGGCTGTCCCCCGCAATTTCTATAGAACAAAAATCGACGTCTCATAATCCCCGTTCGACAGTCGGCACAATCACCGAAGTTTATGATTATCTTCGTCTTCTTTATGCCCGCATCGGTGAGCCACGATGTCCAACACATAAGGTTCCCCTTGCAGCACAAACAATCAGCCAAATGGTGGATAAAGTTTTAGAGCTCCCCGAAGGGTCTAAAATGATGCTGCTCGCCCCAATCATTAAAGAGCGCAAAGGTGAGCACGTAAAAACATTAGCTAACCTTGCCGCTCAGGGATTTATCCGGGCGCGTATAGATGGAGAAACCTGTGACTTATCCGATCCGCCAACACTCGAATTACATAAAAAGCATACGATTGAAGTCATCGTCGACAGATTTAAGGTGCGGGATGAACTGAAACAACGCCTGGCTGAATCATTTGAAACAGCGCTGGAACTCTCCGGCGGTGTTGTCGTCGTCAGCCCGATGGATGGCTCAGGTGATGAAATTGTTTTTTCCTCTAACTTTGCCTGCCCCCATTGCGGTTATAGTATGCAAGAGTTAGAACCCCGGCTTTTTTCATTCAATAATCCCGCTGGCGCCTGCCATACGTGTGATGGCTTAGGCGTTCAACAATACTTTGATCCTTCTCGGGTGATTCAGGATAAAACACTCAGTCTGGCTCAGGGAGCCATCCGCGGTTGGGATAAGAAAAATTTCTATTACTTTCAGATGCTGACCTCTCTGGCTGAACATTATGATTTTGACCTGGACAGTCCATTTGAGACATTACCGAAAAAAATTCAGGATATTATTTTAAAAGGCTCCGGCACACAGTCGATTGAGTTTAAATACGTCAATGACCGGGGGGATATCCGTGTCAAACATCATCCTTTCGAAGGTATTCTGAATAATCTCGAAAGACGATATAAAGAAACTGAATCCAACAGTGTCCGGGAAGAACTGGTTAAATTTATATCTACCAAGCCCTGTGCCTCATGTCATGGAACCCGTCTTCGCAAAGAAGCACGCAATGTTTTTGTGAATGAAACGACGTTACCGGAAATTGTAGAACTCAGCATCTCTGATGCACTCTGTTTTTTCGAATCACTCCAGCTGGAGGGCCAGAAAGCCAGAATTGCAGAAAAAGTCATGAAAGAAATCAATGACCGCTTACAATTTCTGGTCAATGTTGGTCTGAATTACCTCAATTTATCACGGAGTGCAGAAACACTATCAGGTGGAGAAGCCCAGCGAATCCGCCTTGCCAGTCAGATAGGCGCCGGATTAGTTGGTGTCATGTATGTTTTAGATGAGCCATCTATCGGCCTTCACCAACGGGATAACGAAAGGCTCCTTAAAACGCTGACTCACCTGAGAGATTTAGGGAATACCGTCATTGTAGTTGAACACGATGAAGATGCGATTCGCTCAGCCGATCATATTATAGATATTGGTCCCGGCGCAGGTGTTCATGGTGGTCATGTTGTTGCTGAAGGAACTTTTGAAGACATTATCAATCAGCCCGAATCCTTAACCGGATGTTATCTGAACGGAAGCAAAAAAATTGAAATTCCGGCAGAAAGAACCCCTAAAAATCCAGACAAAGTTCTCGAGCTGACAGGGGCAAGCGGAAATAACCTGAAGCAGGTAAATCTTTCAGTTCCGGTTGGATTATTCACATGTGTCACTGGTGTTTCCGGCTCAGGGAAATCAACACTGATCAACGACACACTGTTTAAAATTGCGCACACAGCTTTAAACGGGGCAACAACAGCTGAACCTGCCGCCTATAAAAAAGTCAAAGGACTTGAACACTTTGACAAGGTCATTGATATCGACCAGAGTCCAATTGGCCGGACTCCCCGTTCAAACCCGGCAACATACACAGGTATTTTTACACCAATCAGGGAGCTGTTTGCCGGCACTCAGGAGTCCCGCTCCCGCGGATATAAACCCGGGCGGTTTAGTTTTAATGTGAGAGGCGGGCGGTGTGAAGCATGTCAGGGTGACGGGGTAATTAAAGTTGAGATGCATTTTTTACCTGATGTTTATGTCCCTTGTGATGTGTGTAAAGGTAAACGATACAACAGGGAAACGCTTGAGGTTAAATATAAAGGAAAAACAATTGATGAAGTTCTGAGTATGACTGTCGAGGATGCGAGAACATTTTTTGATCCTGTTCCGGTCATCGCCAGAAAACTACAAACACTCATAGATGTTGGTTTGTCCTATATTCGTCTGGGCCAGGCTGCAACCACTCTTTCCGGAGGTGAAGCACAAAGAATCAAACTGGCCAGAGAACTCTCCAAGCGAGATACCGGAAAAACATTGTACATTCTGGATGAGCCCACAACAGGACTGCATTTTCATGATATACAACAGCTCCTGAGTGTTCTTCACCGGCTAAGGAATCATGGTAATACCGTGATTGTGATTGAACATAACCTTGATGTCATCAAGACTGCCGACTGGATCATCGATCTGGGGCCGGAAGGTGGCCAGGGCGGCGGAAAAATTATTGCACAGGGAACACCTGAAGAAGTCTCCGAAATTGAAGGCTCTCATACCGCAAGATTTCTACAACCTATGTTAAGATAGAAGAACTCATACAAACTTTGCATGTTAGGTTTTCTGAATCCGAACATATATGAATGAAATCAGCAGAAAATGGCGATAGTACTCATCCGGGGGACGAATCTGGCACCGTCCCCTAAAAAACCACCTCTGAACCGATCTTTTATATATGCCGTAGGGTTTATGTATCTGGTTGCTTTTCATGTTCCACTGCATCACTTCACCGGAACAGGACTAGAGCTTCCCAGTAATGTCATGAGCTGGATTTCTGTCAGTTTTTGTATTTCCATTGGCTTACTGCAAAGCATCCGGACAAAGAAAGTAAGGTATTCAAAACTATCAGTTGGCTTACTCCTTTGCTGCATATTAATGACATTTCCTGTGGTTTACAGTCAATCCTCATTTGAAGGCAGTATTTATCGTATTCTTGCACTATGGGGCGGGTTCTTACTCTTCTTATCCATTCAGCAATTTATTTTTTCCAACAAGCAAAAGAACCGACTCATATGGTTTATTGTTCTGGCGTGCTTACTGGAAGGAGCCATTGCTTACTGTCAAATTCTGACGAGTGAAAATCTTTCAACAGTAAACCTCTGGGGTGTATTTCCTACCGCGAATACATTTGCAACATTTCTGTCAACCGGGCTACTTGCCTCCGGTTACCTGCTTTGCCGACATCTGAAGAAATATCAAAAACAAGTCAGTATCGCGAGCTTATTATACCTGACACCATTAGTCTGCATTCCACTTATTATTCTGACGCTCTCTCTCATCGGATGGAGTTCTGCGATTTTAGGCATTTGTATTATTTTTCCCTATTTATACAGATTTGCCAGCAGAAAGAGACTATGGGGATGGTCTGCATCAACTGCGACAGGAATCATTTTAGGTATTTCTACGCTGTGTTTTTTTCATCCACAACCTTTTCATCCTGATGGCCTGAAAGGTATTGAGCATTTGAAAGTCAGTCTGGAGCAGACTTCTGACATGTTCATTGAAAAACCATTTACTGGCTATGGATACGGACAGTTTGAAGAAGAGTATGTTCTGTACAGTGCACGCCAGCATCAACTGAATCAGAGTTATCCGGCACCTCAACCCGCTCTGACCCATCCCAGCAATGAAATATTATATTGGGGAATCGAAGGGGGCATTCTCCCGGTTCTGGCCATGCTTCTTGCCGTTTTATTTATATTGCTGAGAATTTATTACGCAAAATCAAAGACACGCCTTGCCACTCTATCCTTACTGTTCCCTATTGCACTTCATAGCCAACTGGACAATGTGTTTGCCCTCTCAAGCATACACTGGATAACGTTTGTAATTTTATTATTCTGGACCGACCAGCGTGTTGCGAAATATAAGAACATAGACCTCAAACCGATTGCTATCAGGCTTATTCATATTATTATTTATATACTGCCAGCCACAACATGTTGTTATATGGGAGGTGTGCTCGCAACTCAATATGCATTGAGCCAGTATAAAAGCACCCATGATAGACGCTGGCTAAATATCATCAATCATCCATTTATCTGGGAAGATAGCCTCATGCAGGCCCGGCTTGCTTATGCACTGAAAAAAACAGAAACAAAACAGCTGGACTCATTTAAGCCCTGGCTTCTTAATCTCATCAGAAGAGAGCCAAGACCGGAGTATTACCACTCTCTCATCAATCTTTATCAGAAGATGGGAGATATAAATCATGCGGAACAAACCCGTCTGGAAGCGCTATATCTGTTCCCGGATTTTGAGGTGCAGGCCATTCAGAAGAAAACTGAACTCCAAAATAAGAGAATTATTCACAATTAGTACATAATTTTTCATTGACATCCAACGAACAAACACGTTCAATAACCAAGCTATCCAGCGGAAGAGGAGCACTGCCCAGGCAGATGTTTTGTGGAGCCTCAACTCCAATACAAAACATTCAGGGGGAGCAGTGCCGAGATGAGTCAAAATTGCGGATTTGATTTGTCGGTTGAATGGGCTGAATCCCTTCAACTGTCATTAGTATCACACTGATGAAGAGCTTCTGAGGTCACCTGCCGTGTATCACCTCTATACTTGCTCTGGGAAATACTCTCTTCGAATACTGGTCTTGGTTAAACCAGCAATAGTTTTATATTTTGAGATATCGTGGGAGAACATGCCGTGAGTGCATTTAACGTCGCCAAGTTTGGTGGAACAAGTGTCGCTAATTTTGAAGCAATGAGCCGTTGTGCAGCCATTGTAGAAAACAATCCTGAAACCAGACTGGTCGTAAGCAGTGCCTGTTCTGGTGTGACAAACGTACTGGTTGAATTAGCCAATGGGGTTCAGGATGCCGAAAGAAGATCAGCCTTAATAGATCAGTTACACAAAACTCATTTCTCCATTGTTGAACAGTTAAAAGAGCAATCTCAGGTTAAAGAAGATCTCCTGTTCATTCTGGATAGAATCAACAGCTTTTCTGAAGCAGCTTCGGTTCAGTCAACCAATAAGCTGACTGATCACCTGGTTGCCTGCGGTGAACTGATGTCAACACATATTCTGACTCAGTTAATGAAAGACAGAGGTCTTGATGCTGTCAGGTTCGATATCCGGGAAATATTACGTACCGATGATAATTATGGCAGAGCTGAACCTCAGGTTGAGTCAACAGCGACTTTAGCAAAAGAAAAATTAACGCCTCTCTGTAAAGAACACATAGTCATTACTCAGGGATTTATAGGCTCAGATGAGGAAGGGAATACAACAACACTGGGACGCGGTGGAAGTGATTATTCTGCTGCTCTCATCGCAGAAGCTGTTCAGGCCTCCGGGCTGGAGATATGGACGGATGTTCCGGGCATTTATACAACCGACCCCCGTATTGCTCCCAAAGCGATGCCGATTCCGGAGATCAGCTTCAGCGAAGCTTCTGAAATGGCGAACTTTGGTGCCAAAATTCTTCACCCTTCAACATTGCTCCCTGCACTGCGACATGGAATTCCTGTATTTGTCGGTTCATCCCGGGAACCTGATAACGGCGGCACCTGGATACGCAAGCGTGTCACAAGTTCTCCGTTATTCAGGGCTCTGGCTCTCCGGGCGAATCAAACCATGGTCACTATCCGGAGTGCCAAGATGTTTCATGCCTATGGTTTTCTTGCCAAAGTGTTTGAAATTCTGGCAAAACACAAGATTTCCGTTGATTTGGTAACAACTTCAGAGATTAGTGTCTCCATTACACTTGATAAGACAGATACATCTGGCGGCTCTCCTGAATTACCTCTGGCTGTACGCGCTGAACTGGAAGAACTGGCACATGTTGAAGTCGAACGAAATCTGAGTTTAATCGCTTTAATCGGGAATCAGATGGAAACTCAGGGCTATGCCAAAAAAGTATTCAGCACATTAGGTGACTATAATTTACGTATGATTTGTTATGGTGCCAGTGATCATAATCTATGTTTTCTTGTTGATGCAGGTGAGGCAAATAATGTAATTCAACAGTTGCATCAGGAACTATTCGAAACAGAATAATAAAAGATAACAATAACGAAGAATGTATCTTTTGGAGGCAGGCTGAAACCCGCCTCCTTTTTTATTTCCTGGCAACCTGAAGATATCTGATTCAGGTCATTGGAGAATATTACTCTGTCATATTCGGCGCCAGCCACTTCTCAGCTTCTTCCCGGGTCCAGCCTTTTCGTGCCGCGTAATCATCAACCTGGTCATCCTGAATTTTGGCAACCGCAAAATATCTTGAATCAGGATGTGAGAAATACCAGCCAGAAACGGAAGCACCCGGCCACATTGCATAGCTTGTCGTAAGTGTCATTCCGATATTTTTTTCCACATCAAGTAACTGCCAGATAGGCTCTTTCTCCGTATGTTCAGGGCAGGCAGGGTAACCCGGTGCCGGTCGAATTCCCTGATATTTTTCCCGGATTAATTCATCCTGAGATAATTGCTCATCTGCAGCATACCCCCAAATATCTTTTCTTATCCGCTCATGCAAATATTCAGCAAACGCTTCAGCCAGACGATCAGCAACTGCCTGAATCATAATTGCATTATAATCATCACCGGCAGCTTTATAGGCATCAGATAACTCTCTTTCCCCGATACCGGCAGTCACTGCAAAAGCACCAATCCAGTCTTTTTTACCGGTGAACAAAGGGGCTATATAATCAGAAAGACAATAGTTAGCGCCTTTCGGCTTTTCTGTCTGTTGCCGCAAATGATGCAAGGTACAGGCGATTTCTGTTCTGCTATCGTCAGTGAAAACCTGAATATCATCCCCCACACTGGCTGCCGGAAATAATGCACAAATACCCCGTGCTTTGATTAAACCTTCTTTTTCGATACGATCTAAAAACTCATTCGCATCATCGAACAACCTCCGGGCTTCCTCTCCAACTTCTTCATGCTCTAAAATTGCAGGGTACTTGCCTGAAAGCGACCACGTCATGAAAAATGGCGTCCAGTCAATATACTCGCGTAATATTGAGACATCAAAATCGTCAAATACCTGAATCTGACTATTGACGGGAGCGGGAGGCGTATAACTGTTCCAGTCAATCTTAACTGAATTTTCTCTGGCTTGTGCTAATGTAACCGGCTTTGTTCTTGGGGTCTTACGCGCGTGTTGCTCCCGGACTCTGTCATAGTCCAGATCCAGTTTTTCAACAAATGCAGGACGTAGTTCATCAGATAATAGTGATGTACAGACACCAACAGCTCTTGAAGCATTACTCACATACACAACCGGGTGTTTATAGTTTTGTTCGATTTTTACCGCTGTATGTGCTTTTGATGTTGTAGCGCCACCAATCATCAGTGGAATTGTAAACCCCTGTCGCTCCATCTCTTTCGCAACATGGACCATTTCATCCAGTGAAGGCGTGATCAAACCAGATAACCCGATAATATCGACATTTTCTTCTTTAGCGACTTTTAATATTTTTTCACATGGCACCATCACGCCAAGATCGATGATCTCGTAGTTATTACACTGAAGAACAACCCCGACAATATTCTTTCCGATATCGTGAACATCACCTTTTACGGTTGCCATCAAGATCTTACCGTTAGAAGCACCTGCTTCTTTCTCATCTTCAATATAGGGCTCAAGGTATGCAACGGCTTGCTTCATAACCCGGGCTGATTTAACAACCTGAGGCAGGAACATTTTTCCTTCGCCAAACAAGTCACCAACAACATTCATCCCATCCATTAATGGGCCTTCGATTACATCTAAAGTTTTCACTGCCTGCTGCCGGGCTTCTTCGGTATCTTCAGTAATAAACTCGGTAATCCCTTTAACCAATGCATATTCAAGCCGTTTTGCCACATCCCACGAGCGCCACTCATGAGATGATGTATCATCTTTCTTTCCTACTGCATTTTCCCGGTATTCATCGGCCAGGTCGAGTAATCTCTCTGTTGCATCCGGACTGCGGTTTAAAACCACATCTTCAACAGCGTGACGCAATTTTTCAGGTACATTGTCGTAAATCTCAAGCTGTCCTGCATTCACGATCCCCATATCCATGCCATTTTTAAAGCAGTGATAAAGGAAAACAGCATGAATTGCCTCACGGACATAGTTGTTGCCACGGAATGAGAAAGACACATTGGAGACACCGCCAGAAATCATGGCATGAGGCAGATCACGCTTGATATCTGCCACGGCATTAATAAAGTCCACAGCATAATTATTGTGCTCTTCAATCCCTGTTGCTATGGCAAAAATATTCGGATCAAAGATAATATCTTCCGGTGGGAACCCAACTTCATCAACTAATATCCGGTAAGCCTGTGTACAAATTTCAAGTTTTCTTTCTCTTGTATCTGCCTGACCATCTTCATCAAAAGCCATGACAACAACGGCGGCACCATAGCGACGAATTTTCCGGGCCTGTTCAACAAACTTATCTTTCCCTTCTTTTAAGGATATTGAATTCACAATACCTTTGCCCTGGATACATTTCAGCCCCGCTTCAATAACTTCCCATTTCGATGAATCAACCATGATAGGAACTTTGGCAATATCCGGCTCTGAAGCACAAAGGTTCAGGAACCTGGTCATACATGCTTCGGCATCAAGCATCCCTTCATCCATATTAATATCGATAACCTGCGCGCCATTTTCAACCTGTTGCCGGGCGACTTCCAGAGCTTCATCGTACAATTCATCTTTAATCAAACGCTTAAAGCGGGCAGACCCGGTCACGTTTGTTCTCTCACCAACATTCACAAATAACGACTCTTTTTCTATCGTTAAAGGTTCTAAACCGGCAAGACGACAGCCAACAGAAAGCTCAGGTAGCTGACGCGGCGGCACGCCATCAACAGCCCGAGCCATCTGACGGATGTGTTCAGGTGTTGTGCCGCAACATCCGCCGACAAGATTAAGAAAACCACTTTGAGCCCACTCCCCGATATGTTCTGCCATATCTTCCGGAGAAAGATCATATTCCCCGAAAGCATTCGGTAACCCGGCATTTGGGTGAGCTGAAACATATGTTGCAGAGATTCTCGACATTTCCTCAACATACTGGCGGAGTTCATCTGGTCCAAGAGCACAGTTCAATCCAAAGGAAAGCGGATTCACATGACGTAGTGAGTTGTAAAAGGCTTCGGTTGTCTGGCCGGAAAGCGTTCTTCCTGATGCATCTGTAATTGTTCCGGAAATCATAATGGGCAATTCAATCTGAAGCTCTTCAAAAACCGATTCCACAGCAAACAAACATGCTTTGGCGTTTAAAGTATCAAAGATCGTTTCAATCAGGATTAAATCCACCCCTCCTTTCACTAAAGCGCGGGTGGATTCGGAGTAAGCCTCAACCAAATTATCAAATGTAATATTACGGTATCCGGGGTCATTCACATCCGGAGAAATTGAACAGGTCCGGTTCGTCGGACCAAGTACACCGGCTACAAAGCGGGGATGATCCGGGGTCTTTTGTGTCCATTCATCGGCCACGGCTCTGGCAAGTGCTGCGGCAGCATAATTAATCTCGGCACTCAATGACTGCATATCATAATCAGCCATTGCAATTGAAGTCGCATTAAATGTATTGGTTTCCAGAATATCGGCACCGGCCTCAAGATAAGCCGCATGAATTTTCTGGATTAACTCAGGCTGCGTTAAAACCAATAAGTCATTATTTCCTTTTAAATCACAGTGCCAATCAGCAAAACGTTTCCCACGATATTCTTCTTCATCAAGTTTATGCTCCTGAATCATGGTTCCCATGCCACCATCAATCAAAAGAATACGCTTCTCTAACTGTTCAGCTATTGGATGCTTTACTTCACTCGCCATGTGCCTTTCCTGTTCAATTCCTTTCCTACAACAATCCTATCACACCCAATACAGAAATCTAGACGTCCATATGGATATAAAAAAAATAGTTGCTATATGCAATTTTTACAGGAAAAAATGATTGATATTTATTCATCATCAAAGGAAAATTTTAAACCTTATTATTAACAAGAAGAACAAGTAATGTCGGTCTATCACACTTTATGTTTTCTTGCTGCTGCGGCAATGCTGATCGCATTCGTCAACAGCAAGATCAGCCGGATGCAAACAACCATTGCAATCACGGCCGGATCAATGATTCTCTCATTGATCATCCTCATTGCCGGACAAAACAATTGGTTTCATTTAACTCAAATTGCGACTGAAACGGTTACAGATATAAACTTTGAAAATTTTCTGCTGAAAGGAATCTTAGGATTTCTGCTCTTTGCCGGAGGGCTGGGGATCAAACTACCCAATCTGAAAGATCAAAAGTGGGAAATTACGATTCTGGCCTTAGGGGCCACGTTAATATCAACCTTTTTTATTGGATTTGTGCTTTATGGTATTTGTCTGTTAATCGGAATCAATCTCCATCTGATCTACTGCCTGCTGTTTGGCGCATTAATATCTCCAACGGATCCAATTGCTGTTCTTGCGATTGTAAAAAAACTGAATGCTCCCCGCAGAATCTCAACACAAATTGAAGGTGAATCCCTTTTTAATGACGGATTTGGTCTGGTTATTTTCGTCACCCTGTTTTCTATTGCCTTTGGTTCCAGTACTCCGACAGTCGGTAGTGTGACTTTATTATTCATTCAGGAAGCAATTGGAGGAGTTATTTATGGTTTTGCTCTTGGTGTCCTCTTTCACTATTTGATCAGCTCAACCAATGATCACTCAATGGAGCTCCTGCTCACAATTGGGGTGCCAACAGCGGGATATGCATTTGCAGAGGTTATCCATGTTTCTGGTCCTCTGGCAATGGTTGTTTCCGGCATTATGATTGGGAACTGGACCCGTTTTATAGGCTTTTCTAAAGAGAGTGAAGAACATTTGGATCACTTTTGGGAATTGGTTGATGAATTCCTGAATGGCGTTCTTTTCCTGTTAATTGGTATGTCGATGTTGTTGTTCAGATTTCATGAAGAAGACTGGATTTTAATGGCGATAGCAATTCCTCTGGTTTTAGCTGGCCGATATATCAGTGTTTTCATAGCCTATATCGGTTTTAAGCGCTATCGTCAGTATAATCCATGGTCAATCAATATCTTAACCTGGGGTGGTCTCAGAGGAGGGCTTGCATTAGCAATGGCGTTGTCAATCCCATCAGGTATTCTGGTTATCCCGGATAAGCTAATTGATGTCAAAGAGCTGATTCTCGTCATGACTTACGCTGTTGTTGTCTTTTCAATACTGGTTCAGGGCTCAACAATCACCCCTATGATTGAAAAAGCTAAAAAGCTCGAAACTGAACACGATCAAGACTAATAACGATTTTCCCTACTTGTTCCGGAGGAGGTTCAGCAGAGCTTTCTCCGGTTGTTAACCCCCAGAATAAGACCATTCCTATTAATTTTGTGATCGAATGATACCAATCCGGCAAATTAACTGGTCAGGTTTATCCACTCTCTCGAGCACATCTTGGTGACTCTTAAGATATTCTCCAGAAATTAATTTCTGGATACACAAATTTTGGAAACAATATCATCTTAACTTTTGAAGCATTAGTTGCCAGATAGTGTTGTCTCAGCCGACTCCACACCCGGTCTCTTGGATTCAATTCAATTCAGGTGAGTAATACCAATTACATTAATTTTATGATCTAATGATTCACAGAAAAGGAGCTTCTATGAATCATGACTTCAGACACTTAATCAAATCGACTTCGAATGCTCGATTACGCATTCGATACCTTGCTCTCGCACACTTCTCTGAAGGGAAAAGCCGCACAGAAATCGCTCTGTTTCTCAAAGTCAGTAGAACAAGCGTGAATAAATGGGTTAAAGCCTATCTTGATTTTGGACCGGAAGGCCTACAAGAAAAAGCTCATACCGGTCGTCCTCATCAGTTGTCTGAACAACAATTAAACCAACTTAAAAAATTCGTTACAGACACGACTATCAAAGAGCACGGTGGACGCCTCCAAGCAAAAGACATCGCTATTTATATTGCCCAGAATTTTGGCATTCAATACCGACAGGCGAATATCTATCGTATCCTTCATGATATCGGTTTGAGCTGGCTCACCACTCGCTCTAAACATCCCAAGCCGTCACCGCAAGCCCAAGAAGACTTTAAAAAAATTCCAAATCGAAACGATCCTTAAGATCCCAGGGCATGTCGCTTTAGCTGATATACTCATGTGGTTCCAAGATGAAGCCAGGTTTGGTCAACGCAATACAACCACGAGGATTTGGGCAGAAAAGGGAACGCGACCCAGAGCCATTCAGCAACAACAGTTTGAATATGCTTATCTATACGGCGCTGTTTGTATCAATACAGGAGAAGTCGAAGCGATTGTCTCACCAGTCAATAATGTGGAAGCGATGAGGGAACATTTAAAGCTTATTTCTGATGCGACGCCAGTGGGAAAACATTCAGTTATCGTGATGGATCAAGCGAGCTGGCATCAAAGTTATCTTGCTAAAGCGTATTCAAACTTAACGATTATCCATATCCCGCCCTATTCACCAGAGCTGAATCCAATAGAGCAAGTATGGAGCTGGTTACGGCAGAATGGATAATGTTTGTGACGCTTGAAATCGTTTTTCAGAGAACAAAAGCAGAGTCGTATCACTCTGCTTTAGGAGTTGGACAAAACTGACCACTTAATTAATGTAATTGGTATGATTGGTATCAAAATCCTTGAGAGACAAAAAAGCCCCAGCTTTTCAGCTGAGGCTTGCAATTCAATCTAAAATGGCGGAGCGGACGGGACTCGAACCCGCGACCCCCGGCGTGACAGGCCGGTATTCTAACCAACTGAACTACCGCTCCACTTCAGATTGTCTGTCAGATAAAGTCTTACAATAATCCGCTTCATCTAACTGGTATATAAAGCCTGGCAGTGACCTACTCTCACATGGGGAAACCCCACACTACCATCGGCGCAATTGCGTTTCACTTCTGAGTTCGGCATGGATTCAGGTGGGTCCACAACGCTATGGCCGCCAGGCAAATTCTTTAATTCAGAAAACTGACTATTCTCTACACATTCAATCTGTTCTTCATTCGAGTCCATCAAAACCCCTTGGGTGTTGTATGGTTAAGCCTCACGGGCAATTAGTACAGGTTAGCTCAACGCCTCACAACGCTTACACACCCTGCCTATCAACGTCCTGGTCTCGGACAACCCTTCAGAGCACTTAAAGTGCCAGGGAGAACTCATCTCAGGGCTCGCTTCCCGCTTAGATGCTTTCAGCGGTTATCGATTCCGAACTTAGCTACCGGGCAATGCGTCTGGCGACACAACCCGAACACCAGAGGTTCGTCCACTCCGGTCCTCTCGTACTAGGAGCAGCCCCCTTCAATTCTCCAACGCCCACGGCAGATAGGGACCGAACTGTCTCACGACGTTCTAAACCCAGCTCGCGTACCACTTTAAATGGCGAACAGCCATACCCTTGGGACCGACTTCAGCCCCAGGATGTGATGAGCCGACATCGAGGTGCCAAACACCGCCGTCGATATGAACTCTTGGGCGGTATCAGCCTGTTATCCCCGGAGTACCTTTTATCCGTTGAGCGATGGCCCTTCCATTCAGAACCACCGGATCACTATGACCTGCTTTCGCACCTGCTCGAGCCGTCACTCTCGCAGTTAAGCGGGCTTATGCCATTGCACTAACCTCACGATGTCCAACCGTGATTAGCCCACCTTCGTGCTCCTCCGTTACTCTTTGGGAGGAGACCGCCCCAGTCAAACTACCCACCAGACACTGTCCTTGTCCCGGATGACGGGACTAAGTTAGAACATCAAACATACAAGGGTGGTATTTCAAGGTCGGCTCCATGCATACTGGCGTACACACTTCAAAGCCTCCCACCTATCCTACACATGTAGGCTCAATGTTCAGTGCCAAGCTGTAGTAAAGGTTCACGGGGTCTTTCCGTCTAGCCGCGGGTACACTGCATCTTCACAGCGATTTCAATTTCACTGAGTCTCGGGTGGAGACAGCGTGGCCATCATTACGCCATTCGTGCAGGTCGGAACTTACCCGACAAGGAATTTCGCTACCTTAGGACCGTTATAGTTACGGCCGCCGTTTACCGGGGCTTCGATCAAGAGCTTCGCCTAAGCTAACCCCATCAATTAACCTTCCGGCACCGGGCAGGCGTCACACCGTATACGTCATCTTACGATTTTGCACAGTGCTGTGTTTTTAATAAACAGTTGCAGCCACCTGGTATCTGCGACTCCCCTCAGCTCCATCCGCAAGGGACTTCACCATGAGGAGCGTACCTTCTCCCGAAGTTACGGTACCATTTTGCCTAGTTCCTTCACCCGAGTTCTCTCAAGCGCCTTGGTATTCTCTACCCGACCACCTGTGTCGGTTTGGGGTACGATTCCTTACAATCTGAAGCTTAGAGGCTTTTCCTGGAAGCATGGCATCAATGACTTCACTACCTTAGTAGCCCGACATCGTGTCTCGGCCTTAAAGAAATCCGGATTTACCTGAATTTCAAGCCTACGCACTTGAACCTGGACAACCGTCGCCAGGCCCATCTAGCCTTCTCCGTCCCCCC
This sequence comes from Vibrio quintilis, assembly GCF_024529975.1. Lineage (GTDB taxonomy): Bacteria > Pseudomonadota > Gammaproteobacteria > Enterobacterales > Vibrionaceae > Vibrio > Vibrio quintilis. The sequence continues at coordinate 509,184 of NZ_AP024897.1, read as the reverse complement.
ATCGCAATTGTAAGAAGTACGGGAATATTAACCCGTTTCCCATCGACTACGCTTTTCAGCCTCGCCTTAGGGGTCGACTTACCCTGCCCCGATTAACGTTGGACAGGAACCCTTGGTCTTCCGGCGTGGGGGTTTTTCACCCCCATTATCGTTACTCATGTCAGCATTCGCACTTCTGATACGTCCAGCATGCCTTACAGCACACCTTCAACCGCTTACAGAACGCTCCCCTACCCAATACATAAAATGCATTGCCGCAGCTTCGGTTTATTGCTTAGCCCCGTTACATCTTCCGCGCAGGCCGACTCGACTAGTGAGCTATTACGCTTTCTTTAAATGATGGCTGCTTCTAAGCCAACATCCTAGCTGTCTGAGCCTTCCCACATCGTTTCCCACTTAGCAATAATTTGGGACCTTAGCTGGCGGTCTGGGTTGTTTCCCTCTCCACGACGGACGTTAGCACCCGCCGTGTGTCTCCCGGATAGTACTTACTGGTATTCGGAGTTTGCAAAGGGTTGGTAAGTCGGGATGACCCCCTAGCCTTAACAGTGCTCTACCCCCAGTAGTATTCGTCCGAGGCGCTACCTAAATAGCTTTCGGGGAGAACCAGCTATCTCCGGGTTTGATTGGCCTTTCACCCCTAGCCACAAGTCATCCGCTAATTTTTCAACATTAGTCGGTTCGGTCCTCCAGTTGATGTTACTCAACCTTCAACCTGCCCATGGCTAGATCACCCGGTTTCGGGTCTATATCCAGAGACTGAACGCCCAGTTAAGACTCGCTTTCGCTACGGCTTCCCTATCCGGTTAACCTTGCCACTGAATATAAGTCGCTGACCCATTATACAAAAGGTACGCAGTCACCCCATTAAAGAGGCTCCTACTGCTTGTACGTATACGGTTTCAGGTTCTGTTTCACTCCCCTCACAGGGGTTCTTTTCGCCTTTCCCTCACGGTACTGGTTCACTATCGGTCAGTCAGGAGTATTTAGCCTTGGAGGATGGTCCCCCCATGTTCAGACAGGATATCACGTGTCCCGTCCTACTCGTTTTCACCTTATTTGCATCTTCGGTTACGGGGCTGTCACCCTGTATCGCGGCACTTTCCAGAGCCTTCACCTGACACATATAAAACTTAAGGGCTAATCCGGGGTCGCTCGCCGCTACTGCCGGAATCTCTGTTGATTTCTTTTCCTCGGGGTACTTAGATGTTTCAGTTCCCCCGGTTCGCCTCATTTACCTATGTATTCAGTAAATGATATCTGCTGATGCAGATGGGTTTCCCCATTCGGAAATCCCGGACTCATGTGGGTCTTACTCCCTCATCCGGGCTTATCGCAAGTTAGTACGTCCTTCATCGCCTCTGACTGCCAAGGCATCCACCGTATACGCTTAGTCACTTAACCATACAACCCCAAAGGGTCTTGCGGTCAAACAACCAAGGTTGTCTGCAATTATTTAAACATGATGCAGACTTTGATTTTGCCGGACTCAAATTTTTTCTTCTGCCAAAGCAGAAGCCAAGAACACTTGAATGTGTGTTGGTTGTATTCATTTCTGAATACTTTGAGAACTTTTACAAACAATCTAAAAGATTGTTTTGTCAGCTTTCCAAATTGTTAAAGAGCTTAAGTGTCATAAACACTTCTTAATGACTTTCGACGTCAGAAAATCTGACCACATCACAGAAACGTAGTCTGATTACCATCACCAAAAGTAATTAAGAAGTGGTGGGCGATACCGGGTTCGAACCAGTGACCCCCTGCTTGTAAGGCAGGTGCTCTCCCAACTGAGCTAATCGCCCGTTTTCGATATGGTGGAGCTATGCGGGATCGAACCGCAGACCTCCTGCGTGCAAGGCAGGCGCTCTCCCAGCTGAGCTATAGCCCCATATCAAAAATGGTGGGTCGTACAGGATTCGAACCTGTGACCAATTGGTTAAAAGCCAACTGCTCTACCAGCTGAGCTAACGACCCGTCTTTCTTTAAAAGAAAGTGGTATCCCGTAGGGGAGTCGAACCCCTGTTACCGCCGTGAAAGGGCGGTGTCCTAGGCCTCTAGACGAACGGGACACTTTCATATCTCTTTTCTAAACCAAATCAATCTGTGTGAGCACTCATCAACGTATCTTTATCGTTAAGGAGGTGATCCAGCGCCAGGTTCCCCTAGCGCTACCTTGTTACGACTTCACCCCAGTCATGAACCACAAAGTGGCAAGCGTCCTCCCGAAGGTTAAACTACCTGCTTCTTTTGCAGCCCACTCCCATGGTGTGACGGGCGGTGTGTACAAGGCCCGGGAACGTATTCACCGTAGCATTCTGATCTACGATTACTAGCGATTCCGACTTCATGGAGTCGAGTTGCAGACTCCAATCCGGACTACGACGGACTTTTTGGGATTCGCACACTCTCGCAAGTTAGCTGCCCTCTGTATCCGCCATTGTAGCACGTGTGTAGCCCTACTCGTAAGGGCCATGATGACTTGACGTCGTCCCCACCTTCCTCCGGTTTATCACCGGCAGTCTCCCTGAAGTTCCCACCCGAAGTGCTGGCAATCAAGGATAAGGGTTGCGCTCGTTGCGGGACTTAACCCAACATTTCACAACACGAGCTGACGACAGCCATGCAGCACCTGTCTCATAGTTCCCGAAGGCACACTCGAATCTCTTCAAGCTTCTATGGATGTCAAGAGTAGGTAAGGTTCTTCGCGTTGCATCGAATTAAACCACATGCTCCACCGCTTGTGCGGGCCCCCGTCAATTCATTTGAGTTTTAATCTTGCGACCGTACTCCCCAGGCGGTCTACTTAACGCGTTAGCTCCGAAAGCCACGGCTCAAGGCCACAACCTCCAAGTAGACATCGTTTACGGCGTGGACTACCAGGGTATCTAATCCTGTTTGCTCCCCACGCTTTCGCATCTGAGTGTCAGTATCTGTCCAGGGGGCCGCCTTCGCCACCGGTATTCCTTCAGATCTCTACGCATTTCACCGCTACACCTGAAATTCTACCCCCCTCTACAGTACTCTAGATGACCAGTTTCAAATGCTGTTCCGGGGTTAAGCCCCGGGCTTTCACATCTGACTTAATCATCCACCTGCATGCGCTTTACGCCCAGTAATTCCGATTAACGCTCGCACCCTCCGTATTACCGCGGCTGCTGGCACGGAGTTAGCCGGTGCTTCTTCTGTGGCTAACGTCAAAAGCAAAGCGTATTAAACTCTGCCCCTTCCTCACCACTGAAAGTACTTTACAACCCGAAGGCCTTCTTCATACACGCGGCATGGCTGCATCAGGCTTGCGCCCATTGTGCAATATTCCCCACTGCTGCCTCCCGTAGGAGTCTGGACCGTGTCTCAGTTCCAGTGTGGCTGATCATCCTCTCAGACCAGCTAGGGATCGTCGCCTTGGTGAGCTCTTACCTCACCAACAAGCTAATCCCACCTGGGCATATCCCGACGCGAGAGGCCCGAAGGTCCCCCTCTTTAGTCCGTAGACATTATGCGGTATTAGCCATCGTTTCCAATGGTTATCCCCCACATCAGGGCAATTTCCCAGGCATTACTCACCCGTCCGCCGCTCGACGCCAAGAAAGCAAGCTTTCTTTCGTTTCCGCCCGACTTGCATGTGTTAAGCCTGCCGCCAGCGTTCAATCTGAGCCATGATCAAACTCTTCAATTAAAGTTTTTTGAAGCCTAAGCTTCGGCTCAGTGATTACTGAATTGACTGTGCCGCTATTCATTCCACAACTCAAAGCTGCTTCCTGATAGCTGTTGGTCACTCATTCTCACTGATAAATCTTTTATAAGATATCAATTAACGAGTACCCACACAGATTGATTGGTTTATATTGTTAAAGAGCTTTGCTTTCAGTGTCTTAGCACCTGACAGGACGCGTATATTACGCTTTCCTGACTGAAAGTCAACATAAAATTCTCATCAATTCGAAAATCTTATGGTGACTTCTTTCCACAACGTGAAAAGAAGCAAATATAAAGCCTGGCAGTGACCTACTCTCACATGGGGAAACCCCACACTACCATCGGCGCAATTGCGTTTCACTTCTGAGTTCGGCATGGATTCAGGTGGGTCCACAACGCTATGGCCGCCAGGCAAATTCTTTAATTCAGAAAACTGACTATTCTCTACACATTCAATCTGTTCTTCATTTGAGTCCATCAAAACCCCTTGGGTGTTGTATGGTTAAGCCTCACGGGCAATTAGTACAGGTTAGCTCAACGCCTCACAACGCTTACACACCCTGCCTATCAACGTCCTGGTCTCGGACAACCCTTCAGAGCACTTAAAGTGCCAGGGAGAACTCATCTCAGGGCTCGCTTCCCGCTTAGATGCTTTCAGCGGTTATCGATTCCGAACTTAGCTACCGGGCAATGCGTCTGGCGACACAACCCGAACACCAGAGGTTCGTCCACTCCGGTCCTCTCGTACTAGGAGCAGCCCCCTTCAATTCTCCAACGCCCACGGCAGATAGGGACCGAACTGTCTCACGACGTTCTAAACCCAGCTCGCGTACCACTTTAAATGGCGAACAGCCATACCCTTGGGACCGACTTCAGCCCCAGGATGTGATGAGCCGACATCGAGGTGCCAAACACCGCCGTCGATATGAACTCTTGGGCGGTATCAGCCTGTTATCCCCGGAGTACCTTTTATCCGTTGAGCGATGGCCCTTCCATTCAGAACCACCGGATCACTATGACCTGCTTTCGCACCTGCTCGAGCCGTCACTCTCGCAGTTAAGCGGGCTTATGCCATTGCACTAACCTCACGATGTCCAACCGTGATTAGCCCACCTTCGTGCTCCTCCGTTACTCTTTGGGAGGAGACCGCCCCAGTCAAACTACCCACCAGACACTGTCCTTGTCCCGGATGACGGGACTAAGTTAGAACATCAAACATACAAGGGTGGTATTTCAAGGTCGGCTCCATGCATACTGGCGTACACACTTCAAAGCCTCCCACCTATCCTACACATGTAGGCTCAATGTTCAGTGCCAAGCTGTAGTAAAGGTTCACGGGGTCTTTCCGTCTAGCCGCGGGTACACTGCATCTTCACAGCGATTTCAATTTCACTGAGTCTCGGGTGGAGACAGCGTGGCCATCATTACGCCATTCGTGCAGGTCGGAACTTACCCGACAAGGAATTTCGCTACCTTAGGACCGTTATAGTTACGGCCGCCGTTTACCGGGGCTTCGATCAAGAGCTTCGCCTAAGCTAACCCCATCAATTAACCTTCCGGCACCGGGCAGGCGTCACACCGTATACGTCATCTTACGATTTTGCACAGTGCTGTGTTTTTAATAAACAGTTGCAGCCACCTGGTATCTGCGACTCCCCTCAGCTCCATCCGCAAGGGACTTCACCATGAGGAGCGTACCTTCTCCCGAAGTTACGGTACCATTTTGCCTAGTTCCTTCACCCGAGTTCTCTCAAGCGCCTTGGTATTCTCTACCCGACCACCTGTGTCGGTTTGGGGTACGATTCCTTACAATCTGAAGCTTAGAGGCTTTTCCTGGAAGCATGGCATCAATGACTTCACTACCTTAGTAGCCCGACATCGTGTCTCGGCCTTAAAGAAATCCGGATTTACCTGAATTTCAAGCCTACGCACTTGAACCTGGACAACCGTCGCCAGGCCCATCTAGCCTTCTCCGTCCCCCCATCGCAATTGTAAGAAGTACGGGAATATTAACCCGTTTCCCATCGACTACGCTTTTCAGCCTCGCCTTAGGGGTCGACTTACCCTGCCCCGATTAACGTTGGACAGGAACCCTTGGTCTTCCGGCGTGGGGGTTTTTCACCCCCATTATCGTTACTCATGTCAGCATTCGCACTTCTGATACGTCCAGCATGCCTTACAGCACACCTTCAACCGCTTACAGAACGCTCCCCTACCCAATACATAAAATGCATTGCCGCAGCTTCGGTTTATTGCTTAGCCCCGTTACATCTTCCGCGCAGGCCGACTCGACTAGTGAGCTATTACGCTTTCTTTAAATGATGGCTGCTTCTAAGCCAACATCCTAGCTGTCTGAGCCTTCCCACATCGTTTCCCACTTAGCAATAATTTGGGACCTTAGCTGGCGGTCTGGGTTGTTTCCCTCTCCACGACGGACGTTAGCACCCGCCGTGTGTCTCCCGGATAGTACTTACTGGTATTCGGAGTTTGCAAAGGGTTGGTAAGTCGGGATGACCCCCTAGCCTTAACAGTGCTCTACCCCCAGTAGTATTCGTCCGAGGCGCTACCTAAATAGCTTTCGGGGAGAACCAGCTATCTCCGGGTTTGATTGGCCTTTCACCCCTAGCCACAAGTCATCCGCTAATTTTTCAACATTAGTCGGTTCGGTCCTCCAGTTGATGTTACTCAACCTTCAACCTGCCCATGGCTAGATCACCCGGTTTCGGGTCTATATCCAGAGACTGAACGCCCAGTTAAGACTCGCTTTCGCTACGGCTTCCCTATCCGGTTAACCTTGCCACTGAATATAAGTCGCTGACCCATTATACAAAAGGTACGCAGTCACCCCATTAAAGAGGCTCCTACTGCTTGTACGTATACGGTTTCAGGTTCTGTTTCACTCCCCTCACAGGGGTTCTTTTCGCCTTTCCCTCACGGTACTGGTTCACTATCGGTCAGTCAGGAGTATTTAGCCTTGGAGGATGGTCCCCCCATGTTCAGACAGGATATCACGTGTCCCGTCCTACTCGTTTTCACCTTATATGCATCTTCGGTTACGGGGCTGTCACCCTGTATCGCGGCACTTTCCAGAGCCTTCACCTGACACATATAAAACTTAAGGGCTAATCCGGGGTCGCTCGCCGCTACTGCCGGAATCTCTGTTGATTTCTTTTCCTCGGGGTACTTAGATGTTTCAGTTCCCCCGGTTCGCCTCATTTACCTATGTATTCAGTAAATGATATCTGCTGATGCAGATGGGTTTCCCCATTCGGAAATCCCGGACTCATGTGGGTCTTACTCCCTCATCCGGGCTTATCGCAAGTTAGTACGTCCTTCATCGCCTCTGACTGCCAAGGCATCCACCGTATACGCTTAGTCACTTAACCATACAACCCCAAAGGGTCTTGCGGTCAAACAACCAAGGTTGTCTGCAATTATTTAAACATGATGCAGACTTTGATTTTACCGGACTCAAATTTTTTCTTCTGCCAAAGCAGAAGCCAAGAACACTTGAATGTGTGTTGGTTGTATTCATTACTGAATACTTTGAGAACTTTTACAAACAATCTAAAAGATTGTTTTGTCAGCTTTCCAAATTGTTAAAGAGCAAAACCTGTCAGTAACAGGCTATTTTTAAATATTCTCTATTATGAAAACACTTAAAAATCAGTTGTTGGTGGGTCTGAGTGGACTTGAACCACCGACCTCTCGCTTATCAGGCGAACGCTCTAACCACCTGAGCTACAGACCCAACGACTCTTTCTAAACCAAATCAATCTGTGTGAGCACTCATCAACGTATCTTTATCGTTAAGGAGGTGATCCAGCGCCAGGTTCCCCTAGCGCTACCTTGTTACGACTTCACCCCAGTCATGAACCACAAAGTGGCAAGCGTCCTCCCGAAGGTTAAACTACCTGCTTCTTTTGCAGCCCACTCCCATGGTGTGACGGGCGGTGTGTACAAGGCCCGGGAACGTATTCACCGTAGCATTCTGATCTACGATTACTAGCGATTCCGACTTCATGGAGTCGAGTTGCAGACTCCAATCCGGACTACGACGGACTTTTTGGGATTCGCACACTCTCGCAAGTTAGCTGCCCTCTGTATCCGCCATTGTAGCACGTGTGTAGCCCTACTCGTAAGGGCCATGATGACTTGACGTCGTCCCCACCTTCCTCCGGTTTATCACCGGCAGTCTCCCTGAAGTTCCCACCCGAAGTGCTGGCAATCAAGGATAAGGGTTGCGCTCGTTGCGGGACTTAACCCAACATTTCACAACACGAGCTGACGACAGCCATGCAGCACCTGTCTCATAGTTCCCGAAGGCACACTCGAATCTCTTCAAGCTTCTATGGATGTCAAGAGTAGGTAAGGTTCTTCGCGTTGCATCGAATTAAACCACATGCTCCACCGCTTGTGCGGGCCCCCGTCAATTCATTTGAGTTTTAATCTTGCGACCGTACTCCCCAGGCGGTCTACTTAACGCGTTAGCTCCGAAAGCCACGGCTCAAGGCCACAACCTCCAAGTAGACATCGTTTACGGCGTGGACTACCAGGGTATCTAATCCTGTTTGCTCCCCACGCTTTCGCATCTGAGTGTCAGTATCTGTCCAGGGGGCCGCCTTCGCCACCGGTATTCCTTCAGATCTCTACGCATTTCACCGCTACACCTGAAATTCTACCCCCCTCTACAGTACTCTAGATGACCAGTTTCAAATGCTGTTCCGGGGTTAAGCCCCGGGCTTTCACATCTGACTTAATCATCCACCTGCATGCGCTTTACGCCCAGTAATTCCGATTAACGCTCGCACCCTCCGTATTACCGCGGCTGCTGGCACGGAGTTAGCCGGTGCTTCTTCTGTGGCTAACGTCAAAAGCAAAGCGTATTAAACTCTGCCCCTTCCTCACCACTGAAAGTACTTTACAACCCGAAGGCCTTCTTCATACACGCGGCATGGCTGCATCAGGCTTGCGCCCATTGTGCAATATTCCCCACTGCTGCCTCCCGTAGGAGTCTGGACCGTGTCTCAGTTCCAGTGTGGCTGATCATCCTCTCAGACCAGCTAGGGATCGTCGCCTTGGTGAGCTCTTACCTCACCAACAAGCTAATCCCACCTGGGCATATCCCGACGCGAGAGGCCCGAAGGTCCCCCTCTTTAGTCCGTAGACATTATGCGGTATTAGCCATCGTTTCCAATGGTTATCCCCCACATCAGGGCAATTTCCCAGGCATTACTCACCCGTCCGCCGCTCGACGCCAAGAAAGCAAGCTTTCTTTCGTTTCCGCCCGACTTGCATGTGTTAAGCCTGCCGCCAGCGTTCAATCTGAGCCATGATCAAACTCTTCAATTAAAGTTTTTTTGAAGCCTAAGCTTCGGCTCAGTGATTACTGAATTGACTGTGCCGCTATTCATTCCACAACTCAAAGCTGCTTCCTGATAGCTGTTGGTCACTCATTCTCACTGATAAATCTTTTATAAGATATCAATTAACGAGTACCCACACAGATTGATTGGTTTATATTGTTAAAGAGCTGTTCTTCTCAGCGTTACTTCGAAGAGGCGGTCATTCTAGCGAGATAATTTTCAGTGTCAAACACTTTTTTAAATTTTTCTCACTTCGTTTTCAGAAGACCTTGTTGACTCAGAGAGCTTATCGCCCCTTGCCTGCCAACGAGAGCGCATTATAGAGATCGCCCTCACATTGGCAAGTACTTTTTGCAAAAAAATACAAAAATAAGTGTTAAGTGATGAATAAACCTCCAAAGCTGTATTTATCCCACTTTACCCAAGGTTAAAGCACAACTTATCCACAGAGTTATTCATTTTAACCGGCAGGCACGAAGAAAATAAGGCTACCTGACAGGTAGTCTTATCTATATAGAGGAAGGTTTAAATACCAGAGCCATCAGACTCACCATCATCTTCATGAAGGCCACATTCCCGTTTCAGGCCAAAGAAACGCGTTTCTTCTTCTGACATACCGGGTTCCCACTTTCTTGTTGTATGCGTGTCACCAACAGACAGATAACCTTCATCCCAAAGCGGGTGATACGGCAAACCATGCTCTTCCAGATAATAGTGAACATCTTTATTGGACCAATCAATTACAGGCAAAAATTTAAAGACACCATTCTGCACCGCTAAAATTGGTAAGTTCGCTCTTGATGAGGATTGCTCTCTGCGCAAACCCGAAAACCAGGTTCCCACATTCAAATCGTGCAACGCCCGTTTCATCGGCTCGACTTTGTTTATCCGGTTATATTTTTCAATCCCTTCCAGTTCCTGCTCCCATAATTTTCCATATCTGGCTTCTTGCCAGGCTGCACTTTCTTTTGCACGGTATACCTTCAGATTGAGACCCAGCTTATTAGTTAACAGGTCAATAAACTGATAAGTCTCTGGAAACAGATATCCCGTATCCGTCAGAATCACGGGAATTTCCGGTTTGCATTGTGTCACCATATGCAGCATCAAAGCAGCCTGGATACCAAAACTTGAAGAAACAGCAAAAGAACCCTGCAAATTATCCAACGCCCATTTTATCCGCTCCTGAGCTGATAATTCTTCCAGATGACTATTTAATTCGGCCAGGCGAAGCGACTGCTCCGCCTTAGTCATATTTAATAAATCAGCCAGCTTAGGCTGATATGACACAGTATCAGGCATGAAAATCCCTCTTAGACACAGTGACTTCTTCAATAATTCCAGCTCTGATAGTGAAGTCACCAAAACCTTCGCCTTCATGGCGTTCTTTCACCCAACGGCCAATCAATTGATCGAGCTCTTCAAGAATCTGCTTGTCCGTTATATTCTCTTTATACATTTTGGGAACACGAGTCCCTGCTTTATTACTGCCAAGATGCAGGTTATAACGTCCCGGCGCTTTACCAACCAACCCGACTTCTGCCAGCATGGCGCGCCCGCATCCGTTAGGGCATCCGGTCACTCTCAGAATGATATATTCGTCTTCACCCAGCCCGTGTTTCTTTTGAATCCCTTCAACTTCAGTTACAAAATCAGGAAGAAAACGTTCGGCTTCAGCCATCGCAAGCGGACAGGTAGGGAAGGCCACACACGCCATCGAGTTTTTACGCTGTTCACTGACAGTATCATCAATCAGGCCGTACTGACGGGCTAATTTATCAATCTTTGCTTTCTGACTCTTCGGCACACCAGCAATAATAAGATTTTGATTCGCTGTCATCCGGAAATCGCCCTTATGGATCTTAGCGATTTCTGCAACCCCGCTTTTCAGCGGCTTATCCGGATAATCAAGCAGGCGGCCATTTTCAATGAATAGTGCTAAATGGAATTTGCCATCAACCCCTTCAGCCCAGCCGATACGATCGCCACGGGTAGTAAATTCGTATGGACGGATCGCTTCAAACTGAATTCCGGCCCGTTTCTCAACCTCAGCTTTAAAAACATCAATACCAACCCGGTCCAGGGTGTACTTGGTTTTTGCATTTTTACGGTTAGAACGATTTCCCCAGTCCCGCTGTGTGGTAACAACAGCAGCAGCAATTTCTAATGTTTTCTCCAGAGGAATAAAACCAAACTCATCAGCACGACGCGGATAAGTTGATGTATCACCGTGTGTCATGGCAAGACCACCACCGACCAGCACATTAAAACCAACCAGCTTGCCTTCTTCAGCAATCGCCACAAAGTTCAAATCATTGGCATGAACGTCAATATCATTATGTGGCGGAATCACAACGGTCGTTTTAAACTTCCTCGGTAAATAAGTTGAGCCCAGAATCGGTTCTTCATCTGTGGTTTCTACTTTTTCACCATCCAGCCAGATTTCTGCATAAGCACGCGTCTTCGGCAACAGATGCTCACTGATTTTCTTCGCCCACTCATAAGCTTCCTGATGAAGCTCAGATTCAACCGGGTTTGATGTACACAACACATTCCGGTTTACATCTCCGGCTGTAGCAATCGAATCAATACCGATCTGACTCAGGGTTTGATGCATCATCTTAATGTTTGGCTTCAGCACCCCATGGAACTGAAATGTCTGACGCGTCGTCAGCCGGATACTGCCGTAAAGCGTATGCTCTGTCGCAAACTGATCAATCGCCAGCCACTGCTTCGGTGTAATAATTCCGCCCGGCATCCTCGCCCGCAGCATCACATTATGCAGCGGCTCAAGCTTTTGCTTTGCTCTTTCAGCACGGATATCACGGTCATCCTGCTGATACATGCCATGAAAACGAATCAGCTGAAAATTATCCGCAGTAAAACCACCTGTAATCTTATTCTGCAGATCCTGTTCAATGGTTCCCCGTAAAAAATTGCTTTCTTTTTTTAAACGCTCATTGTCAGAAAGAGGTCCTAATACCTGCCCTAAAACTTCCTGAACATTTGTATCTTTATCAATACTCATTAGTAGACATCCCTCTGATAACGCTTCGCTTTACGAAGATCATTGATATAAGCTTCAGCAGCACTCTGATCCAGACCACCTTCCTGCTTTACGACAGTAATCAAGGCATCATGTACATCTTTTGCCATCCTCGTCGCATCACCACACACATAGATATATGCGCCTTCATTGAGCCACTGCCAGACTTGCGGTGCATTTTCCAGAATTCGATGCTGCACATACACTTTCTCATGCTGATCCCGGCTGAACGCAACATCCAGTTGTGTCAGCGCACCAGATTTTAAATACTTCTGCCATTCGACCTGATACAGGAAGTCCTGAGTAAATGTCCTGTCACCGAAGAACAACCAGTTTTTACCTGTTGCATCACGGTTATCCCGCTCCTGAATAAAGCTGCGGAATGGTGCAATACCAGTTCCCGGACCAACCATGATGATGGGGGTATTATCATCCTGAGGAAGTTTGAAGTTTTTATTATGCTCAATAAAAACTTTGACCGGCTCACCCTCGTCTAATCGCTGAGTTAAAAATCCTGACGCACCGCCATGACGGCTTTCACCGTTTTGGTCAAATTCAACTAATCCCACCGTCAGGTGCACTTCTTCATCCACTTCACTCTGGCTTGAAGCAATTGAATACATACGTGGCGTTAACCGGCGGAGAATCTGTGTCAGTTCTTCAGCCGTCAGTTTGATCTGCGCTTCAAGCAACGCATCAATCACCTGAGTCCCGGCTGAATACGCTCTCAGCTTATCTTTATCGGCAGCCAAATCTTTCAGTAGCTCAGACTCAGAGCGCTCAGCAATCTGAGCGATTAACTGCGGGTTAGAAGCGGTGATTTCAAATTCACTAATCAGTGCCTGATGAATTGAGATACTCTCGCCATCCACCTCAACACATTCAACCCCTGAGAGTCCGACAGCTTTCAGAATCTGATTCGCCAGACCAGAGCTATTCTGATACCAGACGCCCAACGCATCACCCGGCTGATAGCTGATACCGGAGTCCTCCAAATCAATTTCAATATGCCGGACATCTTTCCCGGAATCCCGCCCGGTGATTTTCTGATTAGTCAGTAATGTCGCTGTATATGGGTTTTGCTTCGAATATTGAGAGGGTGATGCTGCAGCCTGACCGACAGGAAGCACAACCACTTCAGCCTGAGTTTCAGAAAGTGATTCTTGCAGAAACTCAAGTGCCTTACCCCGCCATTCAGCTGCTGGCGATTCATAGTCGACATCACAGTCAACGCGTTCCATAAACGGGGTTGCCCCCTGCTTAGACAGGAATGCATCAAAATCTTTACCGGTCTGGCAGAAAAATTCATAGCTGGAATCGCCCAGACCAATCACACCGTATTGCAGATTCGGTAACTTCGGTGCTTTTTTCGACTGCAAAAACTCATGCAGTTCCAGAGCATTATCCGGTGCTTCACCTTCACCATTGGTTGAAGCCACAATGACAACATGCGTTTCTTTCGCAAGGTCTTTACCTTTGTAATCACTGGCATCGAATAAACGGACGGGAAGTCCTTTTGCCTGCGCTTCCTGTTCCAGCGCCTCGGCGACACCTTTTGCATTGCCTGTCTGTGACGCATAAATAATTGTCAATTGTCCGGCTGGTTTCGCCGCCGAACCTGCTGCAGGAATATTGCTGGATGATGGTTGAGAAGATTGGCTTAATCCCCAAAAATAACCACTGACCCATGCCAGCTGTTGCGGGGACAATTGGGAGACGGCTTGCTGCAACTGATTGAGTTGGTCACCGTTCACCGGGCTGGATAATAATCCCAGCTCTTCCGGAGTATTTTTTGCTGAAGACATTGTCACGACTTCCTTATTTATTGCGTGACGATAGATTAACCAAGCTCCGTAATAACAAGAAAGAATAGATAAGTATGTTTTATAACTTTTTGGAAGTAAGGCAGGTTAAATTTCAAAATTATCAACCTTCACATGCTTAAATCCGACTTCCATAGCAGACCTTGAGGCCAAATCATAATCCGTGTAATAACACTCTTCCCCATGGGAATCCGTCAGAAGAATAAAGCCTCCCTGAATATGGCGGAATTCGACAATCCACTGTCCTTCATCTGAATAAGGCTCGACAATGGCTTCCACTAATTGATGCTCTCTGAACAACACTTTTAACTCATCAATCGTCATCACAGACCTCATTTGCTCCGGTTGATAGTGAATGCTGCACTGATCAAGTTTATACCATTTTGTTAAAAAATGGTTAAATCCGGTGAAATGCATCTCTGATTTGACTCCAGAAATGCCGGAGATGAGAACTGCTACTTGCTTTACGCCGGTACAGGCGGATTTCTAAAGGCACATCCCAATGGCTGTCACCCGCCCTGACCAGCAGGGACTGAGAATTCCGCAGCAACTTCATCGGCAACCAGCCAACACCGTAACCTTCACAGATCATGGCCTGAACACTGGCAGAATGCAGACTGGAAGTAATCACTTTCAGCTGAGCAATATCATGCTGCCTTTTCAGATGATGTGTCAGTGCCAGGTTCAGCGACGCATGTTCATCATAAGCAATATAAGGTAAAGGGTCTGAAGTTCTCCCCGGCAAGGCATAAAGTGGGGTCTGTTCACCGGAAGCAACAGAGAAAGGCACCAGCAACTCTTGTGTCAGCGTGATTGATTCAAAATTCTCATCATCCAGCGCCTCCAGGTATTCAATTGCCGGATGCCAGTAACAGAGCAACAGATCAGCCTCATTCGCCGTCATTGCATTGATGAAATCATTACCGACCCAGGCACTCGATCTCATGTTCACGTCCAGCTTCATCCCGAGCTCCTGACAGAAAGGTTCGAATTCATCGCGGTAGAAACTCAGGAACAGCGCCTGACTGGTCACAAAACGAATCTGTGACTGCGACTGCTCATGAATTTCAAGACAACGGATTTTCGTCTCCCGTAACTGGCGGGTAATTGTTTCTGCACACACAAGAAAGATTTCACCTTCCGGTGTCAGTGACAACGGTAGTGTATTGCGGTCCACCAGCGTCACTTTCATCTCTTCTTCCAGCAGCTTAATCCGCCTGCTGAACGTTGGCTGGGTAACATTCTGTTCATCCGCAGCCCGTGAAAAGTGCCTGGTCCGGGCTAAAGCGATAAAATCTTCTAACCAGCGTATTTCCATCAGCTTCGCCCCTCTCCGACAGCATGACAGGCAACTTCACTGCCATCCGGCTGAATCTGCATGACCGGGATTTCTTCATAGCAACGCTGGTTAGCAATCGGACATCGCTGGCAGAAAATGCATCCTTCCGGAATATCAAACGTGGTAGGCACTTCACCTTTTAACAGCGTTGGCTGAAGCTGCAAATTATCAAGGCGGGGAATAGAAGAAAGCAACGCTTTGGTATAAGGGTGTTTGGGCGTTGTAAATAAAGTCGCCCGATCGGCGATTTCACAAACCCGGCCCAGGTACATCACCACCACCCGCGTCGCAAAATGTTCAACCACGGCTAAATCATGGGTAATGAATAAATAAGTCAGCTGATGGGTTTGCTGTTTTTCGATCATCAGGTTCAGTACCTGCGCCTGTACAGACACATCCAGCGCAGAAAGAGGTTCATCGGCAATGATCAGTTCAGGCTCAACAGACAAAGCCCGTGCCAGAGAAATACGCTGATGCTGACCACCGGAAAATTCATGAGGATAACGGTTCTCCGCATCCGGTCCCAGCCCGACAGAATCCAGCAGGTCGCGTATTCTTTCATCCTGATCATCTGGGTTCAGGTGCGGCAGATGAATGGACAAGGCTTCCTGAAGCATTTGATATACCGTCATTTTCGGATTCAGCGACGCATACGGATTTTGAAAAATCATCTGCATCTTCTTACGGTATTTCATCCGCTGACGATCATTTAAGTGATCAATCCGGGCATCACGATAATAAATCTCTCCGGCCGTTGCTGATAAGAGCCCGATAATTGTCCGGGCCAGAGTTGACTTTCCACAACCGGACTCTCCAACCACACACAAGCGCTCCCCGGCAAACACAGAAAAAGAGACCCCATTCAGTGCATGCACTAAAATATCCCGTGAGAATCCGGTTCGTTTTGCTCTGAAGACTTCACCCCATCCCTGACGCAGCAGGAATAGCTTCTCCAGTTGGTTGATCCGAATCAGCTCATCAGATATCGGTGCCATGATCAACCTCACTATCAGCATTAACGGTCTGTATTCGCTCAACCACAAAACATGCGGTCGCCGAAACCCCGGTATAGAAAAAATCAGGCGTTAAATACCGGCATTCAGGCAACGCATAAGGACAACGGGGATGAAACGCACACCCCGATGGCCGGGCCGTTAGCGATGGCATGTTGCCGCTGATCTGATTCAATGGCTGACCAGGCAACGCCATTTGCGGCAACGCGTTTATCAGCCCCTGTGTATATGGGTGCTGCGGATCATTAATAATTCCCAGCGTCGGCCCCTGCTCCACAATTTTCCCGGCATACATCACCAGCGTACGTTCACAGATCCGGGAGATCACACCGAAATCATGGCTGATAAACAGCAGAGCGACCTGATGCTGTTCACAAATTTCCTTCAGCAAATGCAGTATCTCTGCCTGCAAAGTCACGTCCAGCGCCGTTGTCGGTTCGTCGGCAATAATCAACTCAGGCTTTAATAATAAGACAATCGCAATAATCACCCGCTGGCGCATCCCGCCGGATAACTGGTGCGGATACTGATAAAAACACTGCTCCGGAGTCCGGATCCGGACCTGATGTAAAGTATCAATCGCTTGCTGCCGTGCCTGATGAAACGAAATTTTGCTATGGCTCCGAATGGCTTCGACCATCTGATCACCAATGGTCAGCACCGGATTAAGCGACATCATCATATCCTGAAAAATCATCGCAATCCGGTGTCCGCGGATCTTCCGCCACTCTCTGCGGGACAAAGACCTCAGTTCCTGATCTCCAAAGCGAACAGAACCACAGGCAATGTATCCCTGTTCCGGCAATAAATTAGCAATCGCATAGCCAAGCACTGATTTTCCGGCCCCGGATTCACCCACCACAGCAACCCGTTCCCCGGGCTGAATAGAAAATGAAATATCGAATAGCGCCGTCAAATCCTGATGGTGTTGTTTGAACCTGACCGACAGATGACCGACACTCAGCAGACTCATCAATTAATACCTCTCCAGCCGGGGATTCATATGAATCCTGAACCAGTCACCCAGCAAATTCATTACAAAGATCAACACAATCAGTGCAATACTGGGGAAAAAGCATATCCACCAGGCACCGGCAAACAGATAACTCACTCCGGAGGAGATCAGCGCACCTAATGACGGCTGAGTCGGCGGCATTCCTAAGCCGAGAAAGGACAACGCAGCTTCAGCAACAATCGCATTCGCAATCTGAATTGTCAGAATCACCAGCACCGAAGACAAACTGTTCGGCAGAATGTGCCGGAACATAATCCGGATCTGGCTGACACCAAGCACTCTGGCCGCATCAACATATTCTTTCTCTTTCTCCGCTAAGACGCTTGCCCGGACCGTCCGGGCAAAGACCGGCCATTCAGCAAGACCAATCACTAAAATCAGCATCAGCATGGCCAGCTGCTGATAAGCCGCACTGCCAAACGCAGCCTGGAACAAGGCCAGCACAATAATCGCGACCATCATGGTTGAAAATGACAACTGAATATCCGCACAACGCATCAAAAAACTATCCAGCCTGCCACCGATATAACCGGAAATCAGTCCAATCGTAATACCAGCGATCATCTGTATCAGGACGGCACAAACACCAATTGTCAGGGAAAGCCGGGTCCCATACAAAATCACAGTAATCAGATCCCGCCCCTGCGTGTCCGTTCCCAGCCAGAAACGGGCATCCCCGCTCACCCAGTAAGGCGGGATTTCTGCATTCATCAAATCCATAAAGTCATTGCCGGCGGTATCGTAAGGCGCCAGTAAAGGTGCCAGCAACGCAATCAGCGTATAGAAGATAAAAATTGCCAGCGCCAACAATGTCAGCTTATCGCCGCGCAATGCGATCAGCAGATGCTGAAACCGTCTTTGACCTGTGGGGTGAAAGTCAATCATCATCAGACTCCATAGCCCGGAATGCGAACCCGTGGATTCACCAAGCCATAAATTAAATCAACGAGGGTATTGAGCAGGACAAAACCACACCCGACAACCACCAGATAAGCCGCAATCAATGGCGTATCGACCCGGGTAATCGCCTCCATGAACAAGCGGCCCATGCCCGGCCACTGGAAAATAGTCTCCGTTACAATAGTATACGCAACCAGTGTCCCTGTCTGAATCCCGCCAATGGTAATCACAGGCAGCATCGTGTTTTTCAGTGCGTGAATAAAATAAATCCGGACAGAAGAAAGCCCCTTCGAGCGGGCAAAGCGGATATAGTCACTGTGCAGCACATCAATCATTTCTGCACAAATCAGCCGGATGAACATGGGGATCAGAACAAAAGCAATCGAAACTGCCGGTAAGATCAGATGCTTCAGCCCATCCGTCGTCATCATGCCGGATTGCCAGAACCCGAACAGCTCTACTGTATCCCCGCGGCCAAAACTGGGTAACCAGCGTAGTTCAACGGAAAAAAACCACACCAGCACAATACCGAAGATAAATATCGGAATGGATAGACCCAGCGTACTGAAAAACATAATCATCCGGGCAAAGGGATGACGCGGGCGAATGGCCGCGATGACACCGAATGGCGTCGCAATCAAAGCGACCAGAATTAAAGCGCAGACAGATAATTCTACCGTCGCCGGTAACTTACTGAAAATAACGTTAAGCGTCGGTTCTTTATAATAATATGAAGTCCCCAGATCACCCTGAACTGCTCTGGATAAAAAATGCCGGTATTGTGTGAACAGAGGCTGGTCAAGTCCCAGCTCCGCTTTTAATTCAGCCCGTGTTTCAAGGCTGACATTATTGCCGAGCATCTGCCGGACAGGATCGCCCAGTTGCCCCTGAACAAGAAAGCTGACAAGCGTAATCGTTAATAACACACCACAAGCCTGAATCAGCCGTCTGAAAATAAATCTCAGCATTATTTCGTTACACCACCTGATACCTGACCGGAGTGACCCTGAGGGTCAACCACTAAATCCCCCAGATAAGGATAGTTCTGAACATTCAGCACCTCCTCAAGTTTGACACCTTTTCTGACCGCCCATAAAATTCGCTGCCAGTGCAAAGGCACCACCGGTACATCTTTTTCTACCATCTGTTCAATACTTTGCAGAATCAGCGTCCGTTTTTCGCGATCCATTTCTTTCCCCGCCGCCTGAATCTGTCTGTCTGCCTCCGGGTTACAGTAACCAGAAACATTATAGGTGCCCAAACCCGTGCGCCCGTTCCGGCAGGCCACCATAAATTCGTAAATATTATTTGCATCCAGCGTATCTGACTGCCAGCCGACCATCATGATATCGGCAGCCTGCTGATCGTAGAGCTGAAAATACTGTGCTTTAGGCAGTGTTTTCAGATCAGCCTGAATATTAATTTTCTTCAGCATGGCAACCACAGCCTGAGCGATTTGCTCATCATTCATATAGCGGTTATTCGGTGCCATCAGTGACAGGCGAAATCCCTGTGCATACCCGGCCTGTTTCATCAGTTGCCGGGCCTGCTGTAAATCATATTCTGGCACCAAATCATCAAGATGTCCGGCAAACTGCGCAGCACTGAGCTGCCCGGCTGGCTGCCCCAGTCCGCGCAGAATCTTTTTCACGATCAGTCGCTGGTTAATAGCCAGACTAATCGCTTTGCGCACCCGGATATCACGTAACTCAGCCCGGCGCTGCTGATTCAGTTGCAGCATGATAATCCTGGTGCCGGGTAAGCTGATTAATTTGATTTCCGGCAATTGCCTGACCCTCGCCACATCCACCGATGCAACGGGCGTCATGACATCCACATCTCCGGTTAAAAGGGCAGCCAGACGGGTTGCATCCGAAGTTACCGGAATAATTTCGATGCGTTGTACATTACCGGGTGAGTGTTTATCCCAGTAATCCGGATTGCGGACAAACACCATTTTTTCTCCCCGGACCCGCTCCACCAGCTGATAAGGCCCGGTGCCGGAAGCATGCACAGACGCGAAAGAGCGCCCGAACTTCACAATCTCGTCTTTTCCCTGATAAAAGCGCTTATCAATGGTGAATACATAAGTCAGAACATGCAGCAGTAACGGAGAAGGATGCAGGGTATGAATATCAATCGTGTACGGGTCAGTCACGGTCACTGCACTGATATCACGAAACAACGCTTTAAAATCGGTCGATTGTTGTAAACGGCGGATTGTAAATGCCACATCATCCGCCCGGAAGGGGTGTCCGGTATGAAAAAAAACCCCGTGACGTAAAAACACCCGCAATGTCGTCGCATTTAACCATTGCCAGCTGGTTGCAAGACGAGGTTCAAAAGAACCATCCTGTCGCCAGCGAACCAGCGGGTCAAACACCATATGAGAGTATTGTAATGCACTTTCAGAAAGCTGCTCATGCGGGTCAAGAGACACCAGCTCAGCATCCATGGCAATTTTTAACTGAACCCCACCAGCTCCGGGATCCGGTGTAATTTGCCCGCAGATGCCGGACAGAGAAAAAAGAATACAGATACTAACCGCTATCCAGCGCCGCATAGTTTTCACATCCTTGTTCAAACAGTTGATCCGGAACATACGCACCAGTTCCTCCGGTTACGGGATCAGAGATACCCAAACAATCTGGAAATTCAGGTGTCTGAGTATCAACCTATTCAGCGAACCCATCATAATGGCTCTGATTGACTGATGCTTTATCAGCGAAGCAAAAGTGCGGGTAACCTCTCTGAATCTGCTCCCTGCTATTCACAGGTGACAAAATAATTTGTCACCTGTGCCAGAAGATCAACTGAGCGTGATCCGGTTTTCTTCAACGGCATGACAAGCCGTCAAATGCGCTTGAGCATCTGAACGCAGTTTAGGCGTCTCCTGCCGGCAGCGATCATTGGCATACTGGCAGCGCCCATGAAAAGCGCACCCCGAAGGCGGATTCAGCGGAGAAGGTAATTCACCCTGCAGCTTAATCCGTTGGCGACGTTTATCCGGTGCCAGTTGCGGCGTACTGGACAGCAGTGCCTGTGTATAGGGATGACGCGGGTTTTCAAACAGCTGCTGACAGGTGCCCTGTTCAACCACTTTCCCCAGATACATCACCATCACATCATCGGCAATGTGTTCAACAACCGATAAGTCATGGGAAATAAACACATAGCTCAGGCCAAATTCCTGTTGCAGATCCATCATCAGGTTCAACACCTGCGCCTGGACTGAAACATCCAGTGCTGAAACAGGTTCATCGGCTACGATGATCTGCGGGTCCAGCATCAGTCCGCGGGCGATAGCGATACGCTGGCGCTGACCACCGGAAAACATATGCGGATAACGATCATAATGTTCCCGTTTCAGGCCGACTTTTTCCATCATTTCAATCGCTTTCGCTTTGCGCTCTTCTTTGCTCATCTGCGTATTAATCACCAGCGGCTCTTCTAAAATTGCCCCGATTTTCTTACGCGGATTCAGCGACCCATACGGATTCTGGAAAATAATCTGAATTTTCTGGCGCAGCGCCTTATGGTCTGACTTCGACAACGCCAGCAGCTCTTCCCCATTGAACGCAAGGCTGCCTTCGGTCGGCGTTTCAATCATGGTGAGCATCCGGCCTAAAGTGGATTTTCCGCAACCAGATTCACCCACCACCGCCAGTGTTTTACCGTGCGCCAGTTCAAAGCTGATGCCATCCACGGCTTTCACCACGGCATCCGGTTTCAGCATGCCCTGCTTCACATGATAATGTTGCTTCAGGTTCGCAGCTTTTAAGATCACAGAATTCTGACTCATGCTGTCGGCCTCCCTTCAGAGTTCAGTGGCGTATGACATTTCACCTGAAGTTCAACAGGCCCAAGTGTTGGTGGTGCTTCCTGACGGCACCGCTCAGTCGCATACGGACAACGCGGGCTCAGCAAACAACCTTTTGGCCGGTCATACTGACCGGGAACCACGCCGGATAATGCATCCAGCCGGGTTTTGCCTGAAGCAGATTCAGGTAACGATGCCAGTAAAGCCTGAGTGTACGGATGCTTCGGTGCAGAAAACACTTCCGCAGCCGGGCCGGATTCAACAATCTGACCGGCATACATCACAATCACCCGGTGCGCAACTTCCGCAACCAGCGCCAGATCATGCGTGATCAGCACCAGCCCCATCTGTTTTTCCCGCTGCAACTCAACCAGCAGATCAATAATCTGTGCCTGAATCGTCACATCCAGCGCCGTCGTTGGTTCATCGGCAATCAGCAAGCGCGGATTACAGGCAATCGCCATCGCGATCATCACCCGCTGACTCATCCCGCCGGAAAGCTGATGCGGATAAGCTTTCAACCGGGATTCCGGTGCCGGAATCCCGACCATCGTCAATAACTCAATCGCCCGCTGGCGCAACGCTTTTTTCGTGCCGCCCTGATGAGTTTTCAGCGCTTCGATAATCTGATAACCAACTGTAAAACAAGGATTCAGACTGGTCATCGGATCCTGGAAAATCATCGCGATGTCATCACCAGTCAGTTGACGGCGACGCTTTTCAGACATCGATAACAGATCCTGACCATCAAAGGTCAGCTGATCCGCCGAGACTTTACCCGGATAATCAATCAGCCCCATCACAGACAGAGAACTGACACTTTTTCCGGAGCCGGATTCACCGACAATCCCCAGCACTTCGCCTTCTTCGACCTGATAACTGATATTGTCTACCGCCCGGAAATTTCCGAACGAGACGGAAAGGTTTTCTAATTTCAGTAATGCCATGATGCCTCCCTACTGCTTCAACTTAGGATCAAGCGCATCACGCAAACCATCACCCATCAGGTTAAACGCCAGAACCGTGATTAAAATCATCAGTCCCGGGAAGGTCACGACCCACCATGCCCGTTGCACAAACTGAAGTGCATCCGCCAGCATGCTGCCCCATTCAGGAGTCGGCGGTTGTGCACCTAAACCAAGGAAGCCCAGAGCTGCCATATCCAGAATCGCAGAAGAGAAACCTAATGTGGCCTGAACAATCAGCGGTGCTAAACAGTTCGGCAGAATACAAATGAACATCAGCCGCATCGAACTGGCACCCAGCACCCGTGAAGAAGTCACATAATCGCGCGACATTTCAGCCAGGGTTGCAGCCCGGGTCAGCCGGACATAGTGCGGCAGGGAAACAACGGAAATCGCCAGTGCCGCATTGACGATACTCGGACCAAGCACGGCCACAATCGCAATCGCCAGTAACAGGCTTGGCATCGCCAGCATGATATCGACGATCCGCATAATTGCGGTATCAATCATGCCTTTGAAATAACCGGCCACCAGCCCCATTAAAATTCCGATCATTAAAGAAGCGGTCACGGCAACCACACCAACTGAAATGGATAACCGGGTGCCGTGAATCAGACGGGAAAGAATATCCCGGCCGACATCATCTGTACCCAGAACATAAGACCAGTTGCCACCATGCAGCCACGCCGGTGGCAACAGTAATGCATCACGCATCTGTGCAGACGGAGAATGTGGCGCCACCACATCAGCAAAAATAGCCAGCAGACAAATGAACACAATAAAGCAGAACCCGGCCAAAGCGCCGCGGTTACTGCTGAAATAAAACCAAAATTCCTGCAATGGTGTTCTTGGTGCCGGTGCAGCGCCGTTCACCTGAGTTGAATCAGTACTCATCACCTTCTCCTTAACGACTATGCCGGATACGCGGGTTCACAATGCCGTAAGCAATGTCCACCAGCAGATTCACGATAATGATCATGGTTGCCACAATCAGAATACCGCCCTGAACGACCGGATAATCGCGGCGACTAATCGACTCGATCAGCCACTTCCCAATGCCCGGCCAGGCAAAGACAGTTTCCGTCAGAATCGCACCTGACAGCAGAATTCCCACCTGCAACCCGATCACAGTAATCACCGGAATCAGTGCATTACGCAGTGCATGAATCACAATCACCCGCCACGGCGCAATCCCTTTGGAACGCGCGGTCCGGATATAATCTTCACTGAGCACTTCTAACATCGAGGAGCGGGTCATCCGGGCAATCACGGCCATTGGAATCGTACCAAGCACAATACCGGGCAGAATCAAATGCGACACCGCGGAAGTAAAGGCGCCTTCTTCTCCGGAGAGGAATGAATCAATCAACATAAATCCGGTCACATCATCGATCCAGTAACTGACATCGATACGCCCGGAAACCGGTGTCCAGCCTAAAGTGACGGAGAACACCAGCATGAGCAGCAATGCCCACCAGAAAATCGGCATTGAGTATCCCGTCAATGATACCGTCATGACGGAGTGGTCCAGTATCGTGCCCCGCTTCACCGCAGCAAATATCCCGGCGGGGAGCCCGACTAAAATAGCAAAGATTGCAGCGCAAAAAGCCAGCTCAACCGTTGCAGGAAACAGATTTAAAAATTCTCTCAGCACCGGCTCTTTGGTGACAAGTGAATGCCCTAAATCACCGTGCATAATACCTTCCACATAGCGGAAGTACTGAATATATAAGGGCTGGTCAAAGCCATACTGAGCACTCAGTTCTGCGTGGCGCTCAGCAGATACACCGCGTTCCCCGGCCATCACTTCGATGGGATCTCCCGGAATCAGGCGGATTAAAGTAAACGTCAGCAGCGTGATCCCGATAAAGGTTGGCACGACCAGACTCAACCGACGAAAAATAAACTGAAACATAAAAAGACAAGCTCTCTGATAATCATAATTGAGCGCGATAGTTCTGTGAGATAGTTCTGAGAAATAGTTTTGCGAAATAGTTCTGCGAAACAGCCCACTGCTATCGCGCAGCGCTCCGGTCTCTGCTTCCTGACACCGGAGCGCTGGTTCACATCAAACGCCGGAAATATTATTTTTCCAGGCTGACCTGATAGAAGTAATGACCACCAAGCGGATCGATTTTGTAGCCTTTCACTTCTTTGCGGATTGGCTCATAAACAACAGAGTGTGCGACCGTAATCCACGGTGCTTTCTCTTTAAACAGAACCTGAGCCTGTTTGTACAGCTTCGTCCGCTCTGCTTTATCTGATGTTCTTCTTGCTTTAATCAGCAGATCATCGAAATTTTTATTACACCACTGAGAACGGTTTGAACCACCCACCGCATCACAGCTGAGCAACACATACAGGAAGTTATCCGGATCACCGTTGTCTCCGGTCCAGCCCATCAGGAAGGTATCGTGTTCACCTTTTTTGGTCCGGGCCAGATATTCACCCCATTCGTAAGAAACAATATTGGCGTCGACGCCAACTTTCTTCCAGTCTTCCTGAATCACTTCCGCCATCCGGCGGGCATTCGGGTTATAAGGACGGGAAACCGGCATCGCCCAGATGTTGGTCTTAAAGCCGTCCGGATAACCGGCTTCTTTCAGCAGTTGTTTGGCTTTAACCGGATCGTATGGGTAATCCTGCACATCATTGGTGTAAGACCACATGGTTGGCGGGATTGGATTCTTCGCGATTTTACCTGCCCCCTGGAAGACGGCATCGATAATCGCCTGTTTATTGGTCGCAAGGCTCAGCGCCTGACGAACACGGTAATCTGTGAATGGTTTTTTCTGCGTATTAAAGCCAAGATACCCCACGTTCAGCCCTTCCTGAGAAAGCACTTTAATATTCTTGTCTTTCTTCATCTGGTCAAGATCAGCCGGATTCGGATAAGGGATCATGTCACATTCACCCGCTTTCAGTTTGGCATAACGTACCGATGCATCCGGCGTAATCGAGAACACCAGACGGTCAATTTTGGACTTACCGCGCCAGTAATCTTTAAAAGCAACATAACGAATCAGAGAGTCTTTCTGATACTGAACTTTGGTAAACGGCCCCGTACCAACCGGGTTAATATCCAGCTGTTCCGGTGTGCCTTTCTTCATCAGATAATCCGCTTGCTCTGCGGAGAAGATTGATGCGAAATCCATCCCCAAATCCGCAAGAAACGGCGCTTCCGGCTGGTTCAGGACAAATTTAACTGTGTAATCATCGACCTTAACGATATCTTTGATTAAAGAATCCATGCCCATGCCGGTGAAGTATTCATAAGAGCCACCGGAGACTTTATGGTAAGGATGATTTTTGTCCAGCTGACGCTTGAATGAGAAAACTACATCGTCCGCATTAAAATCACGGGTCGGTTTGAAAGTTTTATTCGACTGGAATTTCACGCCCTTACGCAGGTGGAATGTATATTCTTTACCATCAGCAGAAATGTCATAACTTTCTGCCAGCCCCGGTTCCAGCTCTGTCGTCCCCAGCTTAAATTCGACCAGACGGTTGAACATGGCTTTGGACGACGCATCAAAGGTTGTGCCTGACGTATAAAACGTCGGGTTAAACCCTTCCGGGCTGCCTTCAGAACAATAAACAAAAGTGGTTGCGGCCTGCGCCGAAGATAGTGCTCCCATCGCCATCAATGCGAGTGAAAGTGACGTTAACTTTTTTTTCATGTTAACTCTCCATTCAGATTCGTTGTGTGTGCAAGTATCGTTTTATTATGTTTGCCAGCTCTGTGTGGATAGACACAGTCACGAAAGAAAGGACGGGGGTTTCCGGGAGGAAAGATAGAAATATCCTGAAAACGTCTGTCTACTCATCCATGAGCATAGCGAATAAAGTCAGCCAGAAAGCTGACTTTCCTGAATAAAAGCGTATCGGAGAGAAGAGAAATAACCAATCGAAATAACGATATGTCTCATACGTATATTCAATAACTAACAAAAAACATTGTTATTTCATAAGGTTAAAAAAATGTAACATGTCAGAAAATGAGATGAACCTGAATATCTCTGAGTGCTGTACCGGATAAATTCTTGTGATTTAACCGGCCAGGGTCACAAATATTTCAGGCCAGGGAGGCGCAGCGTTATCGCTTTTTCACGAAGTAGTAGACAATTGCAATCACAATCAAAACCGGCAGCCATTTCAACAGCATTCCCAGCACACCGAAGAACAACATCATGACAACAGTCAGCCCGATAGCCACTCCCACAGACACAATTGTGACGCCCATGACGGCCAGCGTTCCGACAAAAATCAGTAACATTAATAACTCATACATCATGTATTTTCTCCTTCGATCATCCAACAGAACATCAACTCAGTCTGGTTCAGAAAAGTCTGTCGGCGATCCCGGCTTCACCGGATGTTTTACGATAATACCAAAGCTTTACAAAAAGCAGACTTGCAGAAAACAAGCCAGAACAGCAACAATCACTTAATGCCTTGTTTTTGCCGTATATTTACTAAAAGAAAGCAACGTATTAAAAATAGCATCATCATGAAATTCACAAAGCATGGTCAATTTCACTGAATCTTAGTCAATCTCACACATCTAACTCAGCGGGAATTTTCTTCAGGGCCGTTTGCAATACTTCAATCCCGGCACCAGGTTTATGCGCATTTTCACTGATATACCGCCGCCACTGGCGTGCACCCGGCATATTCTGGAATAAACCAATCATATGACGGGAAATATGCCCCAGATACGCGCCTTTTGTCAGTTGTGCTTCGATATAAGGATACATGGCTTCAACCACTTCAGAGCGCTTTTTCACCGGTGTATCCAGGCCGAAAATTTGTTGGTCGACTTCAGCCAGCAGGTAAGGATTCTGATACGCTTCGCGGCCCACCATCACGCCATCCAGATGCTCTAAATGCGCGTTGACTTCGGCCAGCGTTTTGACACCACCATTAACCGCAATATTCAGATGAGGAAAATCCTGCTTAATCTGATACGCCCGCGGGTAATCCAGTGGCGGAATTTCGCGGTTTTCCTTCGGGCTTAAACCACTCAGCCAGGCTTTGCGGGCATGAATAGTAAACTGTTCACAGCCTCCTTGCTCTGCCACGATAGTAATAAAATCACTCAGAAATTCGTAAGAGTCCTGATCATCAATCCCAATCCGGGTTTTGACCGTCACCGGAATATCTACTTCAGCCTGCATCGCTGCCACGCACTCCGCCACCAGCTGCGGTTCCCCCATCAGGCAGGCACCAAAGCGGCCATTCTGCACCCGGTCAGACGGGCAACCCACATTCAGGTTCACCTCATCATAACCCCGTTCCTGCGCCTGCTTTGCACACACCGCCAGATCTGCCGGATTGGAACCACCCAGCTGCAACGCCACCGGATGCTCTTCTTCGTTATACTTCAGAAAATCGCCCCGGCCATGAATGATCGCACCGGTTGTCACCATTTCGGTATACAGCAGGGTCTGAGAAGACAGCAGGCGATGGAAGTAACGGCAGTGACGATCTGTCCAGTCAAGCATGGGTGCAATGGAAAAGCGACATACTAGATAACTATTTGATTTTAATACATATGACATAAATAACCCAAAAATTAACCATATAAAATACCCCTTCAAACTCCTTCAAAGTCCTGCAACTTAGATGTATAGTACCCCCCACAGTACCCCTTCAGAAGTAGGATAAAATGGCTAGTTACAGTATTGAAACCCGGACCTTAACAAATGGTGACCTCAGATTCAAAACTACAATTATCGTAAAAAAGGATTCTAAAATTGTACACCGTGAATCAAAAACGTTTAAGAAAAAAGCTCTGGCAAAAACATTTGGCATAAAACGAGTAAACGAACTAGAAGAAGGGGGACTCATTAAAAATAAGTCAGTCCCCCTTGGTGAACTAATAGACATGTTCATGAACGACAATGATCTGTGGAGAAACACCGGACGAACAAAGCGATATGTTATTCAGATGCTTAGAGATTGCGATCTCGCAAAAGTTGACAGTAACAAACTCAAAAGCAGCGATTTGATACAACATTGTAAAAACCGCAAAGCAGCAGGAGCAAAGCCTGTGACAATTTATCATGATGTTGCTTACCTTCGCTCAGTGATGAAACTTGCAAAGCCTGTCTTTGACATCACAGCAAACTACCCCGTATTTGAAGAAGCAGTTCCCATACTGATTGATATGAAGCTGGTAGGAAAGAGCCAAAAACGCACACGCCGCCCGACAACAAATGAATTGGAAAGACTCCGGGAAGAACTGGAAACGCGGCAATCATACCGACCCAATGGCCAGATCCGCATCCCTTATATAGATATATTAGATTTTAGTATTCTCACCTGTATGCGTATCGGTGAGGTTTGCAAAATCACTTGGGACGATCTGAATAAAAAGCATAAGACAATACTTGTCAGAGACAGGAAAGATCCAAGGAAGAAAGAAGGCAATCATATGATAGTGCCATTGTTAGGTGAATCATATGATATTGCGATCAGACAACCCAAACAAAGTGATCGAATATTTCCCTATAATCCGAAAAGCGTTACCGCTGGATTTCAGCGGGTCAGAAATAAACTAGGAATAGAAGACCTTCGATATCATGATTTAAGGAGAGAAGGCGCAAGCCAGCTATTTGAAAAAGGTTATTCTATTGAAGAAGTCGCACAAGTGACCGGACATAGAAACTTAAATATTCTGTGGCAGGTTTATACTCAATTATTCCCCCACAGACTGCATGATAAAAAATTATCAGTTCTATAAAACACATCAATTGTATGACATTTACCTTTTATCACTTAATAATAAAGCTCTCGATTACAAGAGCTTTATTTTCATTAAAGGTAAGCATGAATAAAAGATAAAATAAAATAAGTTGCCACAGGAATTCCTCCAAGAAACATATATACTCCGAACCAATACCATGATTTTTTATAGAAAGTGTATATAGAGCCAGTTATCCACATTGATGGTGTACCTAAAAAAAACAGTAATACCCAAATTAACTCTGGCATAAAATCCATATTAATATCTATATTAAAAAAAGAAATACACCATATATATATAAACCAGACAGGAGGACATAGAAGCAGTGTATTGACTATGATTGGTTTCATAGTTTAAATCCTATTTTTGTTATAAATGGTTTATAACCGTATTTTTTATAGTGCTGCAATATGTACCATGATCTAAACCCTTCTAATCGCTCAAAAGGAAGGCTATTGATATTTATATGTTTATGGTCTACATCAGCGGAATCCAAACCAAAATGATCTTGAATTTCATATTTAAATACCCCTCTAATTTGATTTCCTTTATATTCCATTTTATCTGCATATACTTTCATTGCCCATATTCCATGAACAGTAATAACTGTTCCTTTAATAATGTCTAGGGATTTTGTTTTAAATTGTGGAAGAACAGCCCCTTTCCCAGAAGTTCTCATATAACTACTAGATATATTTACAATATCTTGACTTAGCTCACCATCTTTAATGTTTTCCCCTAAACATTTTTTCAGAGCAGAATGGAAGATAGTGGTTGTTTTATGTTCTTTCATTGCGTCATCTAATAATGGATGCATATAATAGCCACCTTTATTTTCCTCAAACTTGTCTACCATTTTAGAAAATAAATTTTTTGCATTTCCTAACATAGAAAAGCTGATAATGCCCTCACCTAGGTCTCTCATCCGTTTGAAATGCTCTTGTGCAGGTAAAGTAAATTGATCCTCTACAAGAATATCATAACCTCGCGTCGGAGAATATCTGGTCTTGTTTCTGAACGGTAACCAAAACCCATAAGACTCAATAGTATCTCTTGATTCTTCACCATACCTCATATCTTCAGGACATGAAGATTTTGGATTATCAGGGTTATAGAAAGTGTCCATTTTATTCTTTGTTTCAAACACTAAGCGAGGGAATGATCCAGAAACAGGACGCCAGTCTTTTTGATCGCCAGCTTCTTTTTCTTTACTTTTTTCTATCCTCTTTAATGTATTATTGCTCGCTTGTATTCTTTGCTGGATCAGTTCTAACTTTTTTTGTTCTCTTTTTTCAATTGCTGCATGGTCAATAGCACTATAGCGAGAGCCGTTTACTCCATAAGGTAGAGGACCTTTACCTGACATTATAATTTACCTAACTAACTGAAGATGAATAATTTAAATTTATGCTTAAATACTACGGTTGTGAGTAGAGAAGAAAAAGGAAGGAAAATACAAATTTCATCATATGAGATATTCATTCAATTAAATATAATCATTACTGATTATTTAATTATAAAAATCCCCTCAACGAGATATCATCAAGGGGATTTACATAAATTATTTTTTTTGCTCTAAGTTAGTGACCCGTACATCCATTTTCTCCATCATCAGCCGAAGCCACTTAACATCTGTTCTCAGTGTTACCCCCACGCCAACCCCACTAAACAACGCACTGACAGCGGCAACAATTAAAGTCTGATA
The DNA here is from genome assembly GCF_024529975.1 of Vibrio quintilis. Lineage (GTDB taxonomy): Bacteria > Pseudomonadota > Gammaproteobacteria > Enterobacterales > Vibrionaceae > Vibrio > Vibrio quintilis. Next base: position 477,748 of record NZ_AP024897.1, on the reverse strand, counting down.
CTCTGCCATTATTTAAACTCATCCCGTAAAGTCTCAAACAAACCAATCAGCACCGGAACCACCGTCCCGACAATCCCACCGTACTGAATCCCGGTATCTGTCACACTGGCCGTTAATAAGTCCGGATGACCGAACGCCAAAGCAGCCCCGGCACCGACTAAAGCGATCCCTTTTTGGGTGGAAGGCTGGTTTAAATCGATATTGAATTTGTCTTTTAAAAAATCACTCATAATAATCCACTCTTTTTAAGACCTTTAATTGTATAAGCGGCAACGATTGCCCCTGCGACCGATAGCGCTATTTTCTGTAGATAAAATTTAGTTGTAATACTCATGCCAGCATCACCCCATCCCTGGCAGTGCCAATATCATAATACTGGCCGGATTCCTGCCGACTCATTGCCAGCAATACATTTGAAAGTGTGTTTCTGTCATAGACATCAACGGTTTGATGAGGTCCGATGCCGGTCCAGTTGCTCACGTTCCGGATATATGTTGCTGTGTCGTTCTCACTGACCGGCGCCCACCGGCTGATCATTTGTGAGAGTGTTTTGTATCCGCTCCGGTAGTAGGTGCGCAAAATGCGCGCCCCGGCTCTGAACCCGTATTCCGCTGATTCAAATTGAACAAAAGACGGATCTGTATTGATTTCGCACATTCCCTGCCAGTCTGTTCCGTTGTCCCGGATATTCAGCGGATTGTTGTTTCTCACTCCGCGTGGTTGACTTGATTTCACTGTATTTTCTCCTGCTCCTGATGTCGCAGTGCTGCCGGTAGCGGCCCGGTATATGACATAACCCATACCAGCAACCGACGCAATTGCAGCACTGAATAACACCCATTTATTCATTGCTGACTGGCTCCGGGTCAACGAACTGGCCGTTCACGTATTGAAGACCGAGTAAACTATCGTCAAATTCAGGTACAGCAATTTGATTTTTGTCTTGCGGTGGAAATGACATTATTCCCACAACAATATTGTTTTCATTCAGTTGTACGCTATACATATTCAATCACCTGTACTCTCATCCATTTATTGGCTGAGCCAATCCGGTTCAGCTTCAGTGTTGTTGCTGACGTGAGTTCTGCATACCCGGCAGAGTCTTCAGCATTCACGTTCACAAACGTTTTCGCCGGATTGACCGAAGGAATTGTGATGGTTGGGCCCGTCTTCGTGGTGATTTGATAAATACGCCGAATCACACTGTGGTTGTTAATGGCTGTCAGTATGGTTGCTCTTGCATTTTTACAGACGTCAATCACCGCCGTTTCTGTGGTGGTAACTGCCGTTGTGGTTGATTTAATCGCTGATTCAATTGCCGTTCTGGTCTGTGTGAGTGCAGTCGATGTTTGCTCACTGGCAGAACTCAGAGAGTCAGTTACATCTGTTTTCACTGCTTCAAGCTTTTCAGTCACACTCTCTGATAGTGTGCTCTGGCTACTCTGAATTTCGGTCTGAGCTGTCGTGAGCTTTGCAGCCAGCGCCGCAAATTCTGAAGACAGGTCTACCGGGTTACTAATCCTCATTTGACCCCCATAACGGTTAGTTTTGCGGTGGTCTCACTGGCGTTATATCCATACACCTCACCACTGAAATCAATGCTCAAGCTACCAATCGCGGACTGACTCCCCATTGCCAGCAATCCCCGGTTTGCAGCCGTGCTCTTGTCACCAATTCTTACTTTTGTCATTGCATCACTGATCACCTGAATCGTGACCTGACGAAATCCGCCACTGGTGAGCCGGACGCTTTCCCCCGGTTGAATGGTGATGTCATCAAACGTGCTCATCTGAGCCGGTAAGATGGTTTTCACCTTCAGCCCGTCATCCACTTTGACGTGAGCTTCAAACTGAATTGGCTCAATGATTTTTCTAATCACAATATCGTCAGTGGCGGCGGGTTTATGCTCTAAATCAGAGATCTGATAATCGAATGTCACCTCACCGGCCTGATGATGTTCAACAAACAATTCATTAAACTGTTCTACATTGATCCGGTCTCCGGTCTGAAGACGCTGAGGGCGCAATGTATCGGTAGAGACATAAACCGGGGCGGAAGAGGCCCTGACAATCAGATAACGGCCACGGCCACCGACGGAAATCTGTTTTTTTGCATTCGCTTCGATAATCATGTTACTTCCTCATCACGGCAATCATTGCCACCCCAAGCACGACAGCAACCGCAACGGTCACTTTCATCATGTCTGATGAGCTGCCTGTTTGACTGCGCTGTGAAGCACTGTCCGCCAGTGTTAACGCCGATTTTGCGGTCTGATTTGACTGGCTCGCCATCGAACGAACGGCGCTAATTGTGTCTTCATTATTTTTACGCAGTGACTGCATCGCTTCTTTTGCGGTTTCGGTCTGCCGTTTGGCTGAAGCCGTGCCGAAGTCCAGCGCACTGGAAAATGATTCCTGAGCTGTAGATAAAGCCCGTTTAAGCGTGCTTTCATTCGACTGAAGCGCCGCTTTTGTTGTGGCTTGTGTGGCTGCCAGTGCATCGCGACCAAACCCCAGCGATTCTTTCATGGCCTTTTGACTTGTCTTCAGTGCGTCTTTACCGAATTCAAGCGAGCTGTTACCGAAATCAAACGCTTCTTTCGTGGTCTTGTTATTTGAATTCAGGGCATCAGAGACCGCTGATGCATTACCTTCAATTGCTTTTGATGCAATATCAGCCGCCGCTTTGATTGCGCCCTGATCGGTCATAGTGGCGTTAATGGTGCTGTTATTGGCACCGCTGACCACAACCCCCAGATTATCGCCACTGATCGCGCTGGTTCCGCTGGTATTTGTGTTTGTTGTTGTATTTGTACTTGTTGAATGTCCGCCGCCGCCCATTATTTCACCCCCAAATCAAGAGACATCACTGTTTCCGGCTGCTCTTGCCTGATACGTTGAAAACCAAGTGCCCGTAACATGCGGGTCATCCCCGGTCTGACCGTGTGATATCTGAGACTTGAATACCCTTGTGACTGAACCGCCCGGATAATATGCGGGACAGCCTGTTTTAATCCGCGCCCGGTCAGGGCCAGAATCAGGTAATCATTGCTGTCAGTTACCAAGCCGACGAACCGGACGGCAACGCCACGGCCTTTCAATTGATAAAAGCTGGCCTGTTTGCTGATCACTGCATCCCGGCAAAACTGATATTCGTATTTTGCCGCCGGAACACCGTTAAAAGCGGGTCGTAAAAAAGAAAACTGCGCCTGAATATCGGCCCTGTCGTGCCTGATGAGTGTGAATTTCATTTTTTGACCACCCATACAATCGCAACGGCTGCCACCGCCAGCCACGGTAACCACGATGAAGAACCACCACCAAAATTGATAGAGCCGTTCTTAATCCCGCCAATATCATTTTGACCTTTTGCCGTACTTGGTCCGGCTGCTCCACCGGCGGCACTGATAGGCATAGAGCCACTATTTGTCAGCCCGCCGCCAATACTAGGAATCATTGCGCCCCCTTCACGGCACGGTAAGCGAGATAACAGCCGCCCCCGATAGCACCGAACTTAAGCAATTTAGTCACACCGGAGCCGGACCAGAAGCCCGCCCCGAATCCGAGCGCCCCGGCAGCAAGCGGGGCTAAGTAAATCAATGGCATGTTTCCCCCTTACTTTTTCAGCGCCAGAGCGAACAGGCCCAGCACAACCAACACGCCAACCCCACCGCCGACATATAACAGCGTTTTATCGGTTTTGGGCTGAATCTGACTGGCGGTGACTGCGTTCCCGTTATCATCCGCCTGCTGCATGGTTTGCGGGGCTGTCTTCGAATTCACACTCTGTGTGGGTTGGGTAGCTGCATCGACAAGGTTGTCGAATCCCTCTCCAACGCTATCAAGCAAACCCGAGCCAAAGTTACCCAGATCATCTAAAAATGACATCAGTCCCCCTTAGCGGAGCAGGTCAGGACGAACGATTTTGACGGACTCAACCACAATCGGAATCGAGCCAACCGGCTTGTTAGTTTTGACCGTGAATTTCAGTTCGTTCAGATGGGCCGTTTTAAACAGTTCATCAATAAAGTAGCCGCGCATGATGGGATCAAAGTGATACATGCCTGCTTGCCAGAAACGTTTATTCCGTTTGGCGCGCATCGTATCGACCGACCGCGTGGTGTCATAGACTTTCACATAATCCCGGTAGATTTCGAGGCCGTTCACCTCTTCAGATAAGAAGTGCATCCGGCGAACCAGCAGCAGCGGCCCGGAAACCAAATCAAGAAATTCGTTTTCTGTGGCTGTGGCCTGCATCGTCTGACGTTTGATTTGCGGGATAACCACACGCACGCCCTGCGCCGGTGAAACGGTCGCATGACCTTTCAGATAGACCGTGGCCGGGTCTTCATCGGTTTTTTCTGCGATATCAATATCTAAAATGATATTGTCGCCGGCTTCAGTCACCAAAGAGGTGTATTTCATGCCGTTCTTTGTTTTGGCTGAAATATCGGCCAGCGGGATATGATAGAAATCTGAGGCGGGCATACCTTTGTAAGATTCGAGTGCCTTCATCAGTTTTCCGTCAAGCACGATAATTTCATCACCGTTCAGTGTGATCGTGACGCGCTGGATTTGTTCCGGCTTCAGGTTGGTTTCCAGAAAAATCTCTTCATAGACCGGGCCGGTTGGAATGGTCAAAGAAGCTTTTTCACCCCAGCCAACGCCCGTAAATGAGTTTAATTTCATGACTGAATTCATTGATTCAACTCCCTTAACCGATCGCATCTTCAACAGCATCAACATTGTTTGATGCCCAGACAACGACGGCGGCAACACCGGCAGCAATCAGGCTGACAACAGCAATATTCTTTCCAGTTAGTTTCATGTGTTCCTCAAATTAAAAAGCCGCCCAACATCAGGCGGCCTTTACTTAAACATCAGATTTACAATCGATTCCTAACCGGATTTAGAATCGGGTTTACAATAAATGTGACTTAGATCTCATTTTACCATTTGATCACGCCTTTTTTGTATTGCTTGCCGTCCTGTAAGAGATACTCAAGCGGGTTTAACTGATCGATATCACGGGCTGATATCCCGGTCATTTTTTCCAGATAAATTGCACTGGCGCGGGTTTTCTGCATCATCACACAAGCGCGCTGACAGTTATCAATGATTGTTTTTGATACCTCCTGACCCCGTTGAAATAAGTTAATTGAATGAAGATTAAACTTCCGGCCCAGGCGTAAGATCTTGCCGTGGTAGCCGGTCGCCTTTCCTGCGTTTTCGCTGTGCTCTGCTACTTCTTCACAGATGATTTTCAGTGGCTTTTTGTGCTTGCCGTTACCGAGCGCCCAAACCACCTGACAGAACTGATCAAAGTCTTTTGGTTTGGTTTCGTGTTTTGGCTGATAAGCAATCTTGAACCCCTGCCGGGTCTTTCTCCCGGCTATCAGGGCCGTTGCAAAGTCTTTGATGTTCTCATAGCCCCGGACGACTCGCCCGGCAAGCTGGCCGGTGTAATCGCCCATCGGGTCAAAAATGGCGACCTGATCTGTCGCCTGTATAAATAATTTTTTCGCCGCTGAAGTCTTACCGCTGCCGCTCATCCCAACCGCAAAGACATGACCATTTTTCAGGGCGTTATTCGGGTTAATTGGCTGCATGGGGGTTACGCTCCATGTGGTTCCGGCTCTTGCTCCTCCGGGGTGATATCTTTGGCTTGATCAATCGCTTTCAGGGCTTTGATTTGAGTGAATGAAGAGAAACCGAGCGCACCGGCAGCAACAACGAAAGTTAATTCTTCCCGGTAAGCCGCCAGCCATGGCGGAAGCTCACCGTTGTACTTGACGAACAGGGGAGCGGCAGCGGTGGCAACGTTGTCAATCTGCGCGGTATCAAAGGTAAAATCCTTATGGGCAAATTGTTTGATGAGCTGCTCTGTCACCCCCAGAACGGCTTTTGTGGTTGCTTCCCCGGCAGCAAGTGCCGCTTCTTTTTTCGGGTCTGATTTCTGAACAGCGGTATCCGGATTAAAATCTTCCCCGGAAAGCTCCTGAAGCAATGCGTTTTCTTCTGCTTCAGAATGGGTTTCTAAAATTTCTTCTGGTTGTACTTCGTTTTCTGAATATTCTGTTTGATTTTCCATTACGCCACCGCCTTGATTGTTTTAATGATGCCACCACAGACCAGCCCCAGAACGGCCCCGATTCCGACACATTTCACCGTTGTGACTGGTTTAGATTGTGGTTCCGGTTTGGTTTCAGATTCGGTTTGCTTTTCCGTCTGGACGGGCAAAGATTCCGGTTGTGGTTCCGGCTCTGGCTGCTTCATCGCCTCTATCTGTGCCTGTACCACTTCAAGCGGCTGAAAGGTTTTCATTTCTGCCTGTGCTGCTTTGCCTGTTCGGGTATCCGGGCCACACTCACACCGGCCATGCACGAACGCTGCTCTTTTGCCTTTGCCCTGTTTGATCGCTTTGGGTTGCTGGCAGGTCCGGCAAACGACGTAACCTAAAATATCAGTTGAATCAGTCATGATTTATCTTCCCCTCCAATGTGTTTAATCGTTGATTGAAGGCTTTGAATAACCAGATGGTTTTCATCAGCCAAGGTTTAATGAAACCAAATCCCATTGGCGGCTTATAAGCTTTGGATTCCGTATCCATTTCATTGAGTAAACGGTTTGTTTCGGTTTGAAGATTGCTCATTTATTTCCTTTCAGGTGATTGATTGATATTGTCGGAATTGCCTTTCAAAGGTCGATAAAGCATGGTTGATTTCGTCATCATCCGGCGTTGGCGGGTAGGCTTGTTCTAACAAGCTTTTCCAGTCTGCGCGCTTTTCCAAATATCGTTGGTATTGCGGCTCGTACCGTTCTATTGCAGAACGCTTGATATCAGTCAGGTCTGCGTCTGGTGTATTCATTGTCCAGTCACGCGCTCCGGCAGCCCATATAAGAAAATCGTTTATCTGGTCTTTGGCGTTTTCACCTTCGAAGGTGATTGAAAAATTGTTGTCACTCCGGGCGAATACGCCCCGAGACTTCATTTGTGTTTTTAGTTCTCTTGATTCTGTTTCCAGCGATTGGATCAGCCGTTGAAGGCGGACAATCTGACGTGAATTTCCTTCTGATTTAGCAATACCAGCGGCTTTGATGGCTTCTTTCTTTTTTGTTTGTTTACGCCTGATATCCCGTTCAATAGGTGCGCGCCACTGTTCGAGTTTGTAACCACACTCTTTGATGATGCCAGCCATGTTTGCAGCATCGAAGGAAGCAAGGACTTCCCAAGCCGGAGCGCGAGAACACCGGGCTATGTTGTAACGGTTCCCCCTGATTAGCCCTTGTTCGGCATTGTTACCTTTTGCGGCATAACCAACCGCCTTGATGATGTAAGAACCTGCCGCTTTCGGATATTTGATACGCTGAAGATTTGCCATGCCATGACCCCAGATTTTCTCAATCCGTTTTGCCCATGAATCAAATACATCGCGCTCAACACCCCAACGCATCAGTAAATGTACATGAGGGTTAGCTTCACCATCTTCATTTGCCGGACATTCAGCGACCCACATGTAATGAAAATCTTCTTCGGAGCCTTCAACAAAGCGGCTCTCGCTGCATTGAGAAATATTGTGCTGAAGGGCGTTATCCTGTTTGCCTTTGACTTCAGCATGAAATCCCCGCTGGTACATTTTTTTCAGGCCATCCAAGAACCGGGAAACTTCGCTTCCTAATGTGATTTCACCACTGAAGATCCGCGCTCTCTGTTCTGCATCAAAGGTGAGGGTAAGAAATGTTGTGAACCCACCATGAACAGCGGCCACATAAGCCCCGGATTCAAAAATTTTCCGCACAGCCCGAGAGGTCAGTTTTTCTGTGTAACGCTCACCATCATTTGCATCCGGTGCATCACAGGGACGGGGTTTATAAATCAGTTGCCCTTTGTACTGTCCTGACCATTCGCGGGACATCAGATAAAATCTTGATTTCCCGTCATCATTGCTTTGTTCATAGCTTTCATACAGCCCTTCATGGCTGAAGTAACTCTCAGAGCTGCTAAGGACTGACAGCGGTTTTAAAGCATGGTTTAAAGTGCTTACACGTTGCTGAATCCGGGATAATTTGCTTCTTAATCCCTCTTGTCGGACTTTTGCGCCCTTTGACAAGCCTATGTCTTTCAACGCTTCGCGTTGCGCTGCGCGCCCGGTTTCTGAGGATTTGCGAGTGCGTAAATGATGCAGTTGTTCATGATGCCGGACTTTAGCCAGTTCATCATGCATCCACTGATCATCCCTTGGATGAATAAAACCACTAAAAAAACCGCCCTCAACGGCGGCTATGTTCTGTCTGGTTTTCTCTGAATTCTGGGCAGCACCCGCGATGTATACAACATCTTTATCGCTCAGCATGTTTTAATCCGTGTTTCTCTCTTAGCTTTTGAATCAGGAACAGGTTTCTGTTGCGTTGTTCTTCTGTCAGGCTTTGCCCGGTGATCATGTCCGGGCAAGGCTTGTGATAAGGGACCAGATATTCGGAGTTATGCCCTTTAGGTAAGGTGTAATTCACTTCATCCATTGAAAGCCCCCTTATTCCTCCAGACTTTCCAGCAGTTGAACAGAGTCAATTAATGACCTGACTACACGCTCACGCATTTGAAATTCAAGCGGTGAAAGGTGTGTTGCTGAACCTAAAACGTTCAGCAATGCTTTAGCTTCACCAGAGTGTGAAAAGTCTATGTTTATGCTGTGTATGGGGGGTTGGTTATACATTGACTGACTCCCATTCTTCACGAGCCTGTTTATATTGACTATCAATGTAATCAGCTAGGTCAGAAATCATAACCATAGTCGGACAACGTTTAGATTCGCGCAATTTGAAGGTAGGCACAGGCAAATCACATGCTTTTGCTTGCTGCTCAGCTGTACCGGGAGTTATCCCGAAAAACTCATCACAAATATGCTTCAATTCAACAATAGGACTCTCAAACCGGGCTAATAATGCAAAACTTGTATTCATACCATCCATCTCATAGTAAAATTCGAAGAGGTTCGAGGAGGTTCAACGAAGTTCCAAAGAAAACAAAAGGAACTCAAAAGACCTCAAATAATCAACATGAGGAATTATGAGGTCTTATTTAAGATATTTCAACCTCACAATCAAAAAAAAGGACTTCAAATGAATTCATTCGACGAGCAATTAGCTGAGATCAAAAGCCTGACCAATACAACAAAAAATACTGATTTAGCAGAAGTTTTAGGTATATCACCTAAAACGGTTTCGACTTGGCGAGAAAGGCAGAAAATTCCTGATAAAATTTATTTAATGGCTAAACAAATAGCCAAAAAAAACGGCGGCATAGCGCCAATGATGCCACACGGCTATATTTCTATTGATATGTATCGCGCTGATGAACATGGTCAGCTGATTCAGAGCAATGAAACACCACCAATGATATTTAGTGAATCATTTATCGACTCTGAATTAAAAACAAAACCGGTTGAATTATTTATGATGATGGCCGACGGCGACAGCATGGCACCAACCCTAAAACAAGGCTCACCCGTTGTCATTCATCGTCAAAAGCTCAGTAATGATGGTATTTATGTATTTACATTTAAAAACCAGCTTATGATAAAGCGCCTACAGTTTTTAAGGAATGGTATAAATGTGATCAGCGATAATCACGATTATGAGGCGTGGGAATTAGACGACTCTGAAATAAATAAACTACAGATAGTAGGTAAAGTTGTTTGGAACGGAACTTTTATTTAAGGACTCGAGTGAGCCCTTAAATACTCAACAATGAGATTTGATTCGTTTAACCTCTACTTCAATTTGGCAGCACAGAGACCATAACATATCCCCAATTTGCGCCGCGCGTTCTTCTGTTAAATCAACTCTCCCCATATCCCACGCGGCCAATGCATCCGCCAGAATACAAATCCTTTCGTTATACATAAGGATTGATTGCAAACCTTTTCTCATTTAAATACCTATAGCAACTAACATTTAATCTAATAATTATATTGGGGGAATCTGAGATCCCGGTTCGAAAGTCACTCTATGTAATCGATAACGTCAAGTCAATATGAAACAATCGCAATCACGATTTTTTTAAATTCTATCATATGCATCTTTAGGCTATTTTCAGTACCCCTCTTAATAGTTACCCAAAAAAAACACCCCTATAGTTTCCCTTGATGTAATTAAGATGTTGATTTTATTTATTGATCAGTCCCATCAAGCATTGGGGCAACAGAAAAGCGGTTCGCTGAGAACATATTTGATATACCTGTATATTTTTCAAAACCTTAGCGAAAATTTCACTATGGCAACATCAAAGCAGTGGTCTTTATTTGAACGCGGATTATACATATCTGGTGAGGACGGGACAAATGGCGGTTTGATGATTGAATGAACAATCTTTTCATCCGTAGGCGTACCATACAAAAAGAGCCTCAATACATAGCGAAGCAGCTCTGCTCTGCCTCGAAAAATAAATCCGGTTTAAAGCGATTCTGTATGTACCTGATGTGTTGCCCCATGAATGGTAATCAGTTTGTTGAGGTAAAGCAGCAGTTCACTCGTATTTTCATCTTTCAGATTTATCTGCAACAGATCATCTTCCAGATAAATCAGATATTCGCGGGCTTTCCGGGCAAATTCAGGATCATACGAAATGGTTACAGGCATCAGGGCCTTCTGTGCCGTGAAAAAAGAATCACCACCATAGGTTCCTATTCCCGTCACCGGATTGAGCCGGTGAGCGGGCAGAATAATATTGGGGAATGCCCCGCCCTCAAGAATCCGGCACCCACGCTTTCACCACTGGCCACTTCACCACCTGAAACAACAGGCAAACCGCGATCAATCCCATCCCGTACCATCCGGTAGTACTGAACTTTTCTCCGACGAAAAATACTGCAAACAATGCTGCAACCACAGGCTCCAGTAGTGTGATCAAGGTGGCCTGACTGGCCTCGATATACCGGAGCCCGTAACCAAACAGCAGATATCCGACAAACATCGGCACCACCGCCATATACATAGCAACTGCAATATGTTTGCCGTCCGCAAACAGATGATCGCCGGTCAGGAATAACGAAGGCAGCAGCAGACATGCCGCCAGCCCGAACATCCCGGCCATTGAAGATTTTGAATGCACACCATTCTCTATCATTTGCCGGGCGCACCATGAATAGGCAGAATAACCCAGCCCGGCAATCAGCCCCAGACCAACCCCGCAGTAACGAAGCAGATGACCCTGGTTCTGTATCACCGAATCCTGTCTGCCCATCGTCATTAACACGATTCCGGCCGTACCAAACAAAAAGCTGATGAACCATTTAAGTGATACATATTTTTTGCTGATGAGACGTTCCAGTAACACAGTAAACAGTGGCGCACTGGCGATGGAAATCACCGTCCCGATGGCCACACCGGAAAAACGCATTGAGGAATAAAAAGCCAGCGGATAAATAGCAACAGACAAACCGCCGCAAAGCAGCAGCCCGGGTCGGGCAAGTAATCGCGTTTTGTCTTGCCGCAACGTGTGCCTTGCATTGAAAAACAGCAATAATCCCCCGCCACCCATGGCAAAAGCACCGATCGCCAGTGCACTGACATCCGGTATCAGGCTGGCTGCCGTTCCGGTAGTTCCCCAGATCACACTGGCAATAACAACGATCAACACCCCGCTGGTCGTTGGATTGTTCCCAAACATAAGCACTCCATGCAATTGAATCTCATGGCGATTATCTTATGTGGTTTTAACTCAATAGTTTTTGCTGAAAGGACGGTTTTATTTGCCCGTCAGCCTAAGTATATTTGGAAGGAGACAAACCAAAATGCAGTGAAAAGCGACGGCTGAATGCTGACAGGTCAGTATATCCAACCGCTTCAGCAACCCGCTGAACCGGATAATCCGTATGCAGTAACAGCGCCTGCGCTTTTTCCATCCGTAACTGAATCAGGTACTGCGTGACAGAAAGCCCCGTCTGCTGTTTGAAGATTTTCTTAAACTGTGTCGGACTTAAACAGGCCACAGCAGACAACCGGTCGATTGACAGTGGCTGAGATAAATTCATCTCCATATATTCCAGCACATTCCTGATTCTGTGGTCGAATTTCTGAATTAAACGCTGCTCAGCCAACAAACGGCGGAACGTGTTCAGCATCAGCTGTTCGATGTCAGCATTCACCTGATACTTCAGCTGCTGTTCAATAAAATTCAGAAAATGCAGCAGTGGCGGGGTTAAGGAAAAAACTTTGGTCGCAGCATCGGTGATTTGTTCAGGCAGTTGCGACAGGTCAGCAACCACAAATTTAGCTTCTTCTTGTGCTGAAAAATAGTGCATTTCACCGGACATCACCACCACACATTCCCCCGGAATGACTTTGCCCTGAAAAGCGCCGACTTCCATATTGATGACACCTCTCAGCGGCAGCACCAACTGATAAAAATCATGGCGGTGTCCGTTTTTCTGTCGGCAATAAGAACGGATGGATAACGAATCTGTCATTCAGCTTCCTGTCATTATCTGGTGGAAAGCAATGGGTGGAATCAGTCAGTAAAAACCGATCGATGACAAAAAGTATACAGAAGCAGCCAGATGAGACAATCCGATAGATTTCATTGAATTCATTCTTTTTATTTAGAACAATCAAAATCTGCATGCAGCGCGCATATCGGAATTTTGCTCTTCCTTAAAGTGTCAGCACAACGAAAAACAATAATAGGAAAATTTATGAAACTGACACAACCCCGCGTGCTGCTGACCGGCTTTTTTCTCAGCACTATCGTCTTCACCGCACCGGTATTTGCCCGGCACGACAGTACAAAATTACAGGTCATCACTTCCGGTGGTTTCTCTGCAGCATTTGATCTGCTCAAACCGGAATTTGAACGGGAGACCGGCATTGAAATCCAAACCTCTCACGGCTCTTCAACCGGCGGCGCAAAGGATTCGATTCCGGAAAGGCTTAAACGGGGAGAAAAGTTTGATGTGATTATTCTGTCCCGTCACTCACTGAATCAACGCACCAAAGCAGGATATGTCTATCCCGCGACCCGGACCGACCTGGTTGAATCCAAAATCGGTATGTCGGTCAAAGCCGGTGCGCCGAAACCGGATATCAGTACACCGGAAGCCTTCATTCACACCTTAAAATCCGCCAAATCCATTGGCTATTCCGCCAGCGCCAGCGGCACCTATCTGTCCACCAAACTCTGGCCCGACATGGGAATCTGGAAAACCATCCAGCCGAAGAGTCAGCGGATCCTGAGTGAACGTGTTGCCAGCGTGGTTGCCAGAGGTGATGTGGAAATCGGCTTCCAGCAAATCAGTGAAATCCTGCCGATTCCCGGCGCAGAATATGCTGGCCAGATTCCGGATAAATACCAGAAAGTCACCACATTTTCTGCCGGCATCATCCGGACCAGCCAAAAGCTGAAAGCCGCGGAGCGCCTGATTGATTATCTGTCTTCAAACCGTGTGGCTAAAACCATCCGTCAAACCGGCCTGTTCCCGGTCATCCGGGCAACCACACTGGCCACGAACTGGCAGCCCGAACAGGTTAACGGGACACAGCAGTAACACCGAAGCAGGCAATGACGAAATTTTGCAGATGATCAATCGTTGGACGGGTTCAGGCAGATATTGGTTACAGGTATCCCGATGTTTAAGTGACATGCCGGGTTTGTTGATCGCTGTCAGCCTGAACTGAACAGAGGAAGAGACATCATGGACGATCAAGTGGCATCATGTAAATCCGGGTCGCATCTCCGTTCAGATCATAGCCATCTTCAATCCGGGTCCAGCCAAATTTCTCATACAACCCCTCATGGTCCGTCACAAGATACATCGCCGGATAATTTGTCACTGCCAGTTCTGTTTTGGCATGCTCAAAATACAGATTCATCAGCCGCTTGCCCCGGTAGGCCGGATCAATATACACGCTGCACAGCCAGGGGGTTAAATCATGACGGCTGACAAAATCATTGATGATCAATCCATAGCAGCCAATGATTTTGTCCTGATCCAACAGGAGATAAAACTGAGGAATCGCCCCCGCAACCGGCGGAGAGTGGCTGATTGCGTCGTAATAAAACGCATAATTACGCTCAGAGCCCCATTGCCGGTGTACATATTTCACCGCTTCTTCCAGCCCGCCGGCATAGTCTCTGCAATTAACAATCTGATACATGTCGCTTCCTGCTCTGTATTTTTTTGGCAACAACTAATGGGCACCGCTCATAAACAGATGGGCAACCGCAACAACACCGCCAATACCACCGATGATTGCAGCCACCAGTGTACTGACAACCACCACCATTGTTTTATCATAGCGGGGCGGTCCCGAGGGTTGATGCATATGAACCACCAGCAGACTAATGAGCAACCCGGCAACACCGCATATTGAAGCCATAATCACCCCTGCAATGCCAATTACCATTCCCACAACGGATTATCCTTCTGTATGTATATAAAAGTTATTGATATAAACACAGAATATTAAACGCACTCAAACGGCTAAACAAAGGAAAACATGGCCGTAACTGACATAGATCTCAAAATAAAATTTCAACCGGATTTGAGATACAATTCAGGACAAAAACCACCGGGAGAAATCGTGTTGAATGTACCTGACCGTTTTGAAGAAAAAATGCAGGGCGGCAGGAAGCTGAAATCAGTTCAAGCGATCCTCAAAAACCTTTTCTGCGGTTAAAATTTTCCGGACCAGACATAAGCAAGGGGCGTTTCCGCCCCTTTAATTACGACACGCAGGGTGAATTCCCCTTTGTATCAATGATGATAAGACATCCATGAATTGGTTTCTGAAAAAGCATCAAATTGATCAGACTCCACCGCTTTATCAGGACTGCATTCTCCTCCCATCAGAGCGATCAAACCATAGAGTTCTTTTTCAGCGGTTTCATCCAAATCATGTTTGCGGATAAAACCTGCCATAACATCGATGATCTGTTTTGGATCGTCACCATGACTGAGCATTTTCACCAGCAGCAAATTCAGCTCTGTCATGTCTTTAGTCGAATAGATATAGCGATCCAACACTTGCTTTAGTTCGGAAAACATCACCATTTCCCCCATATCATCTGGTCAGTCTGACCAGAACCAGACCCGATACATATGCCCGGAGACTCCGGCATACGAACGGCCCGCGATCCCTTACTGATTAAATTATAGACAATGAAAACTGAATTGCAGACAATCGCGCCGCTTTGTGAACAACATTCACGGTGTGTCTTAAAATTGATATTGGTTCATTCGGCGATGATGCGGCGCGGATTTATTCGCGTCCTGCTCAGAAATCCTTAAAAACCCGTCCGGGGTTTTTATCCGCAGGATATTGGATTTCTCAGGTAATGGCGGTTGTTCACTTTGTGTTTTGATTCCCCCTAATCGCTTTCTGATGCATTCCCCGTATCAGAGGGCGTTGAAATTCAGGGATGAATTTCAAGGTTCGTTGAGCAGGATGCGAATCGAACCGTACCCCGGTTCACAGATGATGAACTCAATCAGCATCAGAATCAAAGCGATTCCGGGGCGGCCTTTTTCTCGTCACTCTTTTTGGCCGCGCAAAAAGAGTGACTGGGGCGCGTGCATCAGAAGCCGCTTGAAACAACAAAACTCACCTGCGCACCAAACCATCCACAACAGCCAAATACTTCTGAAATCAGCAGAAAGTGAGACCGGAAAAGAGTCACTGATATTGATGAACTTCTTGCGCATCAAAAGCAGTGCTACGGCTGAAGGAGCCGGAAGATGCTGACATAGCAGAGGTTTGGTACGCTAATCAGTTTGATCGATCCAGGCAGCATTTGATGCCCAACTATTCAACCCCATTACCTACAATTGACACCCACCGCCTCCAGAACTATTCTACCCGCTCACCGGCAAAATCCGGTGACGGGATTAGCACCCCGGTTGATATAGGGCATGTAAATGCCAGCCTCGCGCTGGTTTTTTTATATGTTGCTTTGGCACGCCTGAATATTGTGATGTCGTCTATTCTTCAGACACATTATTTCAAATCATGGTGAGCCGGGCTCGGGGCTGACTCCGGTCAGGCCGTTTCCTATGTCACGGTAGTGCTAACCCCGGTCCGGCTCACCACCCATTCTTAGCACCTCTGAGTGGTGATTCATTTCCCAAGACATAGGAGGCACTTATGCCTGCAACAATCACTTACAATCCTCACCTTTCCCAGAAATCCCGCGAATACCTGATTCAGCTTGAAGATCATCTTAATGAAACAGGCCAAAACAATCAGAACGCGCGCGACGTGTTACTTTATCTGAATAAGCTGCTCACCATTCATGCTTCTATCAGCGAAGTCACCACGATGAAGGTGGAAGTTCCGGAATAAGACGGTTGTTCTCAACTAAGCTAACTCAGAGTCACTTCGTTGAGGTGGCTCTTTTTGGTTTTCCCGTATGTATATCCATTCGTGATTCAGATAAGTACTTGGGCAGGAAGCGTTTCTCACTGTGGGCGGTTTGGTACGCTGATAAATTTTATCGATCCAAGCAGCATTGGATGCACGCGTCCCTGATACTTTTCAACGGATGAAAAGTATCCAAAAATCCTGTTTTATCAGGCTCTGGTGCATGCAATGCGGAGCGGATTTATTCGCGTCCTGCTCAGAAATCCTTAAAAACCCATCCGGGGTTTTTATCCGCAGGATATTGGATTTCTCAGGTAATGGCGGTTGATCACTTTGTGTTTTGATTCCCCCTAATCGCTTTCTGATGCTTTCCTGTATCAGAGGGCGTTGAAATTCAGGGATGAATTTCAAGGTTCGTTGAGCAGGATGCGAATCGAACCGTACCCCGGTTCACAGATGATGAACTCAATCAGCATCAGAATCAAAGCGATTCCGGGGCGGCCTTTTTCTCGTCACTCTTTTTGGCCGCGCAAAAAGAGTGACTGGGGCGCGTGCATCAGAAGCCGCTTGAAACAACAAAACTCACCTGCGCACCAAACCATCCACAAAAGGTAAATACTTCTGAAATCAGCAGAAAGTGAGACCGGAAAAGAGTACACTGTACACCTTCGATTCGCGAGCCGAGATGTGTGGATCGGGAAAAACGGATGAAAGAAGAAAAGGAGAAGATCAATGAGCATCTTCGAAGACCTGAAAGCCTCCCTTGAGGAAGCGACAGAAATTGAACAAGGGCAGAAAAAAGCAGCGCATGTCACCCGGTATGAGATTGCTGATGTCAAAGCGATTCGTGCTCAGCTGGCCGTCTCACAGGCTGAATTTGCAGCCGCGCTTGGCACCAGTGTGGATACGATCAAAAGCTGGGAGAGCAAACGCCGTAACCCGACCGGGCTGGCCGCTAAAGTGCTGGCGATGATCCAGGATAACCCGGAGATCTACCGCCAGCTGGCAATGTACTGATCAACACAAGCCTGAACGACTTAATCTACATTATCCCCGGAAGGTTTGGTTTTCTTGAAATCGTGCCGGGTTTCGGTTTTGAAGATCAGGCCTTCTTTATGCAGTGTTGGTTTTTCTGCACTGTCAAAGCGGAATACGTTTTTATCCACATAACGATGCAGAATAATTTCGATATAAAAGGTTTCGTTCGGCATCACTTCAATGCTGCCACTCTCAGCTCTGTATTCAACCGGACGATAGTAAGCAAGACAGTTTTCGGGTCTGGCGACCTCCTTCGTTTCATCATCCGGCTGACCCGACTGATTGATTAACTGATACCGGCTGGGTCTGGCGATCAGTCTGAACCCTGTCAGCTTTTTCTGCATCAGATTATTGTAATCCACGTAATACACCAGATGATTCGGATGCGCTGCATTCTTCTGACGATCCACAAAGAAACCTTTGGCCAAATCATCCGGATCTGTATTCTGACCACCCAGCAGGATCAAATCATAATCATTGACCGGCACGCCCTGATCATCTTTTACGATAAATACCAGATTGGCATACCGGTGACCACTTTTCTGTGTTTTCTGTGTCAGCTCAACCAGTTCATTGCCACGCTGAAGATAATCATCTTCACTGTTCACCTGAAAACATTTCAGCATTTCTGCAACCTGAACTTTGGATGATTTCGTGCTGATCACACTACGCATAATCCCCTTTTTCGCCCCGGAGTGACTGGTATTCGGCACCACACCCAGCGGAACAGTAACAGGCCTGCGGATGTCACCTTCCTGCTTCAGGAGATGCACATGAAAATGTTCCTGTAAAAATTCCACTTCGTCCTGCTGATCCGACTCAACCAGCTTCACCATGCTGTAATTCATATTCGCGCCGGAAACCCGCACCACCCCATCAGAACCGCCTTCAGTCAGGTAGCTGTTCACGAAATCATAGAATTTCCGGTCGATACTCTGGCCGGTTAAAACAAACGGAAAGAATCCGGATTTGGCCGGTTGATAATCCAGATATTCAGCCGCCAGATCAATTTGCGGCTGACTGCCCAATGACAACCAGTCCAGTACCTGCTGACCCGGTTCAACCCCATCGAACCAGGCCTTAATTCTGCCGACTCTTTCTTTACCCAAAGCCGCCAGCGGAGAACCATGGTTAGCTGGTGCCAGCATCACCAGATGACGCAGCGGGCTTTGTGCCAGCTTACTGCTGCCGTAATAACGCTGAACCCATTCCCGGACCACAGGTCCACCGGTTGAATGGGTAATACAGGAAAACTCTGCAATCTTTTCACCATCCGGGATCTGATCATGCAGCGCCCGGTTAAATGCACGGACAATATCATCCATGCTGACCGTGTCATTAAAGCTGATATACCGGCCAAGCCAGATATGTTTGATATCAACAGTCAGGCCGTAGCTACCAGCCTGAGCGGCAATGGCCTCCGGCAACAAACCATAGGTGTTGGTATCAGTCACACTCCAGCCATGAACAAAAATAACAATCATCGCCTTATCCTCAATTCATAAGAAAGGAATCTCACCACCAAAGATCAACAGATCTTATAATCAAACAATAGCTTATACATACAGTTTTATAAGTGAGATATGGGCAACTTTTCCGGGAAAGCGATGAAAACGATGATTTTCAGTCGTGGATCACCCCGCCCAACGCCTGAGCGCCCGGCGGAAATTGCTGACATCGAAAAACTTCAGTTCTGAGGCGATGCGTTCATCATCAAAACCGTAAACAACGCGGAGGTAGCTGGCCTGCTGCTGGCGGACTTCGTCCAGTAGCTGACGATAGCTGGCTGAGTGGGCTTTCAGGTGGCGCTTTAAGGTGGCCGGGCTGATCGCCATCTGCCGGGCAAGCGCTTCCAGTGAAGGGGGTGTGGCTGGCGCAGCGCGGAACTGCTGACGAATCCAGCTTAACATGCCGGTGGCCGGTGCTTCCGTCTGGCTCTGTGCCAGGGCGTACAGAGCCGGGGAACTCTCCGGCAGCGACCGATCCAGCCATTGGGAAGGGAGTGACAACGCGGTAATCTGCTGGCCGAACTGCACCGCATCGCCCCAATACATCTGATACTGTTCCTGCCAGCCCGGTGCTTTCCAGAGCACCACGGCCTGCCACGGCAAAGCGCTGCCAAGCCGCCACCGGGCGAGTGAAATTACTGCCGTAAACAGGCTCTCGGTTAACCAGCGCAGATATGCGGTTCTGGCTTTATCGCTGAGTGCAAATGACTCACCAAACGGATCATCCACCAGCAGATAAAATCGGGAATCCGTTTCCCGGATCCGCAGTTGCAGCAGCGGAAAAAAAGTCAGGGCGTGCTGGCAGAGATTCTCCAGCAACACCCGCAGTGTTGGCGCATGCGTCAGCAGATGCGCAGGCGTGCCCAGTGCACCGGGAAACAACCGCTGACCGAAAACAAAACTCAGCGAGGGTTCATTCTCCAGCTGGCTGAGGTTCAGCGCCAGCCGGGCAAACTGCTTCGGGCTGATTTTCATCTCACCGGAAAACAGATCTTCATAAAAAATCCCGGTGCGGCGCAGTACATAGTGCAGGTTCAGTCCGCGCTCTTTAACCAAATCCAGTAACAGCGCCAGATGATGTTCAGCCGGGATCAGCTTTTGATCCCGTTCTGCACGGCGCTGTTGTCCGGTGTTACTGGTCATGCTGCCACCGGTACTGCGGCATACTGCCACCGGACTCGTGCGGAAAATCCATGGCGGCATCAATCAGCTGCCGGACCGCTTTCTGTGGCGAACGCGCCTCACCTCCCGGCACCAGTTTTGTCTGCCATGTCAGTGCGGCCAGCTCACCGGCAGAAGTGCAGAAAGAAAACTGACTAAGCTGCTGCTGAAGATGCTGCTGCAAGCGGGCAGCAACGATCTCATCGGTTGCTTCAAGCATCACCACATAACGTTGCGCCGCGTAATGACAGACCAAATCCTGCGGCCGGACGCTGATCAGCAGCAGCTCCGACAACGCGATATTCAGCCGCGTCGCTTCATCGCTGCCCAGTTCATGCACGAACCGCTCGGACTGCTGCATATCCAGCACCAGCAGCCAGGTCTGACGCCAGCGCTGCGGCTGCTTCTGGCTGATCGCCGCTTTGGCCTGCTGCAATAAAGCCTGATGAAGATAATCGACACCCGGCAGGCGCACGCCTTCTGTCACCAGCGGATTCCTGTTATTCATCTTCTGCCGCAACAGCAAATAGCTGGTCAACGCCTGTTGCTCTTTGCGCCACTGCCAGAAAGCGTAAGTCGTCAGTCCAAGGCCGAAGAACATATATTCCATGATGCTGCCGATAATGGTGTAAGACTGCAAACGGATAAATTCATCGATCAAATCCTGAGACAGGGCGATGATCATGCCGATAATCCCGGCTGCGAAATAACTGGTAGTACGCCCCGGTGCGCGGATCGACAAAATCAGCACCAGCCAGATCACCACCATCACCACCGAAGAACCTTCTCCGGCAATATCCACCCAATCCAGCTCTGCCCAGGATTTGACGTTGCCATTGGCGTAGTTGAGTGTCACCAGCCCCGTGAGCAACACCACCAGCCATACAAACCAGCGCCGGTGCACCGACAGCGCATAAGCAATATCTGCCAGCCGGTAACACAGCAGATTCCACCCTTTGTTCATTCGTTTACCATTCAATTGACATCTGATACCAACATCCGATTATGCGCAGATTGTGTGATACTAATTTGAAGCGGCGGCAAAAAAGTCTGAAAAGCTCACCCAACCGGCTCTCCGCCACAACAACCGCCACAAAAAGAGGGATGGCTTGGCCGGAAAACCATGAAGCAGCGTTGGCTGTCTCTTAGTCGCAAAAGCTCACCCACCGCAATTAAAACAGCTAACCTATTGATTTATAAGCCGGGATAAAAACAACTGTCACATCTTTGCAAAAAACCGCCACTAGTTTGCTCTGCGAATCATTCATGTGATGAAAATTAACTGAACATTTTCCGGAGAGAACAAAATGCGTTATTTAGCAGCCGGCACCTGCATTGCGGCAGCCTTACTGACAGGATGTAATTCATCAGACAGTGACCAAACCACCAGTGCGTCAAAATCACTGGTGACTTCAGTCACCGCCAAAACCAGTTATGAGGATATCGGTGATGCCGCATACTGGGTCAATGACAGCGATGCAGAGAAAAGCCTGCTGGCGGTCACACTGGAAGGAGACGGACTGGCGGTTTATAACCGTTCCGGTGAAGAGCTGATCCACCTGACCAATATTGAAACCACCGGCGCAGATATCCGTTACGGCATTACCTCTGAAAGCGGTGACTCAGTCGATTTACTGGCCGTTGCCCTGCCCGATGATAACGCCTTTGGCTTTTATGCCATCAGCTATGAGAATAAAGTACAGCTGAAAGATTTAGGCACCATCACCACTGACCTGTCGGCGGAAGGTGTGTGTCTGTATAAAAATACCACCAGCGGCGAGCTGATTTTAACCGGCATCACGGAAGACGGCACCGCCGCACAGTACAAACTGAAATATGACGGCAGTGAAATCAAAAGCGTGCTGAGCGATGATCAGGGGGCACCGGTTGCAGTGCGTAAACTGAGTGTCGGCGGCGAGCTGAGCGCCTGTATTGTGGATGATGAAACCTCAACGCTGTATATCGCTGAGCAGGATCTTGGTGTCTGGGCTTATGGCGCAGCACCGGAAGATATTAACTCCCGCCGTCTGGTTGACAGCATTGAACCATTAGGCGCTTTGAGTGAAATCGAAGGGCTGGATCTGGTTTATCTGGCGGATGGCAATGGTTATCTGCTGGCAGCCGATGAGAATAAAGGCTTAACCCTGTATGACCGTGACACATGGAAACTGGCCGCACAGATCACCGCCGAAGGTGTCGATGAAATCAAGTCACTGTCGGTTGCCGACGACGGTATCTGGATTGCCAACTCTGAACTGGATGAACCCCGCTATGAGAAGCTGACCTATGCCACACTGAACCAGACTGCCGGCATCAGCAGCATGCCGGTTAACAGCCCGCTCAGCCCGGCACACCTGAGCCAGTCCGGCGTGGCACTGGTGAAAGTCAGTGCGGAAACAGAAGCGGTCGCCAAAGGCGGTGATGCAGCCGACGATCCGGCATTCTGGTATAACGCAGATGCACCGGAAAAAAGCCAAATCATCGCAACCAACAAAAAAGGTGGCTTGATGGCGTACAGCCTCGACGGCACCGAACTTCAGTACCTGAAAGGCGGCAGACCTAATAATGTCGATGTGATTCAGTCTGTCTCTGACGGACAGGGCGGCACCCTCGCACTGGCAGCAGCCAGCAACCGGGATGCAAATACCATTGCGCTGTATAAAATTCAGTCAGCGACCGACACACAGGATCCAATTGTGGCCCTGAATGCTGTGGGCTCCAATGTCAGCAGCGAAGTATCGCAACTACTCTCCGGCGTAAATGAAGTGTACGGCCTGTGTATGTATCAGTCGTCTGACGGCACACCTTATGTGTTTGTAAACGGCAAAGACGGTTCGATTGAGCAGTGGCGGATTTCTGTATCCGGCAGCGATGTCTCAGGCAGCGTGGTGCGGACATTCAGTGTCGCTTCCCAGCCGGAAGGTTGTGTTGCCGATACCGAAACAGCTGCGCTGTATGTGGGTGAAGAAGACAAAGGTATCTGGAAATTCTCTGCGGATGAGTCGGCTGACAGCAGCGCAGAGCTGGTCGCGGAAGTGGACGGTAAAAAACTGGTTGCAGATGTCGAAGGGTTGACCATTTATAACGATGGCACGAACAAATATCTGATTGCATCCAGTCAGGGCAACCATACTTACGCCATGTACGATATCAATCAGGATCATCAGTATAAGGGTAGCTTTGCGCTGATTGCTGACGATGACAACGGACTCGATGGCGCCAGTGAAACTGACGGTATTCATGCGGTCTCGCTGAATCTGGGATCACAGTATCCGGCCGGGCTGTTTATCGCGCAGGACGGATACAATGTCAATGCAACTTACACGCAGGAAAATCAGAATTTCAAACTGGTTGACTGGCAGCGGATTGCAGCAGCGATGGAATAAATCATTTCAGCGCAGCAGATCAACAAACATCAGGCATTAATTCAGGTGAGCAGGTTCGCGGTGCAATATTTCAAAACTTATTTGCCATGGATGGCAAATCAGAGCTATAGGGAGATATTCATGCGTTTTTGAAATATTGTGCGGCGTTCCTGAGTCGCGAATGGGGAAATCCAGTTCTTTGTTTATTCAGTACTTTGTTCATTCAGTAATTTGCCAGCAAACAGAAACGCCCGCAAATCTGCGGGCGTTTCCGGTTTCTGTACATTTCATTAACGCTGATTTACACAATTAACCGGGTGACGGAAGGCACCACCAACCGGATAAATGCCAGCGCGACCAGTCCTTTTGCGACAGACTTCGTCCCTTTCACAGCAGCGTTTTCAATAAAGAACTGTTTCTGATCGACTTTGGTCCAGCCGTAGCCAGACAGCATCTCCAGCAGCGCTTCACATGAGATTTTCTGATGATCAAAGCGGATCGCCACAGAACCGGCATACACTTTGTGCTTCACCGCTTCTATCGCTTCCATTTGCTGCAGTTTCTCAATGTCTTGCTGAATCTGCTGCGGATTATTGCGGATAAAGTCAGAACGGACCCGGAGCCGCTGTTCTGTTTTATGGATAAATGTATTCATGGCAACCAATGCATATGATAATCAATCTTATTTTCAATAGTAATACCATTTACACGATAATGTAAGAGAAAGCAACCTATTTTTATTTTGGAAAATAAATCAGATAACGCCTCAGATCATGGAAACCGCAGATAATCAACTAAACGCATAAAATATAAAACCAATATCATATTGATGTGCTTTACAATCAGCGGGCTATGAACGAAAAGATAAATACAGTTTTAAAACTAAGGAATTGGGTTCACATTGCCCATCATATTCCGGGGAGAATCCGGCTGAAGTATAAGCTGGGAATTATCGCACATCTGGCACGATTCAATTCAGATGACATTGAAAAAGCACTGAGCAAGATTCCCGCATTCAAAAATTATACGTTAAACAGAAGTACAGGAAGTATTTTGATCGAATACGATCCTTCCGTTGTCGATCCAACACGTCTTGAAGCCCTGTTTTCTCCTGAAGATGTGATCGCGGAGCGAGCCTGTAATGACCTTGCCGAATGTCTGAATTTAAATGGAGTCAATCAATGAGTGACAACCCGCAAAACCCTGCCAATCAGGAAATTCCTCCTGGCATGTACGGGGTCGGCTGCCCGGTATATCCTCCGGCTTTCCCGCAACCCGGTATGATGAATCCGGCGATGGCCCACTATCATGCACAAATGCATGCTATGGCCCTTCAACAAGCACAGGCCTTACAACATCAGGCAGCACAATATCAGGCGATGATGGCTGCACAGGCCGGAATGGAACCCGCGACCGGGCAACCTCCTTTCCAGCCTCAGCAACCTCACCAACCACAACCACCGGTGATGACCCCACAGGCAAACGTCAATCCCGGTAACGGACAGCAATCATTTCAACAACCACCGTTTCAACAACAACCGTCTCAGCCACAACAGCAGCAACCCATGTTCAATCCGGCAGCACAGCCGCAGTCTGCTGAATATGCCGGACCACAATTTCAGCCTCAGCAACAGCCCCAACAATCTCCGTTTGAGAATGATCTGATGATGAAGCAGGGTCAGGCAATGCTTGAAAACGCATTAGGTGAAGAAGACGCAGGTTTATTCAAAGAATTACTAGGGAGTTTAGGTATGAACGATAAAGAATTCTGGAAAGGCGCATTAATCGGTGCTGCAGCAGCGCTGGTTCTGGGTAACGAAAATGTCCGTAAAGGCATCGCCGGGCTGGTCACAGGCACCGGTGAGAAACTGAAAACCGGCGGCTCTGCGGTTAAAGATACCGCGGTCAATACTGCATCGTCAGTCAAAGACAACGTGAGTGCCGGTGGTGAAATCTTCCGTGATACCTATCAGGCAGGTAAAGCCGGATTCAAAGACTCCGTCGAACGTCATAAAGAATCCAGACAGCCTCAGCCGGAAGCCGCAGGTGAACCTGAAGCCGAAGCAGGATCAGACATATGAGTAACATCCACGATGAGCTGAGCCCGGCCAGCAGAGCCATGCTGGTTGGTGCGATCATCGGCGGAGCCGCTTCCGTCGCCTCACAATGGAAAGAACGCCAGCGTGGAGAAATCAGCCCGAATCAGTTCGCCACCAGTGTCACAAAAGACACGCTCAAAGCCGGAGCTATCAGTGGCGCAACCACATATGTGGCGGGAAAAATGGCGGGACAGCCGGTCCTTTCGATGCTGACCATTCTTGCTGCCGGTGCCGCCGGCGTTTATATGTTGGAACAGAATCAGGAGAAAAAAACCAATGAGCCAGGATAAACAATACCCTGAAAACTATCAGCAATACCCTGAAACTTATAACCAAAACCCGGGAACCTTTTATCAAAACCCGCAAAATCCTTACCAGACTTATGCGGCACCCCAAACACAGCAGCCACAGGACGGCACGACGTATAAAACCCAGAACACGACCACACATCTGATTATGGGTGTCGTGGCAGGTGCCGCCGTCACCTATTTACTCACCAATAAAAACGTCAGAAGCGGTATCGCTTCGACCGGTGAAAAAGCCTGGTCTGCCGTCCGAGGTGAAGTCGAGGAGTTGAAAGAACGTCTGGAAGATACGCAGGCAGAGCTGGAATATTACCGGAACTTACATAAAGGCGACTCAGGTGATTAGTATTCAACATTCTTTTCCCGGACGTATCCGTTTTAAATCACGGACGCTGATTCAACACCGGGGAATCGGAGACTGGATAAAACAAAGCCTGATCGCCATTCAGGGTGTCCGGGAAGTCCGGGTCAATGAATATGCAGGTTCAGTGGTGGTTGAGTTCGATCCACAACTGCTGGACTCAGACACCATTCAGGCCCGGATTGCGGCCCTGAACCTGCGCGAAGCAGAATACGCAGACTCTGAACATCAATATACCCGTGGCGATGTGGCGCTGAATCTGATTGGCATTCTCTCTGCCATTTTACTGCCGCAGCACCTCGGTGCGCTGACAACCGCAAAGCTGATCGCACCGTCGTTGCAGACCGGTTTGTCCGAACTTAAAGACAGAAAACTCTCGGTTGAAGTGCTTGATGCTGTCGCGCTCGGACTGTCTTTCTGGCGGGAAGATTACCGCACCGCCATGGTTACGCAGAGCCTGATCAGTCTCGGGGAATATATGGAGCAGCGAACCTGCCGTAACAGTGATCGCCTGCTGGCAGATTTGATGACCCCGCAGGACACCCAGGTCTGGATGATCGATGAAGACGGACGCAGAGAGCAGCGTCATTCTTCCCGGCTCAAAGAAGGCGACCTGATCGAGCTTTCTCCCGGTGACGCGATCCCGGTTGACGGTCATATCGAAGACGGCATGGCCTTAATCAATCAGGCCTCCCTGACCGGAGAAAGCGTTCCGGTCCGCCGCGAAATCGACGCACTGGTTTACTCCGGCACGTCGATTCATGAAGGTCAAATCAAAGTCCGGGTTGAGAAAGTCGGCAGTGAATCCACCACAGCCCAGATTGCGAAGCTGATTTATGATTCGCTGTCTGAGAAGAGTGAAACCCAGCAGATCACGCAGGAGATGGCTGACCGGCGGGTGAAAATCACCCTCGGTATCGGTGCGGGTGTATTTATTCTGACGCAGGATATCAACCGGGTGGCTTCTGTGTTCCTGGTCGATTACTCCTGTGCGCTGAAGCTGAGCACCCCGGTGACCTTCAAGTCAATCATGTTCAGGGCAGCGCAAAACGGCATCCTGCTGAAAGGCGGCAGCGCGATTGAAAAGCTGGTGAAAGTCGATACCTGTGTGTTCGATAAAACCGGTACGCTGACTTATGGTGATATGGAAGTCACGGATATTGTCTCTTTCAGCAGCAGCAACAGCGCCCGGGATATACTGGCGATTACTGCATCAGTAGAAGAGCACAGTAATCATCCGCTGTCTCAGGCGATTGTCAATGCAGCCCGCAATCATAAGCTGCCGCACATCGATCATGGTGAAGTGGAATACATCATCGCCCACGGGCTGAGAACCACGCTGAATCATCATGGGTTGATCATGGGCAGCCGGCATTTTCTTGAAGCCCATGAAGACGTTGATTTTTCACCTTACGAAGATCAAATCACCGAATATGAAGCGATCGGACGGCATCTGTTGTTCATCTCTTATGAAGGCGAGCTGATCGGCATGATTGGTCTGCGGGATCACCTGCGCGAAGATGCATTTGAAACCCTCGAACAGCTGCGGGAACTGGGGGTAAATCATCTGGTGATGATCTCCGGTGACAGAAAGTTCAAGGCGCAGAAGCTCGGCGATGAAATGCATTTTGATGAAGTGTACGCAGAGGCCACACCTGAAAGTAAATCCTCGATTATTGAATCACTTCAGGCGCGCGGTCATACCGTCATGTTTGTAGGTGATGGCGTTAATGATGCCCCGGCATTAAGTAAGGCCGATATCGGTATTGCCATGTGTATGGGGACAGAGCTGGCAAGGCAGGTCGCTGATGTCGTGCTGCTGCATGATCAGCTCAGCAGCCTGGTCGAAGCCCGCAAACTGGCGCAGATGGCGATGTCCGTGATTCAAAGCAACATCAAAATTGCAGAGTATGTCAACAGCGGCATCATGCTGGCAGCGGCGATGGGCTGGCTCTCACCCACTATGAGTTCACTGCTGCACAACAGCACCACACTGGGCATTCTTGCCCGGTCAGTCGCGGTCAGGCATTCCGGATAACAATCTCCGGATAGCATGCCCGATAAATTCATACCTGATCAATAAGGATCCACCAAAACCAGCCTGATCATCAGGGCTGGTTTTTTTTGACTCACAGGTTGTTCTGGCGAACGGGTTTCCTGATGAGCTGTTTCCTGATCAAATCCTCCCTGATCAAATGCTTTCTGATAAACGGTTTAATGAAAGGATTATACCCAAGCAACCTGAAGATGCATGATTCAGGTTGTTTGGGTGTATATTAAATTAATTTCATAAAATTAACACACCTCCAACGTATCCCTGAACATCTATACTCATACTGTACGGTTTATCACCAGTAATGACACAACCGTTGTATCTCATCGCGCAACACCATCACGCGAGCGATATGGAGGCCAATATGAAGAGAGACAATCTCACACGCGGAGCTTTACTCTGCAGCCTGATATGCCTGTCAGGGTTTTCTGATATGTATCATGTCACGGCAAGTTTCACCTATGCTTCAATGGCACTCCGGAATGATGCTGAACTGCATTCCGGCCGGATTCATCCGAAAAGCCAGCCAAGTCCGGGCTGGACGCAGGGGGCCGCGATTGTTCAGGGGATTCCCCGGGGAGACAGTGCACCGGCATACTGGGCCAGTGACATTACCGACCCGGCGCTGACGACATCCGCACCGTGGCACGCAATCACTCTGTGGGTCACTATATTCGAGCAACAGGATAATCTGGTCAAACATGTCCGGGTAAAAATGAAAGAGGGAGATATATGGCTGCTGCGTTCAACCGATGGCAGCAACGATCCTGCCACAGCAAGATGGGAAAATATCACACCGGCACATCAGGCCATCAGCTGGGCCGCCTACTATTCTTCCGACATGAAGCAGTTTATCGCGGACACGCCTTATCGTATTGCAGCTGATAATCTCAGGGAATATCAGTTACATCCGCAGGGTTTTCCGGTTCATGGCGGCACCGATATCATCAGTTTTGATGCAGACAATATTCTGGCGGCGTTTGTCAGAGTCAAAGCATGGCTGGTACCGGAAAATGATGAGGAACCGGCAAGTATCCGAAATGCAAAAATTCTGATCAGTGTCGGCGCCGACTATTATCCTTCGGCAGATTTGTCCGTCGCTGAGGGCAGTTTTGCCGATGCCAATTATTTACCCGGTGTGGGCGGCAGCCGCTTCCAGTACCTGAGCCTGACACCCACATGGTTTTATATGGGCACCGTCGCCCCGGATGATCTGTCGATTGTTGACAAAAGCAGCCCGTTTTATCAGTCCGGCGGTAAAACTTACCTGACCAAAGCAGAATGGATGGCAAACCCGCCACCGGTCGGCTATTAAAGTTCTCAGCAGAAAGCCTGACGAATAAGCCTTAGCAACAATCCTCACCAGAGACTCCGGCCGGAAAACCAGCATTGAAAAAGACCGGTTAAAAAATCAGGTGCGAATGCTCCCAGATGGAATGCACCGACCAAACCGATATTTTTTTCAAAACAGATGCGCCACCATAGCTGAACAGTTTCATGCCGGTATCGGATAACTGCGGAAAAATCTGCCCGGTCAACAGGACGTCTCCGACCCCGGAAAAAACCGTCACTGAAGACATATCCACCAGAATCCGTAATTTCAGCACACCCGAATTTAATTTCACCTGTGTCTCATGCTTTGACGGAAGAAAACCGGCAAACTGACGATGTCTGGCGTGGTGACTATCAATATAAAGACGTTCCGTCACCGCATCATAACCAATCACGGCAACCGCACCGGCCTCACCTGAGCGGATCTGAAATCCGACTTCTCTCGCCATCTCCGGCATAATCTCTGCTTCAATCTCAAATACCGGCACATCAACCTGATGATCCTGCAGTAAGGTAATGCCCGGTTTAATTTCAAGCGACTGCTCTGAGTGATACAACAAAGAGTCTCTTAATCCACTTAAACCGGATACCGGCGTGGGTGTCAGACTGACCCGGCCATCAAGGGTTTTCAGGCTGATTTCACGGGCGGCCGAATCAGCACCGCACCAACGTGCTAAAGAGGACTCTTTGATATAATTCCGCTGATTCATCCAACCCTGCCAGAAATTCTTCTCTTCCTGCGCCGGATTCCAGGATACGGCATTCAAAGCATGGTGATCATGGTAGCCCGGATAACGGGCTGAGGTTATCTGCCCCGGATATTCCGGCCAGTGAAAAGCGGCACCGAATTTATCAACGGCAAAGCTATTGGCTACAATAGCACTGACAATACCTGTAACGATAATAAAGCAGAAATACCTGACTGCTGTGTTTTTGAAGCTGACGATTGATGATATGTCCATCTGACGAATCCCTGATATTATTTTTATTGGTTTTATACCCAAGCAACCTGAAGATTCATGCGTGCAGCCGAAAGGTACTGTTCAAGGAAAGGGAATGCAGGAATGGACCCACCTTTCGAATTCTCTTGACACAGAGATGTGCCTTTCAGCTCACCCTGCGGGTAAGTTTGGGTATATTTATTGATTACACGGAAAGTGAACCGATTCAGCCGCGGAAAACTAGCACAACAAAAGTATTAATCAACGTGCATATTAAATATCTGTGATTCTCTGCTGATAAAGCGGGATTCCTGATGAGTGATTACTTTAAAGGCGTTAAGTCGCCCAGCCAGATCCGGTTAAAAATTCCAGCGGATCAATCCATAAAAAAGCGCCTGCGGATGCTGCCCGTACACACTGCTGTCAGCACCGCCAAAATACTGAACGCCGCTGTGCAGTTGCCAGTCATCTGCCAGTGAATACTGACCAGAGAAACTGAGATAAACCGAACGATCCTGATAATAAATCCCGGCGAAGGTCAGCCGCAGCAAAGCCGACAGATCAAATCCGGCTTCACCATAATAACTGTGGCGGGAGAAACTCAGCCTGCGGGCGCTCAGCGACTGATTCAAAAACGTGGCAGCACTGAAAACATCTTCGGCATGAGAGAGATACAACCACGCTGCTTTGACCAGCCAGTTATTTTCACCGGCAAAGCTGTAATCTGTTTCCAGCGTCGAAACCAGGGTTGATTCAGTCTCTTTGCCCTGCCAGTGGCAGCGATCCGGCTGAAACCAACTCAATTCTCCCCGAAAACCGGCCCCTTTGATATCTCCGGCAAACCCGGCCCCAAGCACATGATCCAGCCCGGACTTTCCACCCAGTAACTGTATGTCCCATCCGTTTGTGCTGAAGAACCAGCGGCCGGAATAACCCGTCAGTTCACTGTTTTTATTGGGGTTATACGCCAGCTCTGCGCCGCTGGCATAACCGGTTTTACGGCTGATCAACAATGCATCCGTTCCCGGACGTTCGGCATAATCGATCTCATACAAAGAGTAGGCATTAAAAATATCATTCGGATTCCAGATTGTGGCCATACTCCAGTTGATCCGCTGTCGCCCGCCCTGCACCTGCCAGTCCTGATGGTTCCACGTGAAATACAAACGATCAAGCTGACTATTACCCACCGAACGGCGGCCTTCATGCCAGTTGGAAGAGAGATCAACATATCCGTTATCCTGTGTCACGGATGCCGCATAAAAAGGATTTTTTGCGCTGTCGCCCCATATCAGCCGATTGCGCATTCCGGCATTGAGCCGCAGCCCGGCATCAAAACGATATTCAAGATTCACTCGCTGGTGCAACATGTGATCAACGCGATGCGGTTGATGTTCCGGATCAGAGAGCGTCGCCCGGTAAGTCACATAACCGGACAGATCCCAAGCTTTTTCCGGCGTCAGACCGGGAATCGCCGCTTGTGTAATGCCGCTCAGCAGCGATATCAGGATGATCAAAACCCGGATCTCAGCGATCATTGCGTTGATCGTCCTTTAACTTGCCATCTTCAAATACAATCACGCGTCTGGCCCGGGTGATCACCCGTGGGTCATGGGTGGAAAATATAAACGTAATACCTTCTCTTTCATTCAGTTGCTGCATGATGTCGAGCAACCCGGCAGTACTCTGCGCATCCAGATTGGCGGTCGGTTCATCCGCCATGACAAACCGCGGACGCGACGCCAGTGCTCTGGCTACGGCAACCCGCTGCTGCTGTCCGCCCGATAAACTTGCCGGCCGTTTGTTCTGCTGCTCACTCAATCCGACCTGAGCCAGCAATGCTGTGGCCCGCTGACGACACTCAGCATCACTTTTCCCCTGCAATTGCATCACGAACTCCACATTCTCCAGTGCCGTCAGTACCGGCAGCAGGCTGTAGTCCTGAAAAATAAATCCGATGTGATCGCGGCGAAAAGCGCTCAACTGCTTTTCACTCAATTCACTCAGGTAACAACCATCGATACTGACTTCACCAGACGTCGGATGATCCAGCCCGCTCAGCAGATTCAGCAATGTGGTTTTCCCCGAACCGGACGGCCCCATAATCGCAACAAACTCACCCGGTTCGATGGTCAGATCGAGCGCTTTCACCGCCTGCACCGGAAAATCGGTATTCTGATGATATGTTTTACATAACTGACTGATTTC
Organism: Vibrio quintilis; assembly: GCF_024529975.1. Classification (GTDB taxonomy): domain Bacteria; phylum Pseudomonadota; class Gammaproteobacteria; order Enterobacterales; family Vibrionaceae; genus Vibrio; species Vibrio quintilis. Next base: position 445,025 of record NZ_AP024897.1, on the reverse strand, counting down.
AATTGCCATTAATGTTTCTCCGCCATCGCTTCGACCGGGCGCTGTTTTAAGATCTGCCACGCCGGATACAGAGCAGCAATCAGGGCTGACAGGACCACCGTGACAAACATCGCCAGATATTCCGCCGCCGGGACTCTGGGATACAGCACGGTATCAATCCCGTAGGCACCTAAGCCTTCCGCCATACTCCCCAGCGGCAGACCGGTTTGCTGCAACAGGGCGATCAGAGCGCCACATCCCGCGACACCCAGCATTCCGCCACACGTCCCCAGCCAGAAACTTTCGAGCAGAATTAACCGGAACAGGCGGGGTTTCTCCATCCCGATCGCCATCAGCACCCCAAATTCCTGCGTGCGCTCGAACACCGACATCAACATCACATTAACGATGCCTAAGCCCATCGCCAGCACAAACACCCCCAGAATAATGGCAGAACTTGTCCGGGTCGTTGCCAGCATTGACGCCAGCAAAGGTTGTACCTGCGTCCAGTCCTGCACCAGGTTTTGCGCGGAAGTTCCGGCTGCGATTTGCGCCCGCAACTGCGCCAGAGGCAGCAGGTTATCGACCTGCCCGGCCTTTACTGCCAATACCGCAATTTCATGCACGCCGGTCATCCCGGCGATTTTCTGCAAATCATCCCGCCGGACGAAAATATGGTTATCATCAAACTGACTGGACGGGGTCTGAAAAATCCCGCGCACCCGGAATGCCGCACCTGTCACTTCTCCCCGGCCGTCGGTAAAGGTCAGTACTACCTTGGATTTCAGTCTTAATTTCAGCCGTTTAGCGATTTTAGCCGATACCAGCACCGGCTTTTTCCCCTGCGGTGACAACCATTCTCCCTGAACCATACTGCCCGCCAGCGGGGTCAGCTTTTCTTCGGTGGCAATGTCGACTCCGTTAATCCGGACGCCTTTGGAACTGCGGGCGGAACCAATCATCCCGTCAATCAGAAACCGGGCCGAGAATGCTTTGACCTGCGGGTGACGGGCCAGTTGCTGTTGCAGCGTCTCTGCATCGTCAATCGTCGCCAGAATATCCGGATTCTTCACGTACTGGCGGTGATGAATCTGAATATGGCTAATCTGCCAGTCAATCGCGTTATGGGCCATGTTATCGAGCATGCCGGACATCAACCCGGTGATCACCACTGCGCCCATCACCCCAAACATCATCGCCCCCAGCATGACACCGGTTCGCAGTTTGTTGCGCCACAGATTGCGCCATGCCAGTTTAATGAGCATGGGAGCCTCCTTTCAGTCCGCCAACGATGTTCAGCCGAAAGATCCGCCACAGCGGATACACCAGACAGATCGCCAGCAACACCATCACGGCGATCACCTGATCAATCACCAGCTGTGGATCAAGCGACACCGGCAGGATCGGCTCGAACCCCGATTCCAGCATCATTTGTGCTGACTCGCCGGTCATCTCGATGGGATGAAACCAGAGATAAATCAGGATCGGCGTTGCGACCAGCATCCCGATGACAATGCCCAGCCCGGCCAGCAGCAGGGATTCAATGCTCACCAGCCGCACCAGCCGTCCGCGCGACATGCCGGTCGCCAGCATCACGGCAAACTCGCGCTGGCGTTCAAGGATCATCATCAATACAGTCGCAAACAGGGCAAAACCGACTATGCCGTACAGCACATAGATCATGAAAATTCCGCTGACTTTATCCATCAGAATCTGCTGCGCCAGCTCAGGCGACAGATCCTGCCAGCTACGTACATTAACCTGACTGCCGTAACCGGCCTGAAGATCGGTGATGATGTGTGGAAGTGCCGCCAGATCATGAGTATGCAGCACCCAGGCACTGACCTGATCACCGGTACTGTACAGGGTTTGCGCTAATTTCAGCGGCATATAAACCAGCTGCCGGTCCAGCTGCGGCATGGGAAAATGCAGAATCCCTTTGACCCGGTAAACCCCGGCAGCCGTCTGTCCGCGGTAGCCCTGACCATAAAGAATCATCTCGTCACCGACACTCAGCTGAAAATAGTCCGCCAGCCCCTGCCCAATCATGATTTGATTATCACCGGCTGTCAGAAATGTCCCCTGCTTCAGTTTCTGGCTGAGGTTCGAATAACCGTCTTCCAGTTCAGGAACGGCACCAATCACCATCACGCCTTTAGAGTGTTCACCTACCGCTGCCAGCGCGAAAGATTCAAGACGCGGCAGCCGATCAGAGATTTGAGGATGTTCCCGCACCGGGCGGATGAAAGCGTCTGATGCCGGTAGCAAGTCATCAATACTCAGGCTGTCGGCATAACCGGGGTTTTGCAACTGAATCAGACCGGTATAGAAGCGCGCCACATGGTCAATCCCCAGCGCATAACTGCCTTCCTGTAACGCACGGGTCAGCAGGGAGAGCAGCAATGCCAGCGCCAGCGCCGAAGCCGTCAGCATGGTGCGCCGTTTTTGTCGCCAGAGATTGCGCCACGCCAGCCGGACTAACATGGTGTTACTCCCGCAGCGATTTCATCTGACTGAGAGAGAAGAAGCTGGTGTCGATCGCAAAATCAAACCGGGCTTCATGGGTGACAAACTCGGTTTTATAGCCCGGTTTATCGGCGGGATACATTTCCATCCGGCTGGCAACCATGCGCCCGCCCATGTTCCGGATATCAAAGGTTTTCATGGTATTGACCAGTTCTTCAAATTCATCAAAAAACTTAACCTGACGTTGCAGGTAAGTCCGGGTGGAAATCCACAGCCGGATCCGGCTCCAGACCACAGGTGAATCCGGTTTGGCGATGGCATCAATCACATAAGTCATCTCACCGTCAAACAGCTCCTGCTTCACCAGTTTGTGCCGGTAGTCGACCACAATCGAGGACTGATTAATCAGATCATCATTAGTAAAATCAGAGCCCATCCAGGACTGGCTGAGCATCGAGGGCGCGATTTTAATCACCCGTTCAATGGCGGGAATCCAGTTCCACATGTCGCGGAACCGTTTTAAGGAAGCACTGCCTTTGTCTTTTGCCGGAGAGGTCACCAGAACCAGCGAATAATCCCGGCCTTTGGTCCAGCTTTTCATTGTCATACTGCGGGTCCATTCCGGGCGGACAATCCGCATCGTCGCAACACTATAGCTGGATTGCCCCTGCATCTGCCGGTCAGATTTATCCACGATCTGAGTGGCCGTTTCTGCGGACACAGACAGTAGCGGCAAAAGAAGAAACAGCAAAGCAATCGCAAATCGCATGATGATTCCTGCATATCCACAAGTTCAGGTTTTATGATAGTTGGAATCGCTCTGAATGAACGTTATCTCACCAGCGAATTTGATGATTTGAGGTTAATTTATCGGAGGTATGAATGAGTTGACGATACAAACAAAAAACCTGCAGCAGGCACAACAGGTTTTTTCCGTTCAGAATATTTTAACCATTGAAAGCAACCACTACATTTTACAGTAAACTTTGGCATCTCTTGGCGTATAGATACCAAAGGTAATCACACCTAAAAGTCCGTTAATAAAGGTTTGCTGTGCTTCGACTTTAATCACTTTGTCTACGCCACCACAGACTTCAGCCGCATTCGTTTCCTGCTCCTGACCAATACCATACACAAAGAAATGCTGAGATTTTTGAGAGGTTGGAACTTCGCCATTACTGCCGTTCACCAGAAATGTTTGTGCAGAACAGCCACCTAACAAAACTGCACATAAAATTGCCGGAAGTATTTTTCTTTTCATATTGAACCCTTGTGATCATCATAAATTTAATTTTTCAGGGCAGCCTGGAGGAACTGAGCTCAGGTTGCCTGAATATAATATTAGATGAGTTTCACAAAAAAGTGCCTGAAAGACATTCAGGCACTGAGTTACTGAAAGAGAGGACATTTAATAACGCTGCCGGATAAATTGTAAATAAATATGTCCGGATAAGCCGGGGATTATTTCCCGGCTTATCCGGAAATCACTTAAACCTCTGCCACTGCTTTGCTATCTTCTTCTTTCAGCAGCATTTGACACAGTGATTCAACATACGGTTTGTCCTGCCAGATGGTCGCATCCCCAATCACAAACAGATGATGCCGGGCGCAGGTCAGCGCTACGTTGATCAGATTCGGATGCGCAGTAAACCATTCTGCGCTGTTGCGTTTTTCAATGTCACAGCCCAGCAGCAGGATAACCGTCTCATTCGACTGTCCCTGAAAATCACTGATGGTGCCAATATGACGACGAAGAAAGTAGTCCAGTGTATGCTGGTCCCAGCCAAGCGCTTCCCGCAGCGTGTCACTGTTTTCTGCCAGATAACTGCGCACACCGGAAACAATGGCTTTAAATGGCGACATGATGTAAATCCCTTCCACCGTTTCCGGCTGTGCTGCCGCCTGACGGAGCAGCGTCAGCGTTTCTGCGCCCACAGATTCTTTATACTGTTTATCAGTGCACCGGCCTGGTGTATGAATCCAGCGGTTTTCTCCCAGCACCGGATGTGGCCGGACTGTCATATTTTCCCCCTGACCCGGAATTAACCGGTCATGGTAAGCAAACTGACTGGCAAGACTGAACATCGGTTCCGCACAGCCACGGTGCACCCATAACGGAATGCCGATCCACTGCGGTTGACCCGCAACGTTCAGCGTACAGCCGTAAGGATTGACCCGATCAGCAATTTTCTGCAATGACCAGCTGGCCGGATCCCATGTTTGCCATTGTCCGCCCAGATCGCCGGACAACTGCGCCTGAATCAACTGTGGCGGCGCGATCAACGGTGGCTCAGATTGCAGCGGGTCGCCAATCACCAGTGTGCGTTTTGTCCGCATTAATGCGCCAATGGCCGCTTGTGGTTCTGCCTCTCCGGCCTGCTGAATCATCAACCAGCCCAGAGATTGCTCCGGCAGCGCGGCAAACATCCGGCTGAAAGCCGGTAAAGAAAGCGAAATGACAGGAGTCAGCATAAACAGCATCTGCCACAAGGCCAGCGGATTGAGGTTTTTCTGCGTTACCGGAGCGCCGGTTAACAGGTTTTCCAGCTCACGGAACTGCGCGGCAAATTGCCGGTTATCCAGCGCTTCCATCAGCCACGCCTCATGTAAAGTCATGGCAGTGATAAACACTTCTGAACGCAACTGATTGGTCTTGCGGTTATGCCAGAAAGCCTGCTGCTGTACCTGCGGATCCGTCATTCGCAGATCATCACCAGGCAGTTTGCATTCCTTCAGCTGTTCTTTAATCTGAATCAGCACCTGCTGGTTTTCCACCAGATCAGCATTGATCGCTTCATACTCACGTTCAATCGCCACCTGATGATGTAAATTCACGTCCTGCTCATGCTGATGGATTTCCGCGGTTTGCGTTTCATCATCCAGTTGTCGCTGTAACTCTGCCAACTGGTCGAGCTGCTGCTGCAAACGCTGCTGATATTGCTGGTTAGAATCGAGATTGAATAAACGGGCAAAAAAGCCCGGCTGCTGTGGATAAATCGCTTCCAGCTGAGTTTGTCCGGTTTCAATTTCCCGCTTCAGGCTGACTTTGTTTTCTTCATGGGCAGCCAGAGAAACACGCAGTGTCGTTTCGGTTTGCTTCAGCCCGCTGAGCTGTGCTTTAAGCGATGCCTGCAACTGACGGTTTTCTTCCTGCACCTGTTGCAGCTCTTCGTACTGAATAAAACTGCTATTCAGTGCTTCATACCCGGCCAGTGCATTCTGAAACTGCTGCTTTGCCGTCTTAAATGACAGGCCGGTATAGCGTTGTTTATATTGCCAGAGATTCAGATGATCGCTGGCCGGGTCTCGTTCTGCCGGAGGTTCTTTCTTCCAGAAATTCTCCTGAAAAGCCCGGTCGCAGAAGTCTTCCCGTTTTTGTTTAGTGCCCAGAACAGCGGCAATGGTACTCCAGACCCGTTCATCCGGATTTTCAACCGGTTGCAGCCGGTTTCTGTGTCTGGGCGCATTCATCTGATGCGCAACCGGCCTGAAGCAGGCCAGATCCCGGTAACATTTCGCCAGCGACGTCACCCCGGACAATTCCCGGGTCAGCTGCTCTGCTGTGTGGTAATGCGCCGATGCCAGCACCATTTCAAACCCGGTCAGCACCGGATTCAGAAAGCCCTCTTTCGTCAGGCCCTCAGCAACATCGTCAAACCCGGCCAGTACTTTGGCCCGGGCGACAACATTTTGTGCCACCACATTTTGCACCACTGCCGCTGAACCGGTGCCCGGCGGACTGTTGACTGAGATTAGACCTTCTTCGGCCAGTGACTTAAATGTCGCATTGACCGTAAACTGCTGCATAAATGACAAATGTTCAGAGATATCAGACGGCCAGCGTCCCGGCGGTGTACAGCCAGGATGAAAATGCGCCGCAATCAGCGACAAAGCTTTGTCCTGATACAGGTCAGCATAACGTTCCGGCGCTTTACCCAGAAATTGCATCAGCCCGGCACCAGCCGTTCCCCGTTCGATACAACGGGCGGCACGCTCAATATCCCGCAGATAAGCGGAATTGAGAATCGCAAGCGGCGCGGTGTCCTGTTCCGGCTCATCGTCAGGTGAATGTCCGGCAAAAACACGCTTGCTGAATTGTAAATCCGGCACTTCCGGCTGTTGAGAAAATTCCATCTGGAACAAATAGTCAGATTGAGCGCCAGGCAATACCAAATCCTGAGGATCTAATCCGGCCCACTGATACAAGGCTTCCACCAGTGTGTGAATCGCCTCTGAGTCGAGCACTTTTTTCCCCGGACTGGTTCGCAGCGGCGGCAGGCCAAACTGAATACGGCTCATCGCCTCTTTGAGCTTTTCATTATCCGCATCAAATAAAGTCAGGGAAAATTCGGCGCTCTGCTGATGCAATAACTGCCCTATCGCCCACGGCAGGGTACTGACAGACAGAGTCTCAAACAGGGGAGTTCCATGCTCATCCAGCGTCAGTTTCGCAAAGCAGCTCCAGCCTTCCCGGTCCAGACGCTGCGCCGTTTCCTCATCGCTACGCGGATTAAAGCCGAACTTTTTCTCCGCAATATGACTGAGAACTGCCCGATCAAACAATCCAAGATACAGGGTATATGTGGTTTTCTTATAGGTATCGATGCCCAGGCGGGGTTTGAGCTGAGTGGCAATCCACGGCAACAGAAAATTCTGCTTTTCATTTAATTCACCGGCTTTGATCGCCACCGACGGGACCGGCGATTCTTGAAGATCCGGCACGGCATAAGTGCGGAAAAATTCAACCTGATTCCAGGCTCTGAGTACCTGAGCTGCTTCTTGTTGGGGGGCCATTAACCTAACCTGAACTGATAATAAAAAAAACTATACCTAAACAACCTGAAGATGCAGCATTCCGGTCATTTGGGTATATAAAGAAATAAAAATAGTACGCGATAACAGACGCAGATGAAAAGTGAAACCCAAAAAAAGAGAACTGTATTCAACGAATGATTAGTCCCGTAAACACCGGACACCAGCTCGCGGGGACAACTGCCCGGATTTCAGGCAGTGTTACTGCTTTGTTGTCAGGGGCTGTGGTTCCGCCAGGCTCAGCCAATCCCACGATTCAGCGGCCTGAGTATCAGCCAGACATATACACTGATCCCGAGCATGATCAACACCAGCGCAGCCCAGTCAGCTATCGTCACAACATAACTCAGTTGTGACATCATCAGAGAAGGGACCGCAAGCCCGGTCAGAATTCCGACGGCAAGGCTGACAAGCAGATGCATTCCGTTCCCCATCAAGCGGTAATCGGGCGGAATGAACAAAAACTCGCACACCGGGAGCATCAGAAACAGAGCCAACACCCAGAGATAAGGCTTCACACTATAAAATAAAACGATCAAAATACTTTCAACAGGCATGTGTCACCTCCTTAAACCGCACCATGAAGCATGGCGTAATAGGCCGGTTGCAGCATTTTTTCCTTCATCATCCAGACCAGCCAGGACTCTTCTTTCGGCGAAATAAACGGAAAAGACGGCAGTAATTTCCCGCCATAACCAAACTCAACCAGCACCGCTTTGCCAACGGCAGTTATCAGCGGGCAGGACGTATAACCATCATATGTTGCAGTCAGCTCCGAACCAGCCAGAAAAGCCCGTACATTGGCTTCCACAACCGGCGCCTGTAGTTTTACACTGGCAGCAGTTTTTCCGAATGGAGTACCGGCCACATCACCGATGGCAAACACTTCCGGATAACGCCGGTGCTGCATACTGTACTGATCCACTTCCACCCAGTTACCGGCCATACTGCCTTCCTGCCAAACCAGTTCACTGTTCCGGATAGCATCCGGTGCACTCATCGGTGGCACCACATGAATAAAGTCAAAGTCCAGAGTTTCCTGCACACCATCCGGTTGGGTAAATGTGGCTTTCTGCGCCGGGCCGTCAATTGCCGTCAGTACCCGGTTATCCAGAAACCCGACCTGCTGTTGCTGCCAGCGTTTGAGCACAAAATCATTGTAATAAGGGATGGAAAACACTTTTTTGTCATAAGGCGAGACAAACCGGACATCATAGTTCTCTCTCCGTCCGGTTTTCTCAAGATGATCCAGCATCAGAAAAGTCAGCTTCAACGGCGCACCTGCACATTTAATCGGTGTATTGGATAAGGTAAAAATTGCCTGTCCGCTGTTTTTATTAATATAAGACCGGATCATCTGATACGTTTTGGTCGCCGCTTCGGGGCCGGCATAAACACTGCCGATACCATGCTGACCAATCAGCGCCGGTGACATGCCTTCTATCTCCTGATAATTGAGCTGACAGCCGGGCGCGACAATCAAAATATCATAGGGAATTTTCTGACCATTCATCAGCTGAACGGTCTTATTATCCGGGTCAAACTCACTGGCGTTATGCCGGATCCAGGTTATCCCCTCAGGCAGCCAGTCAGAAGTCGCCGTGACCACCTTTTTCTGTTCCCATAAGCCAGAAGCTACCAGCGTTAAACCGGGTTGATATATATGCGGAATCCGGGCACCGGCTACGGTAATTTTCGCGCCGTCAAGACTTTGAGCAAAACGGTTTGCCATAGCAATACCAGCCGCTCCGCCACCAATGATTAAAACTCTGGCACGGGTTTTCAGCTTTTCTTCTGCCATACCGGGAACCGGTAGTAACCCGGCGGCGGCGGCACCAACACTTAACTGCAAAAACCGGCGTCTGTTCATCCCATTCCATGCATGACTCATTGGCAAACCCCAACTAAATAATCCATTCCGATAATAATTAAATTAGTCATTAAATCAGAATGATGATGATATATTGTTCACATAACGCTCTTTTTAAGACGTCAGTCTGATATAGAAACAAAATTATATTGAAAGGAACCATCTATCACAGCTATAGGTAATATCAATTAGTCTCAAAGACAGCACATACATTAGCATTATCTATATTAGATTTATCTTAAATAACAATTCTGTCTGGTTTTCCGGATTCAGAATGATGGTTGTCAAAGAGGTGCCTATGAATACCGTACAAACACAGCCCGACACAGAGGCAACCAGCCGCCTGATGCATTTTCCTGTGTCTTTTTTTGCCATGGTGATGGGACTGAGCGGGCTGACAATCGCCTGGAAGACGGCTGGCGCAGATATGCTGCCATCAGCGACCCTGAATCTGGGAATCTTCACTTCAGCAATTATGCTGGTCATTTCGGGAATCTATTTCATGAAGCTGGTGCGGTATCCGCAGGCGGTGCTTGACGAATTGCACCATCCGGTCAGGCTGAATTTTTTCCCGGCCTTTTCCATCAGCCTGCTGCTGTTATCTGTGGTCTGGAACAGTCATGAACAAACTTCTCTGCTTCTCTGGAGCGCTGGTACCCTGATTCAGTTTCTAATGACACTTTATGTGATGAACAGCTGGATTCACCATACACACTATACGTTATCTCATGCCAATCCCAGCTGGTTTATCCCGGTGGTGGGTAATGTGATTGTACCGATCAGCGGCGTCCATCTGGGCTTCATCGAGTTAAGCTGGTTTTTCTTCAGTATCGGAATTGTATTCTGGGTCGTCCTGATGACAATGATTCTTTACCGGTTATTCTTCCATGAACCGCTGCCTGCCCGGCTGACCCCGATGCTGTTCATCTTACTCGCGCCCCCTTCCATCGGGTTTATTTCATACAGCGCGCTGACCGGCGGACTGGATAATACCGGCCGGATCCTTTATTACATTGCACTGTTTCTCAGTATGCTGCTGCTGAGTAATATTCTCCGCTTTATCCGCATCCCTTTCTTTATTTCGTCGTGGGCTTATTCTTTCCCGCTGGCGGCCCTGACGATTGCCACCACGAAAATGGGACATTTACTGCAAAGCTTCTGGTTTGATATGTTCGCAAAAATTTTACTCGCCTTCCTGTCCTTATTGTTGCTATGGCTGGTCGTGCAGACAGTCAAAGCGATTGCCGGGAAGAAACTCTGTCAGCCCGAATAAACCCGCCACATTAACGGGCAGGACAGATAAGAAGCAGGTTCTCTCAAATAACATGTATACCCAAGCAACCTGAAGATGCAAGATTAAGGTTGCATGGATAGAAGACAAGAACGTCACTCCCTGCTTCAACACGATTCTCAATTTGATAAATCCGGTTTCTCAATTTGACAGCCGCCCAGAAAATTCATCCAACCAACTGAAAAATAAACATTATTTTTCTGGCACACATTCTGCTCTGTCTCCTGTACAACACACACAGGAGATACGATCATGGAACTTAACAAAATCAACGATAACGACATCCGCCTGACTTTACAGTTCAACGGCAACCTCGATGCAGACGGCACCCGCAACATTCAGCCGGTGATTGATGAAATTATCTGGGCTGAACCGCACCGGGAAGTAGAACTCGACTTCAGTGCCGTTCAGTTTATGGACTCTTCCGGCGTTGGCGCACTGGTTTACCTCTACAAACGACTGATTGAAAAGAAACGCAATATGCGCATCGAAAATGCCTCCGGTCAGCCACTGGAAATCATCCACCTGCTGAGAATCAGCAACACGATTGCGGTGAATTCTCATACGCATTGAAAGTCATTTAGCATCAATACCAGGGAGTCTGCATGTCTATGAAATTGTCCGGCTTAAACCTTCATCTTCCCGTCATTCTCGTGGCCCTTCTGCTTCAGGGATGCGTCAGCTATCCCGATGCGGGTCAGGGCGGCATGGCCGAGCAATACATGTCTGCAGAATTCTCCCCGGTGATGCCGGACGAACCGCTGGGACCGGAACACGGTCTGCGTTTTGACTGGCAACTGGCAAAACTTCATCTCAACAGCCTGATTCAGGAAGGCGCAAAATGGTGCTTCCCGGCGACGGTGGTTCAGGCCCAGGAAACACAGAACCGTATCGCCCGTGAAATCAGCGGCGGATTACTAACCGATGCCGCCAATGATTTAATCATCCTGCGGAAACGGCTCAATAAGCTTGAAAACCAGCTGGGCTATGTCACCCGACACGCCCGTTGTCAGCCACCGGCAGATGAGCAGCAATTCAGGCAGGAACTGACCCGGATTGATGAAATCTACCACCTGCTGAACAGTGACAATCAGTTCGCTCTCAACTCGTACGCGATTAATCCGGTCTATATGGGGCAACTGGCGCAGGCCGTGCTGCTGCTGCGGGATATGTCGCACCTGTCTTTGACTGTTACCGGTCATGCCGATACGACAGGCACAGAAGAACACAATGAAAAGCTGGCGATGGAAAGAGCCAGACAGGTCAAACGCTACCTGATGATATTTGGCCTGAAACCCGAACGTATCAAAACAGAATCACTGGGAGAATCGCTGCCACGCTATAAGAGCGATGCTCCGGAAGCCCGCCTGACCAATCGCCGGGTCAGCATCGAAATCCTGTCAGAACAGCAGGCAGGCATGGCCGTCAGCCAGGGAGGACAATGACATGAAAGCGACTTATCTGTCACTGAAGACTGTGTATCTGCGACTGAAAACAATGTATCTGCCACTACTGATGTTATTACTGACTTTCAGTGCCTCCCCGCTGCAGGCGACGACAGAAACCATTCAGATTGGTGACCTGATTCAGGTCAACCTGCCGGGGGAAGAAGCTCTGAACCGCGGGTTTCAGGTCGACAAGCGCGGCCGGATTACCCTGCCGGAAATCGGCCCGGTTTATGTCGCTGGCTATAACGAAGCACAGCTGAATCAAACCATCATGGATGCGCTGAATAAAGTCTTTCGCGATACGTCTAACGCCAGCATTTTTATTGCGGAGCAACAGATGATTATCTCGGTTCAGGGCTATGTCACTTCACCCGGGGAGTACACGCTGCCCAGTCATGCCGGGATTCAGACCGCATTGCATGCAGCCGGGGGCGCACGGGCCGGAGCCCAGCTGGATAAAATGCAGCTGAAGCGACGTGGTGATAAACAGGAATTCAACTACAAGAATTTTCTCGACAGCGGTGATGACTCTGTACTACCGGCGCTGCGTTCAATGGATGTGCTGTTTGTCCCGGCTTCACCGATTGTCGGCAACATTGAGCAGGAGTTTGATGCAGCAAAACTGGCGAACGCCGGTGACAGCGCAGACTCAAAAAGGGCCATCAAGGTCTTTGGTGAAGTCAACGCTCCCGGCTCTTTCTCCTATAAAGCCAACAGCGATCTGGTCGATATTCTGATGCGCTCCGGCGGCGTCACCCGCTACGCTGCCGTCGAACAAATCCGGGTCATCAGTAATAACGCGCCGAAGCTGTTTAATCTCAAGTCTTATCTCGATTCCGGTGACACGTCGCTGCTGCCTGAAATCGCACCCGGCACCACGATTTTTATCCCAAAACAGGAGGAAGAAATCAAAGCCGGCGCCAACATGGTTTATATCATGGGCGAAGTCGCCAGCCCCGGTGCGTTTGAAGGTAAAAGCGGCGCAACCTTTATGGATATTCTCGCCAACGCTGGCGGGCCGACCCGGTTTGCTGAAGCCCGGCAAATCCGGATTATTAAGGCCAATGGGGAAGTGATTCGTTTTGACCTGACGGCCTATACCGAAGGCTTATCCAAACAGGCACCGCCCGCGATTCAGTCCGGCGATGCGATTTTTGTCCCGGAAAAAGTCGATATGAATGAAAAGTCGTGGCTGAAAGTTTCACCGGACCGCGCTGTCAATGTCATCGGTGAAGTCGTCAGGCCGGGGCGGATTGAATGGTCAGACGAAATGAATTTTATGGATTTATTATCTCACGTCGGCGGCCCCACACTGCGTGCTGATACCACCCGGATTGAAATCGTGACGCCGGATCAGCCGTTACTGAAGTTCGATCTGGACCAGTTTATCGCCAAAGGCGCACCGGCCAGCGACATGCCGGTAATCCGGGCGGGCTCGATTATCCGGATTCATGACCTGCCGCAGGATCCGTCTGACAACAAATCACAATGGGTGCGCCAAAGCTCTGAAGCCTCCATCTACGTGTTCGGCCAGGTCAATGCGCCCGGACGCTACCGCTTCACCAATGAGATGCATTTTCTGGATATTCTCTCAGCAGCAGACGGCCCCACCAAGGATGCAGATATCCATAATATCCGGGTAACGCACCGCGATCAGCCTTATGCCAGAGTGAGCAAGCTGAATTTGTCACTGTACTTTGAAACCGGCGATGAAAACCTGCTGCCGGACGTGAAAACCGGCGATACGATTTATATCCCGGAGAAGAACCGTAACTGGCTGGAGCGTTCCAAAGAATCGACCATCCGGATTCTGGGTGCCATCAACAAACCCGGCCGTTATGTCTTCAATGACAATATGACCATCCTTGACCTGTTGGCTGAAGCGGGCGGACCAAGTAAGTCGGCTTATCTGGAGAAAATCACCATCGTCAATATGTCCTGCTGTCAGAATCAGGCCCGGACGTTTGATCTGGTCAACTTCAGCCAGACCGCCAACATCTATGGCCTGCCGGTCCTGCGTACCGGCGACACCATCTTTATTCCGGAACGCAGTGAGAGTTTGATGGAAAAAGCCCGGCAGGCCTTTGATGATGTGTTCCGGATGACCACCACCATCTTACTGATAGGAGCACTCTGATGATTCCTGCAACCCATGCTGAAGTTGAACAGATTTATCTGGCTGCTGAAATGGCAGGTGCACGCTCGGTCTGTATTACCGCCTGCCAGACCGGAGAAGGCGTTACCTCGGTCGCCAGTGCACTGACCGAACGATACCTGCTGGCCGGCCACCAAACCCTGCTGGTTGACCTGAATCTGTTCAATCCGGCCTTCAGTGACATCAGCATGCTGCCCGGAGACACTGCTGAGCAATGGATAGAGCATAAAGAAACATCCCGCCTGTTCACCGGCCTGAGTATTCCCGGCGAACCGGCGACGCTGCTGCGCTATAAAGATCCGGCCATACTCAGCGGGCAGATGCAAAGCTGGCTGCAACAATTTGACCGGGTGATTGTGGACACATCGCCGTTGCTCAACATCAACCGGGGTAATATTCCTGCCCACTGCGTTGCCAGTGTTTGTGATCAGACCATTCTGGTCGTGATGGGCGGTGTAACCAGCTCCAGCCAGCTGAAAAAAGCGATGACCCTGCTCGGTGCAGATCAGATTTCATTGCTGGGCACCATTTTAAATGGCAGAGACCAGCCGCCGCTGCGGCTGGAACTCATCCGGGAGCTGAACCGGATCCCGTTGTTACCGGCCCGCTTAAAACAGCGGCTGACGCAATGGCTGATGAAGAGCGATATGCTCTCCACTTATGCATGATTGAGATGCGCGAACCATACGCCATAAAAGATGTAAAAAGGAAAACCCGGCAGATGTCGGCTAAGGTTATGAATAATCACGATCACTCTGAACAAAAGCAATCACTCCAGACGGGAAGAATGATGAAGTTCAAAACCAAAACCATTCTCGGCATTGCATTGATTGAGATTATCTTACTGGTCATCATTGTGATCAGTGCAATGTCTTTTATGACTGAATCTGCCGAGACTCAGCTGATTCAGCGCGCTAATACTACGGCCAATATTTTTGCCAAAGCGGTTGAAAAAGACATTCTGTCTTTTGACCTCAGCTCGCTGGATGAAGTCATCAAAGAAGTAACCGCGTCTGAAGATATCGTCTATATCCGGATCATCAGTTATGGCAAAACATTAATTACCTCCGGCGATCCTAAACACCTTCAGCAGGAAAGCACTATTGACCACAGTTTGCATGACGTAGATGACGGTATCTTCGATGTGCGGGTCGATCTGAAAACCAATGAATCCACCTACGGTCATATCGACATCGGTTTCTGTAATAAATCGATCACCGCGCAAATCACCAGGGCCCGCCATTCGATGACCGGCATTGCCATCATTGAAGTTCTGCTGGTGGCGCTGTTCTCTTTTTTCATTGGTCATTATCTGACCAAAGGTTTAACCAAACTCACTCAGGCGGCCAAAAAGCTGACACAGGAAGGGCCGGGATATCAGGTCACCCTGAATTCTACTGATGAATTAGGAGAAGTGGCAGATGCGTTTAATCAGATGTCTTCCAGCCTGGCAAAAAGCTATGATGATTTGAAGATCGCCCGCCATCAGGCGGAAGATGCCAGCCAGAGTAAATCTTTGTTTCTCGCGTCGATGTCGCATGAGATCCGGACACCGCTCAATGGTGTGCTTGGATTATTGTCGCTGATAAAAGAGACATCTTTAGATAAAAATCAGACTCAGCTGGTTGACACTGCCAGCCAGTCCGGCTTTTTTCTGATGTCAGTGATCAATGATATTCTCGACTACACCAAGATGGAATCGAACACCCTGTCTCTGGAGCGCAAACCGTTTGATCTTCACCAATGTATTCATCAGGTCGTCAGCAGTTTTCGTCCGTCCGCCTGTCAAAAAAGTATTTGTCTTGAATCCACCATCGCACCTTCTGTCCCTCAGTGGGTCAGCGGCGATCAATACCGTGTGCAGCAAATTATGCATAACCTGATTGGCAATGCGGTGAAATTCACCCGGACAGGATTAATTCAGGTACACATTTATGCTGACGCCGATGACAATAGCATCACCCTGACCGGTCAAGTGATTGATACCGGCATCGGGATTGAACCGGCAATGATTCCTCTTCTGTTTGAAGAGTTCACGATGGCTGATAACACTTACTCCAGAACCCAGGAAGGCTCAGGGTTAGGGTTGGCTATCTGTCGTAAACTCTGCGAATTGATGGACGGCCAGATCTTTGCGGAAAGTCAGCCGGGTAAGGGTTCAACTTTTACGTTTCAGATCCAGTTGGGCGAATCTGACGGAAAACCAACCGATCAGGAAGCTGTGATGGAAATCAGACCGGAGTGGGAACATGCCCGGATTCTGGTTGCTGAAGATAATAAAGCCAACCAAATCGTGATTGAAAATATGTTTCTGCATGCAGGTATCCATATTGAAATCGCCCAAAACGGCCTTGAAGCGGTCGAAAAAGTCGCAGATAACCACTTTGATCTGGTATTTATGGATATGTCGATGCCACTGATGGATGGCATGCAGGCCTGTCAGGAAATCAGAGCGATGGCCGACAGACAAAAGGCAGAATTACCGATCATTGCACTCACGGCGCATGCGCTGCATGGCGATAAAGAACGCTTTATCGCGGCAGGCTTGACAGACTACTTATCAAAACCGGTTCGTCTTTCACAACTGCTGGAAAAAATGGCCCTGTATCTGAAAGAAGATGAGTTTGGCGCGGGCGAAATCACTCCGCCGCCGGTATTACCGCAATCCGGCCCGGAAAACCTCGCAGCCCCCCTTCCCCATCAACCCGACGGACTGGTCGATGACATCATCATTCAACAGGTCATCGCCGATACCAGTCTCGAAGTATTGCCGGTGCTGATTGATCATTATGTTGAAGAGTGCCAACAGCGGGTCAAAAAAATCAGCTGTGCCATTGCCAACAAAAAAGCGGAATGCCTCAAGTTTGAAACCCACACCCTGGGCAGTTCTGCGCTGGCACTGGGCAACCGCAGTCTTTCAGAGCTTGCCAGACAGATTGAACATTTATGTATCGATGGCAAAGAGGAAGAAGCTTATCAGGCCGGAGCAACACTGCCACAACTGGCAGCCGACTCCATTGCAGCATTGCAACAGCGAAAATCAATGTCCTGATGAGAAGCTTTCAATGCGAAGCCCAGGAAAAACCACCGTTTGATTTGACAAAATAAGCAGGCCGGATTTCTCACCCGGCCAAACATGAACTATATATTAAGGAACCAATTGGATATAAATCAGGAAGGTCGATTCTGAATGAGAAACAAAGTATTACTCGTTGAAGACTCCAGCTCACTCGCCATCTTATACAAACAGTACGTCAAAGATGAGCCATTCGATTTATTCCATCTTGAAACCGGCGCTGAGGCGATTGATTTTATCGGCAAGCAAAAACCTCAGGTGGTCATTCTGGATTTAAAACTGCCTGATATGTCCGGTGAAAAAGTGCTGGACTGGATCAGTGAGCATGAAATTCCGACCGTGGTCATTATTGCGACCGCGCATGGTTCAGTGGATATTGCTGTGAACCTGATGCAGAAAGGGGCCGATGACTTTATTGAAAAACCGATCAATGCTGACCGGCTGAAAACCTCAATCAACCTGCACCTTCAGCGCAGTAAACTGGCGCATCTGGTAGAAGATATGGAGCACCGATACAGCCGGAAAAATTTTCACGGCTTTATTGGTTCATCGTTACCAATGCAGGCCGTTTACAAAATTGTTGAATCTGTCGCACCGACCACAGCCAGTGTATTTATCATCGGTGAAAGTGGCACGGGGAAAGAGGTTTGTGCCGAAGCGATTCATGAACACAGCCAGCGCCAAAACAAACCATTTGTCGCCCTCAACTGTGGCGCAATCCCCAGGGATTTACTCGAAAGTGAAATTTTCGGTCATATGAAAGGTGCTTTTACCGGTGCAACCACCGATCGTAAAGGTGCGGCGTCTCAGGCCGACGGCGGCACTTTGTTTCTTGATGAGTTGTGTGAAATGGAACTGGATATGCAGAAAAAACTGCTGCGCTTTTTGCAGTCCGGCACCTTCACCCCGCTGGGTGGTTCCAGAGAACAGAAAGTCGATGTCCGGATTATTTGCGCCACAAACCGTGACCCGCTCGAAGAAGTCGAAGCGGGCCGCTTTCGGGAAGATCTCTACTACCGGGTGAACGTCGTGCCGGTGGAAATGCCGCCGTTACGGGATCGCGGTAATGACATCATCGCGCTGGCGCAAAACTTTCTGGTCAGATATGCCAAACAGGATAAAAAACGCTTTACGGCCATCAGCCGTGATGCTCAGTCGCTGCTGAAGAAATATCACTGGCCGGGAAATGTCCGGCAACTACAAAACATTATGCGCAATATTGTGGTCCTGAATAATGATGCCACGGTAAACGCGGAACATCTGCCGGAACAAATCAAACAGAAGCGTCCGTCACCGGGCAGTTCTCAAAACAATCGGGATGCAGGCCAGCGTACGAACAGGCAGGCTGTTGTTGATGCTATCCGGGAAACACCCGCCCCACCACTTCAGGAAACCATTCACAGACCACCGGAAATAGCCAAAGCCGCGGCAACAGAAACAGAGACTGAGACTGAGACTGAAGTTTCTCCGGCAGTCATCACCTCTCCGACAATCCGCCCGATGTGGCAGGTGGAACGGGAAACCATCCAACAGGCGATCGACTACTGTGACGGCAATGTATTGAATGCTGCCGTATTACTGGAACTCAGCCCGTCAACGGTTTACCGCAAAAAACAAGCATGGGAAACAGAGCAGGATGAATTTATTTCAAAGGAATGAAATATGGCTGGTGCTGGACAGCCGGATTTTTGGTGGCATTGAAAGCCATGTACTTCAGTTAGCCTGCGGTCTGAAAATCCATCGTCCGGTACGGATTATTTTACTTAAAACGTACCCGGACAGTGATGAAATGGCTGAAAAGCTCAGGCAGCATGAAATTCCCTTTACGATACTGTCTGAGTATTTTCCGCATCATAAAACCGCTGCGGCTCTTAAGCAGGCCATCCACCGGTTTCGTCCGGCTGTGGTTCATGCCCACGGATATAAAGCCAGCCTGCTGTGCAAACTGGCCCGGCGCACCTCGAAAGAGTCATTCAGACAAATTTCGACCTTCCATGCCGGCGAGATCCCCACCGGCCGGGTCAAATGGTACGACCTGCTGGACCGGATTACCGCGTTTATGTCAGACCAGAGTCTGGCCGTCAGTCAGCTGATTCAGCAACGGATCCCTTTCCGTACTGAGAAGGTCAATAACTTCGTTGATACGGAACAATTACCCCTGAGTGACGGTAAACAAATCGCGTTTGTCGGCCGGTTAAGCTATGAGAAAGGTCCGGATTTTCTGCCGGAAATCACCCGGTTGCTGCCGGAGACTAACATTCACTGTTATGGTGACGGCCCGATGCTCAGCCAGCTGAGCTGCTCCGGGCAGCACAACCTGATTCTTCACGGTCACAAAAGCTGTATGGATACATTCTGGCCGGACATCGGGCTGCTGATTATCTGCTCAAGAGCTGAAGGCTTACCGATGGCAGCACTTGAAGCCATGGGCCGTGGTATTCCGGTCGCAGCAACCGCTGTGGGTGAATTACCCGAGCTGATCCGTCACGGAGAAAATGGCTATCTGGTCCGGCAGGCACAAGAGCTGGTGAGCTGTATTCAGGACTGGTGTCACCTTTCAGCAACTGAGCGCCGGCAAATGCAGACTCAGGCGCGGGAAACCATTGTCAGTCATTACTCAAACCTCACCATGATTCCTGATATGATGAAAAAATATTTTGTTTAATCTGATTCTCATTTTGAGAACAAAAAATAACAATTTAAAATTACTTAATATTCAATGAGATATATATAAAATTAATTGGCACCTCCTTTGCTATATCAATAGAAACCCAAGGAGGAAGCCATGAAAAAAAAGCACCATATCTTGTTTGTTCACTACGGCGATAACTGGATTCGCGGCAGTGAACGTTGCCTGCTGGAACACCTGAACCATCTGGATAAAAACAGTTTCCGCCCGTTTATCTGGACCAACAGTGAGGCGCTGCACACGGAAGTGAAGAGAATGGGGTTCAACAGTGAACTTTCTGAATTTCCGCTGTTGTTTGGCTGGCGTAAACCCCGCGTCAATCTGCTTGCCTGGTTCAGGTTAATTAAGCAAGGCATCCGGATGATCAAATCAAAGGGTATCAATCTGATTCATCTCAACAGCGCCGCCCCCTGCCAGTGGATGAACTTCAGTGCCAGAATCATGAATATTCCGCTGCTGACACAGATTCATACCGATTATCCGGCACGGGACCGGCTGACGCTCGGGCTGCATTTTTCTCCCGGTATTATTGCCGTCAGTGATGCCGTGACCCGCTCCCTGATTCGCGATGGCTATCCGCAGTCCCGGCTGTCAGTGATTCATAACGGCATCGATACAGAACGTCTGGCAGGATATGAAGCCGTTGATATTCACCAGTATCTTGACCTTCCTGAAGATACTTATATTTTTCTGACGGTCGGCTCACTGATTAAACGCAAAGGAATCGACCGGATCCTCTCGGCACTCAGACACATTGCACTGGAATACCCGCAAACCCACCTGGTTGTGATTGGTGACGGACCAATGCGCAAAAAACTCGAACTGATTACCGATGAGCTTCACCTGACCGAACAAGTACATTTTGTCGGGGAGAAAGACAATGCAATGGGCTGGATGCGTGGGGCTGACGCCTTTATCAGTGGTGCCAGAAATGAGCCTTTCGGTCTGGTGATCACTGAAGCTGCACTGGCAGAGCTGCCGATTATCGCTCCGGAAACCGGGGGAATTCCGGAAATCATCAGTCACAAAAAGCATGGTTTGCTGTATAAAAATACCGGCGTGAAGCCCATGGTCGATATGATGCGGCTCATCCTGAAAAAACCGGAAGCAGCACGCAGGCTCGCCCAAAATGCCAATGCACATATTCGTAAGAATTACACGATTGAGCACAACACTCAGGCGATCGAATCTCACTACCGCAAAGCCATATCTGCCAGACTCATTCCCAGTCTTTCGTGGTTTGCGGCCTGCCGCCCAATCAAAACTTACGTATCCAAGCGACTGTTTCAGGGAGGCTGATATGACACAACAGCATACTCCACAACAGGATCGCCTCAGACAATATGATTCAGGGCAACGTGACTCAAGGAAACATTGCCTGGTATTTGATCCGATTGCGTTTAAGGGCGGTTCCAAGATTGCAACCCGTGAGATACTCACTTTATGCGACCCGGAAAAAACCCGTTTCACCATTGCCACCCGTGATCCGGATTCATGGCGGAAAAGTCCCCGGGCAACGCATCATATTGACATCGTACTGCTCCCGTCTGTCGGACAGTTCAGCCAGGCAACGCAGGGCATCGCTTTCTGGATTAAGCATTTCATCTACCTGATGATGCTATTACGTCTGCGTTTTACTACCGGACCGTTTGACACTGTCATTGGCGCATCCGGCCCTGGCGTGGATATGGCACTGTATCTGCTGAGCTACCTGCTCAAATACAGAATCATTCAGCTGATACACGGTCCGGTTGGTTACTCACGGGCGACCGGCGGTTGTCTGGTCAGGGCCGATCAGGTGTTTTTTCTTGCCTCAGCCAAAACCAGTATGGCGAATGCTATCTGTGCTTATTACCGATCCGGCAGGCCTGCGGAAAAAGCAGAAGCAATGGCCCGCAATATCCTGTCAGCACCGCATTTTCAGACCTTTACCAACGGGCTGAGCGGTAAGCAGTGGCCCGGTCCCTGTCAGTACAATCAGCCCACTTTATTCTGGTGTGCATCCTTACTGAAATGGAAAGGGCTGGATTTACTGCTTCAGGCGTTGAAACACTTTGAGGGCGCCCTGCCCCGGTTCACTGCGAATATCTGTTTTATCCGGCCAAAAGATTCTTCACTTGAAGTCAGTCAGGCACCGCAAAGTATGGACCGGGTCTACTGGTTTCATGATCCGGATAATCTGGATCTGATCCGCCGCCAGAGCAATATTTTTGTCTCCACCAGTAAAAAAGAACCCTTTGGTTTATCGGTACTGGAAGCGATGGCGGCTGAAATGTGCGTCATCATCCCACGGGATAACGCTTACTGGGATACGGTGTTAACTCACAATGTGAACTGCCTGAAATATAAGCCGGATGATCCATTGAGCCTGGCTGAGGTGATCCTTCAGGCTGCTTATCATCCCCATCTGATTCAGCGGCTGGGTCAGTCAGCAGCCAGAATGGCTCAGGATTATCAGGCGGAGCAATGCTATCAGCCCATCGCTGATTGTATTCAGGATTCTCCATCACCTGTCAGCAACGGCAGCATGCCCGCAGGAGAGAAGCTATGACACGG
The DNA here is from genome assembly GCF_024529975.1 of Vibrio quintilis. Lineage (GTDB taxonomy): Bacteria > Pseudomonadota > Gammaproteobacteria > Enterobacterales > Vibrionaceae > Vibrio > Vibrio quintilis. The sequence continues at coordinate 422,683 of NZ_AP024897.1, read as the reverse complement.
AAAACCGTACACTCGATTCTGATTTACGGCACCGGGCTGCTGATGATGAAAGGCATGTCGCTGATCATGCTGCCGTTTATGACCCACTATCTTGATGCCGGGCAGCTCGGAAAACTTGAGCTCATCGCCAGCATCGGGGCATTTCTCGGTATTTTGTCGACAGCCGCAATGCATGAAAATCTCTATCGCTTCGTCGGGCATCTGAGTGACGGATTAAAACGCTTCCATCAGGCCGCCGGTTTAATGACTTTTTCCATGCTGATTGGCATCAGCACCGGCGTCCTGCTGCTGACCATCTTAGTGAGCATTCCGGAGCTGTGGTGGCAAAGCATACCGCTGACCAAAACCGAATGTGCACTGCTGATACTGGCACTGGCATTTGAAGGGCCGGTGTCACTGCATCTGGCATGGCTGCGGATGAATGATCGGGCGACAACCTTTTTCAGCATTAGTGTGCTCACCACGGTGCTGCAGATTATCATGATCACCGCGGTGCTGTTCTGGCATCCTTCCGTCACCGGCATTTTGCTGGCCGGCACCCTCACCCGCTATGTTCAGCTGGCCGCATTACACCAGGTGAACCGCTTTCCGATCCGCCCGCCAACGCAGGCCAGACAGCTGCTGGCTTACAGCACTCCGCTGATGCTGTCCGCATTAATCGCTTTCGGGCTGAGTGGTGCTGAGCGCTGGATCATCGCCTACGCATCAGACCTGACGACACTGGGCTATTATGCTATCGCTGCCAAGTTTGCACTGGCGATGTGTATTCTGGTGCAGCCTTTTGGTATGTGGTGGATGCCGAAACGTTTTCAGGTGTTATCAGAGCAGGGAGAACAGTCTGCCGTCCGACAGACTCAGGCAGGGATTGTGTATATTCTGGCGCTGGCGGTGTTCATCTGTTTTGCCGGTCAGACTTTTATCCGGCTCGCCCTGCCGGAGAACTATGGTCCGGCTCAGCAGCTGCTGATCATGACTCTTGTGATTGCGGTCTTTAAAGAAATCACAGAGCTGCTTAATCTCGGCATGCTCTTTCAGAAGAGAACTGCGGCCCTGTTCCGGTTAAACCTGATCATCACCGCGGGCACCTTGCTGATAACACTACTGCTGATGCATCACGGTATCGGCTGGATTTTGTGGACACTTGCGGCTGCTCAGGGCATTCGCTGCCTGTGTGTTTTACTTATCGGGCAACGCCACCAGCCACTGCCTTATCATCATATGTCACTGGTGTTACTGCTGTGTACCACCGGGATGTTTCTCAGCGCAGCATGGTTTGTGCAAGCCACTCATCTCCGGCTGATGATGGCAATTGCCGGGCCATTGTGTCTGGCAGGCCTTGCACTCATCCTGAACTATATCCGGATAGCGCCTCATTCTTTGCGGCTACCGCAAATCATGTCATCCGTTGTGCAGAGCAGAGAGCGGGGATGATGATGAATCAAACCAGCCGTCCGGGAATTATCGTCAGTCTGGCGGTGTGTCTGCTGATGGCCGGAATGTGGTATCTGATTCCTCATCCGGCCATTCCGGTCGCCATCGCCATTCTGCCGCTGGCTGCCATGTTTGCTCTGACTCAGACCTTCTGGCTGGTGATTCTGTTCATCATTTTTTCGTTCTTCCGGATTCATGAAGCCATTCCGGTACTGTTCCCGCTCAAAATTCCTTTGTTGCTGTCATTAGGCTCACTGGCAGCATTGATGTGGCATGTGTTGATCAGCCGCCAGCTGAAAGTTTACTGGCACCCCTCACTGACCTGGCTGGCCGTGTTCTGGGTGCTGGTCTGTGTCGGGATTGTCTTTGCGTCAAACCGGGGCATTGCGCTGAATAACTTTAAAGGCATTTACTGGAAAATCATGATCATGACGCTGGCAACCGTCTGGCTGGTCAATAATGCCAAAAATCTGAAAATGACCACCTTTCTGATTATCGGAGCCGGGATGATTGTGGGTGCAGTGGCGATGAGTAATTCAATTCAGGGGATCGGGCTGGTCGAAGGCTCGCGGGTGACCGTTGGCAGAGATCTCGGCTCAATGCTCGGCGATCCGAATGATCTGGCCCTGGTACTGATGTTTCCGCTGGCTTTTTCAATCAGTCTGAGCACAACCAAAGGTATTCCGTGGCCGCAGCGCTTGCTCGGCCTGCTGGCAACCGCACTGCTGATGAGTGCGGTGATTGCCACCCAAAGCCGGGGCGGATTACTGGGGTCACTGGCGGTTTTCGGTATCTTTGCCCTGCGCCTGATTCGCAGCAAAGTGCTGCTGCTCACACTCGGCGCGATTGCGGCGCTGCTCCTTTACAGCGTCGCCGGTATCTCGGATCGCGCTTCCGGGGGCGCTGCGGAAGAAGGCGTCGATGCGTCGGCCATGGGGCGTTTATATGCCTGGGAAGCCGCTTTCAAAATGGCATTGGATAATCCGCTGTTTGGTGTCGGTCTGAATAATTTTTATTCAAACTATTTCTTTTACAGCCCCCACTGGGATGGCCTGAATCATGCAGTTCACAGCACCTGGTTTGGTGTGCTGGCTGAAACCGGATTTCTCGGGCTGATTATCTTCGTCTCTTTTATCGTGTCTTTAATCCGGACCGCTTCCCGGACACTGAAGACTCTGCCGGAAACCTGCAACCCGCATCTGGCCGCCAATGCCACGGCGGTTTATGCGGCGCTGATCGGCACCATCGTGTCCGGCACTTTCCTGACTCAGGGCTTTAACTGGCCGGTGTATATTCTCGCCGCTCTGACCGTGGCCATCGCCCGCATCAGTCAAAACGACTCTCAAAATGAGAATCACAAACGACACCCGACCAGAAAACTTTTAACTAACTGATTTATAAAAACAAAAAACCCGGCACAGGAATTGTAACGTGATGCATACAAGTCCATTATTCAGGGAAAGAACTTATGCTTCATACACGGGTTCATGATTTCAAACAGTGGCTCAGGCATCACCCGAATCCGCGCCACCGTCAGGTATTTCAGACTTTGAAAAAAGTCCGGGCATTTGAACTGCCATCACCCCGGTTGTACAACGGACTCATGTGTGGTGCTTATGCAGTAAGCACAACGGTGAGTTCGACGCTGATGCGCTGGCTGGTTTATACCCCGGTCTTCCGGGCCAGAGCTACGGTGACAGGCCGTCGCCTGTATTTATACAGCGGCACCCCTTATATCAGCGGTCCGTTGCGGATTCATGTTGGTGATGACTGCCGGATTTCAGGGCAAACCACCATGACCGGGCGCAGCACCTCAGACAATCCGACGCTGCATATCGGTAACAATGTCGGCATTGGCTGGCAAACCACGATTGCGGTCGGCACACAGATCATCCTTGAAGACAATGTCCGGATTGCCGGGCGGGCATTTTTATGTGGTTACTCAGGTCATCCGCTGGATGCCACCCGCAGAGCAAAGGGAGAACCGGATGATGACCATCAGGCCGGTGACATTCACCTCAAACGCGATTGCTGGCTGGGCACCAATGTCTCCGTCAAGCAGGGCGTGACCATCGGGGAAGGCACCATCGTTGCGTCAGACAGTGTCGTGATTCATGACTTACCGGATTTTGTGCTGGCTGCCGGACATCCGGCCAAAGTGATCAAACACCTGAAGTGAGGAGACCGGTATGCGTGATTTTATTGTGTTCGGGGAAGATTTCGGCGGGTTACCGTCCAGTACTCAACACCTGATTTCTCATCTGCCTGTAGATTGCCGGGTTCTGTGGGTTAATTCGATCGGATTACGTCAGCCCCGGCTGAACCGGCATGATATCCGGCGCGCTTTAGGGAAACTATTCGGTCAGTCCAAACAGGGATATCAGCAGGAAAAGACCCGGCCCGCTGCAAATATCAGTGTGGTGAACCTCCTGACCATTCCGGCGCCGCGTTCGCGCTGGTCGCGTACTCTTGCCCGCGAGATGATGCGCTTTCAGCTGAAAATTATTCTCAGGGAGTTCCGCCTCAACAACCCGGTCTTGTGGACCTCTCTGCCAACTGCGGCTGACCTGTGTGGCAGCCTGGGTGAAAGCCATGTGGTGTATTACTGCGGAGACGATTTTTCCGCCCTTGCCGGAGTTGATCATCAAACCGTTTCCCGGCACGAAGCCGAACTGGTCGATAAAGCCGATCTGATTCTCGCCGCCAGCCCGGCATTGCAGGAGAAGTTTCCTGCAAAGAAAACCTGTCTGCTGCCTCATGGCGTCGATACCGGACTGTTTTCAACACCGGCTCCGCGGGCTGACGATCTGCCGCAACACGGTCCCGTGGCCGGTTTTTATGGCAGTCTCTCTTCCTGGCTGGATTATGCGTTAATCGAACAGGCAGCCTGCGCATTACCCCACTGGCAGTTTGTATTTATCGGCCCGCAGGCACAGTCTCGCTCGCCTTTACCTGAGCTGCCGAATATTCACCAACTGGGGCCAAGAGCCCATCATCAGCTGCCGGCCTATTGCCAGCACTGGGATGTCAGCCTCCTGCCTTTTGTGCTCAATCCGCAGATTAATGCCTGTAATCCGTTAAAGCTGTTGGAGTATCTGGCAGCTGGCTCACCAGTCATCACCACCGATTATCCGGCCATCAACCCTTACCGGCCGCATTTGAATGTGATTGATGGTGCCGCTTCGATGATTGATGCGCTCAACCGGTATGAAAAAAATCCGGACAACCTGAAAAAAGCCCCCGTAGCGATTGTGCAACAAGAAAGCTGGGAACAACGGAGTCATGTGGTTTCTCAATTTCTGGAGTGCTTATGAATGAGTTGAAATTCCGTTTTGCCGTCCTGCTCGGAGCCGCATGGAGAAGAAGGTATGTGATTGCGCTGCCGGTTCTGTTACTGCCGTTTGCCGGGGCGCTGATCAGCTCGATGGCACCACTGGCTTATCAGGCACATACCAGCATGCTGATACAGGAAACCGCGAAAATGAACCCTTTTCTGGAAGATCTGGCGGTTTCAACCATGCTGAATGATCGGATGAGCGCACTGAGTACGTTGCTGAAAAGCCGCCATGTTTTGCTGTCCGTTGCCAAAGAAAGACAGTTGATCAATGATCAGATGAGCAGCAAACAGATTGATTATGTGATTGCGAAACTTTCCGGCAGCCTGAATGTAAGAATGCTGGGCAAAGATTTTATCAAAATCGAACTCAAGGCGAATACCCCGCAGGGGATGAAAGAAACCCTTCAGACCGTCAGTGATCGCTTCATCGAACAGCTGCTGGCACCGGAACGCTCCTCGATCCGGGATTCAAGCGAATTTCTCAGTATCCATATCGAAAAAAGAAGAACCGCACTGGATGATGCAGAAAATGCACTGGCTGAGTTTAAAAACCAGTATGCGGCTTTTTCCCCGCAAATGCAGAACCAGCTGCTCAATCAGCTGGCTTCGCTCAAACAGTCATTGTCTGAGAAAGAAGCCGAGCTGGCCGGGGTGAAAAAGAGTCTGGGCGGGCTGGATCAGCAGTTGTCCAAAACCAACCCGGTTGTTGGCAAGATTGAAGAGCAAATCATCCGGATCCGCAGCCAGCTGACACTACTTCAGGCCAGATATACCGATGCCCACAGCTCTGTGCAGGCCAAAAAGCGTGAACTGTCACGGCTGGAATCGGAAAGAACCAAGCTGCTGAGTGAGACAGAACGCCTGCTCGACAGTGACCAGTTATGGGACATGGTCAGCCATATTTCAGTGTCGCAACAAGGCGATGTAAAACCTTTACTGATTACCCAGCTGCATAATTTGCAGATAACCCGTAGCCGCTATGAAAGCCTTCAGGAAGAAACCAAAAGCCTGCAACAGATGATTAGCAAAATGGAAACTCAGGCCTATTCCTTCGGTGACCATGCCAAAACCCTGCACCGCCTGCAACGGGACGTTGAAATCAAGCGTGACTTGTATGATGAACTGATTCAGCGCTATGAGATGGCCCAGCTAACAGGGTCGCTGGGCATTTTTGAGCAGACCAAGCGGGTTAAGATTATCGACCTGCCGTACACACCGAGCACACCGTCCAATCTGCCGCTGATGATTTTTGTGATTGCCGGAGGATTTGCAGGATTATTTATCGGCATTGGTATCGCCACACTGATGGAGTTATTTGATACCAGCATCCGTCGTCAGGATGAGCTTGAGTCAATCTGTCAGGCACCGGTACTGACGATTTTGCCGAGGATTCAGGCTTAGGGCCAGTACATCTTTCATCATTATCACTTTTACTGTTCAGCCCGCTTCTCTTCAGAATTTCCCGCAGAGAACCGGGCTTTCTTTGTGGCTTTTCCTTATCCGGACTGTCGTACAGACACCTGTTTTCCTGTTTCTCAATAAGAAAATCACTCCGATTCTCAAATCCGGAAAAATGCATCCTCTCGCAACTAAAACAAATAACCAATTGAATATAAAGATAAAAATAATTGGCACATTCAATGCTATCTGAGATGAGGACAAGATAATCACAGGAGTCTGAATTGATGAACCCGGAACCACAACCCACAACAACCATTCATGTTGTTCAGCATCTGTCCCCCGGCGGACTGGAATGTATGGTCCTGGAATTACTCCGGCTGGCTTCGCCGCACAATCGGGTCTTGATTGTCAGCCTTGAGGGGGAACACCAGCAGGCACTTGAAAAATGGCCCAGACTATCGCCATTCAGCCAACAGCTGCATTTTCTGGGCAAGTCATCAGGATGGTGCAAACAGACGTTATTCCGGCTGAAGGGGTTATTGAAAACAGTCCGGCCGGATATCGTACACACCCATCACATCGGCCCGCTGATTTACGGCGGAATCGCCGCCAAAAGTGTCGACGTGCCGGTTTGTATTCATACGGAGCATGATGTCTGGCATTTGCAGAACTGGCGCCACCGTTTGCTTGAAAGAGTCATTCTGAACTGGGTACAACCCGTGTTGGTGGGCGACGCCAACCTGGTGACAGAAACCATCCGCACCTGTTTTAACTATCCTGAAGCACTGACGATCAAAAACGGTGTGGATTGCGAACGCTTCTCTCCGGGAGATAAAAACACAGCCAGAGCCAGATTAAACCTGCCGGAAGCTGCTTATCTGATTGGCTGTGCCGGTCGTCTCGAATGGGTCAAAGGGCATGATCAGATCATCAAAGCATTCAAACAGCTTCCGGAAAATTATCACTTAGCGATTGCCGGTCAGGGGAGTCAGGAAAAGCAGCTCCGCCAGCTGGTGGATGAACTGGGTCTGACCTCCCGCGTGCACTTTCTGGGACTGGTTGAAGAGATGCACACCTTTTATCAATCGCTCAATTTGTTCTGTCTGCCTTCACGAAGTGAGGGTTTTCCCCTCTCTCCGCTGGAAGCGCAGGCTTGTGGCATTCCGGTCGTGGTCACCAATACCGGCGCATGTGAAGAAACCCTGTGTCAGCAAACGGGCCAACTGATTAAAGCCAACTGTGTGTTTTCCCTGATCCGGGCACTGAAAGATGCAGAAACAGCCACCCTCACGACGTCACCAAGAACGTATGTGGAACAGAATTGTAATATTCAGCACATGGTGAATGCTTATGAATCACTCGGACTGGAGGCGATAAAATGACAATCATCATGATCGCATTCTGGGTTGCTGCCGGCTTGATTATTTATCACCACTTTGGTTACCCGCTCTGGCTAAGATGGTATGCAGGCAACCATCCGGAGAAACAAGTACCCTTCACACAGCGTGGCTATCAGCCCAGTCAGTCTGACGATGCATTGCCGACAATTACGATGCTGATTCCGGCTTATAACGAAGCCCGGTGGATCGCAGAAAAAATCCGCAACCTGTCGGCACTGGATTATCCGAAGAACCGATTGAAAATCATGATTGCCTGTGACGGATGTGAGGATGACACCAGCAGAATCGCTCAGGAAACGATTCAGGAGGCAATTTGTGCGGAAACTTATTTTGAAATTCATGAGTATCCGGAAAACCGGGGCAAAATTGCGATTATTAACCATGAAATGCAGAGCATTGATTCTGATTTAACCGTGCTGAGTGATACCAGTGCGCTGATTTCGGTGGATGCATTGCTGATTGCAGCCCGGCATTTTCAAGATGAACGGCTTGGGGTGCTGAACAGCAGATATCAGTTGCTGGAAACTCAGGGAGAAGGTGAAGCGAAATACTGGCAGTATCAAAGCCGGATCAAGCAGCATGAAGCTGCAACCGGCGCAACCATGGGCTCCCATGGTGCTTTTTATATCTTCCGTACCCGGCTGTTTGAGCCGCTGGCTCAAAATACCATCAACGATGACTTCATTCTGCCGATGAAAATCGTCAGGCAAGGTTATCAGTCACTTTACGATAGCAATATGCGGGCGCTGGAGCTGGAGACCACATCGCTGAGACATGACTTTCAGCGACGCCTGCGTATTTCTGCCGGGAATATGCAGCAATTCATTGTTCTGTCCGGCTTGTTGAACCCTAAGTACGGATTAGTTGCTTTCTCCCTGTTTTCAGGAAAAGGGCTGCGGTTATTCGTTCCTTACCTGATGCTGGTTTGCCTGATTTGTAATGTGCTTTTATTACATCATCCGCTTTATCAGGCGCTGCTGGTCATACAGGCTGCTGTGTATAGCATTCCGTTCATCACTCCCGTTTTTCCCGGTATACAAAAATACAAACCACTCCAGTGGCTGCACTACTTTTTAACCGGCCACTGGGCCAACCTGCTGGGCGGGTTGAGATATTTATCCGGCATAGAAACGAATCGCTGGACCAAAATAAATCACAAGAGGTAATTACTATGTATATGTCTTCATTTACGCAAACACTGATTCATGGCGTCAAACGCAGCATTGATATACTGGGCTCGGTTGCCGGACTCATTGCATTATCTCCGGTACTTCCGGTCGTCGCACTTGCCATTAAAGTCACCTCGCCGGGGCCGGTCATCTACCGGCAGTGGCGTGTGGGTAAATCGACGCCAGAGCAGGTCAACCTGTTTGAAATGTTTAAATTCCGGACCATGGTGCAAAATGCGGAATCACTGTCAGGCGCAGTCTGGGCGACAGAAAATGACCCGAGAATCACAGTGGTCGGACGTTTTCTGCGCAAAACCCGGCTGGATGAAATACCTCAGCTGATTAATGTGATCAAAGGAGAGATGTCACTGATTGGCCCAAGACCAGAGCGTCCGGCATTCTATAACAGTCTTGAAGACAAAATTCCGTTCTTTACTGAGCGGACTTATGGAATTTTACCGGGAATCACAGGGCTGGCTCAGATCAGTCAGGGATACGATACCTGCATCGATGATGTGCGACGTAAAGTTGCTTTCGATCACAGTTATTCTCTTTCGATGTACTCATTTAAAAGCTGGTTATTGATGGATCTGAAAATTATCGGCAGGACGGTTCTGGTCATGATCTGTGGCAAAGGACAATGATTCAACTTCACTCAACAGAGGCTGAATCAGGCCCGGCTCTGCCTCTGTTCCCCTTCCCTCCATCAGACTTTCTTTTCGTGACCCTCTTCAGCGATAAATTGTGACAATTAATGTTATGATCGTTTTTTTAATTTTAAGCTTCGGTGATTGCCATCAAGTACAATCTTTCTGTATATAATTAAGAGTACGATCTGGCAATAAAGTGGGGATTCCCTGTAACTTTAGTATCTGAACCTCAAATATGACGTTCGGTTTTCAGGGAAAAGGTCACACAGATAACAGGGTTGTCTGGCTGAACTTGTCAGAAATGTTGCACGATATTACGCTTGAATTAGTATATGCTTATAAGATTCTGGTGGTTAAGGTGATGAATTTGGACCACAATTTAACAAAGCAGATAGAAGAAATATGCGCTGCAAGAGGTGTAAGACTAACTTCTCAACGGAAGCAGGTGTTTGAGTTGATCAGTGCCAGTAATAAAGCAGCCAGTGCGTATGAATTACTTGAAGCACTCAAAAAAAATGAGCCTCAGGCAAAGCCACCAACTGTTTACCGGGCGCTCGATTTTTTACTGGAGCAAGGGTTCATTCACCGGGTTGAGTCAACCAATAGTTTTATATCGTGTTGCTCTTGTAACGCACATAAGCATTTTTCTCATCTTTTAATATGTGATAAATGTGGTGATGTAATTGAATTGCAAAATGACCATTTAATTTCATCGCTGGAAGATAATGCGGAGAAACATGGATTTAAGATTACAAATCATGTCATCGAATCCCATGGTGTTTGCCAGTTATGTTCCTCTGAGATTAACAATGAGACAATAGAAGAAGATTATGCGCGCTGAGTTTGTAAATCCGTTTTTAGCATCATTAATGAATGTTTTAAAAACCATGGCTTCTCTGGAATTAAAGCCACAAAAACCCCGGGTAAAGAAAGATGAAATTGCTCGCGGGGATATCTCCGGCTTAATCGGGATGGTCGGGCCACAAACAAAAGGCTCTATGTCCATCACTTTTGATGAAAGTCTGGCGTTGGAAATCATGCAGAATATGTTAGGAGAACGTCCTAACGGTCTGAATGAAGAAGTCACAGATATGGTCGGTGAAATCACAAATATGGTCACAGGGGGTGCAAAGCGAATTCTCGCTGAAGGTGGCTTTGAATTTGATATGGCGACACCGATTGTCGTTTCAGGGAAAGGACATACTCTCCGTCACAAATGTGAAGGCTCCATTATTATCATGCCTTTCTCTTCACAGTGGGGAAATGCTTTCATTGAGATTTGTTTTGAATAACTAACCATTCAACATCATTACTGATTTAAATAAAAAGGTTGGGCTTCCCCAACCTTTTTCACATTCAGCTCAAAACCTCAAACCGCTTAACGGAAAGATTTGTAAGCGTTGATAAGTCCGTTGGTGGAACTATCATGTGAAGAGACTTTTGAGTCATCCTGTAACTCTGGCAGGATATTGTTTGCCAGCTGTTTGCCCAGCTCAACACCCCATTGATCAAAACTGAAGATATTCCAGATCACGCCTTGTGTGAAGATCTTATGTTCATACATGGCGATCAGCTGACCCAAAGTCTTCGGTGTAATCTGTTTAACCAGCAAGGAATTGGTTGGGCGATTCCCTTCGAATACTTTAAACGGAACCAGCTCTGCTACCTCAGCTTCGCTTTTACCTGCCGCAGCAAATTCAGCCGCAACTTTCTCTTTCGTTTTACCGAAGGCAAGCGCTTCGGTTTGGGCAAAGAAGTTAGACAAAAGTTTCGGATGATGGTCACCGGTCGGGTTATGCGACACAGCCGGTGCAATGAAGTCACACGGAATCAGTTTCGTGCCCTGATGAATCAGCTGATAGAAAGCATGTTGACCATTCGTACCGGGTTCGCCCCAGATAACCGGACCAGTCTGATAATTGACAGGCGCACCATTACGGTCGACATACTTACCATTTGATTCCATGTTTCCTTGCTGGAAGTAAGCAGCAAAGCGGTGCATGTATTGATCATACGGAAGAATTGCCTCAGATTCAGCACCATAAAAGTTGTTGTACCAGATACCGATTAAAGCCAGCAACACAGGAACATTCGCTTCAAATGGCGTTTCGGCAAAATGTTTATCGACTTCATGTGCGCCGGTAAGCAGCTCAATAAAGTTGTCATAGCCGATGCTCAGAACGATAGACAGCCCGATTGCTGACCAGAGTGAGTAGCGGCCGCCAACCCAGTCCCAGAATTCGAACATATTGTCAGTATCAATGCCGAAGGCTTCAACTGCGGTTGCATTGGTAGACAGCGCAGCGAAGTGCTTCGCGACCTGAGCTTCATCATTGGCAGCTTTCAAAAACCATGCACGGGCGGTGTGAGCATTGGTCATGGTTTCCTGCGTGGTAAAGGTTTTTGATGCAATCAAAAACAGGGTAGTTTCAGGGTTCAGGCCTTTCAGCACTTCTTCAACATGCGTACCGTCAACATTCGACACAAAGTGCATTTCGAGCTGGTTTTTATAAGGTTTCAGCGCCTCTGTCACCATATAAGGCCCCAAATCTGAACCGCCGATACCGATATTCACAACATCGGTAATCGCTTTGCCGGTATAACCTTTCCACTCACCGGAGATGATACGCTCAGAAAAACTTTTCATTTTTTCCAGCACGGCATTTACGGCTGGCATCACATCTTCACCATCTGAGTAAACAGGTGTGTTACTCCGGTTACGTAATGCAACATGCAGGACTGAGCGATTTTCAGTTTGGTTGATTTTCCCGCCACTGAACATGGCTTCAATGGCACTTTTCAGATCGGTTTCTTCAGCCAGAGCCAACAGGTGTTTCAGTGTTTCTTCATTAATCAGGTTTTTGGAATAATCGACAAGTATGTCATCACCTAATTGTTGAGAGAACTTGTCAAAACGTTGATTATCCTGCGCAAATAATGTACTTAAATCAACACTCTTTACTGATTCAAAATGAGCAGAAAGGGCTTTCCAGGCCTTGGTTTCTGTCGGATTAATTTTTTTTAACATGGTATTTATCCCGATGATTGAATTAGTTTTACACCTCAGACAACCCGCGTTGCCATCTCAGTCTAAAATTTAGATCTTCATAAAACGATTTGCTGATTATACTTAATTTTTGTTGCGAAATTATGTTTTATCTCAAATCGTGTCAATTGATTTGTCCCCGCCGGAAACCGCTAATCCCGGACAGAGTATCCACAAGTAGCGGAATTACAGGCCAAATCAGAATATACCCAAGCAACCTTCGCAACAGCATGAGTTAACATTGTATGGTAACTATGTTTTACTCACCATAAGTTCAATAATGATATAATCAATTATTCTGATAGGTATTCGCAATGTGGTCTCAAATTTTAATTCGGATTCCTGCTAAACGGCGGGGATTTCACCTGATAACCGATGAAATCGTTCGGCAGTTGCCTCAGTTGACCTCTGTGTCTGTAGGCATGGTTAACCTGTTTATTCAACACACATCTGCCAGCCTGACAATCAATGAAAATGCAGATCCAACCGTCAGAACAGACATGGAAGCCCATTTTGACAGGTATGTTCCGGAAAATGCGCCGTATTATCAGCATACTTATGAAGGTGAAGATGATATGCCAGCACATATTAAATCATCGCTTCTTGGCAGCAGCCTGATGATTCCGGTCACAAACGGGCGTTTGGCATTAGGTACGTGGCAGGGAATTTATTTGGGTGAACACCGCAATCATGGCGGTCAAAGAACCATCATTGCGACGATTCAGGGAGAGTGATCTCCCTGACTTATTTTGTGTCGATAATTAAACTTCCGGACTCAACCTGCTGAAACAAGTTATTCATCATCAATATCAAAAGCAGGCCCGGCATAGTTATCGAAGCGGGAAAAATGCCCCTGGAATGTCAGCCTGACGGAACCAATCGGGCCATTCCGCTGCTTACCGATGATAATTTCAGCGGTTCCCTTCATGGAGCTATCCGGGTGATAGACTTCATCACGATAGATAAACATGATTAAGTCGGCATCCTGCTCAATCGATCCGGATTCCCGCAGGTCAGAGTTGACCGGTCTTTTATCAGCCCTTTGCTCCAGAGAACGGTTCAGCTGAGAAAGCGCAACCACCGGGATGTTAAGCTCTTTCGCCAGTGCTTTTAAGGAGCGGGAAATCTCTGCGATCTCCAGCGTCCGGTTCTCCGACATCGCAGGCACACGCATCAACTGCAAATAGTCGACCATAATCATCGAAATCCCGCCATGTTCACGGGCAACCCGCCGGGCACGTGAACGCAGTTCCGTTGGCGTCAGTCCGGCGCTGTCATCAATCAGAATATTTTTCTTTTCCATGAGCATCCCCATCGTTGAGGAGATTCTCGCCCAGTCCTCATCATCCAGCTGACCGGTTCTGATTTTGGTCTGATCAACACGTGACAGCGAAGCCAGTGTTCTCATCATGATCTGCTCAGCCGGCATCTCCAGAGAAAAAATCAGGACAGGTTTGTCCTGAGACATCGCCGCATTTTCACACAGGTTCATGGCAAAGGTCGTTTTACCCATGGAAGGACGTGCCGCCACAATGATCAAATCCGAAGACTGCATACCCGCAGTTTTCTTGTTCAGATCAGTAAAGCCGGTGGTCACACCGGTTACACCATCCTGAGGGCTCTTATAGAGCTGTTCAATTCGTTCCAGCGTATTTTCCAAAATGGTATCAATACGCTGAGGGCCTTCGTTGTCACGCGTTTTAGACTCCGCAATTGCAAAAACTTTACTTTCAGCCAAGTCCAGCAAATCATCAGAATTGCGGCCCTGAGGATCATAGCTGGCATCCGCAATTTCATTCGCCACCCCGATGAGCTTACGCACCATCGCCCGCTCTGACACAATTTTGGCATATGCCGTAATATTGGCAGCACTTGGGGTATTCTTCGCTAAATCGGTCAGGTAAGCCAGACCACCGACATCGTCCAGCTGTTCTCTTAATTCAAGATGCTCAGACAAGGTGATCAGATCAAGCGGATGGCCACTTTCCAGAATGGATTGAATCCCGTCAAATATCAGCCGGTGCGGGCGACTGTAGAAATCATCTGCTATGACAAATTCAGCAACAGTGTCCCAACGTTCATTATCCAGCAGTAATCCACCCAGTACGGATTGCTCTGCCTCCAGTGAATGAGGCGGCGTTTTGATTGCCTCAACCTGAGAATCAGTTCGGTTACGTGCTCTGTTTTCAAATCTGGAATCGGCCATGACCCTACTCAGAAAAAATCAAAAGACAGTTATTATACCGGGAAACCGTAAATATCGCATTTGTAATTATACTCCGGCAACAGGAAGATAGCGGGTTTGGCTATCCGGGCATCACTCAGAAATAATTAACCTGATACTGACTGAATATAAGATGATTCGGATTAACATGCTCTTTTTGACTGACAGATATTCAAAGGCAGGCAGTGACACAATCCTGGCGAATCATACTGAATGTTTGCATGGGTTTTATGACTTTTAACATTCAGGCTGAAGTAAATGATCAATCATCTCAACCCACTCATGAGACTGCGCTATTCACATCACAAGTAGACTTCGGTTACCAAAGGCATACAGGTAATAAAGACACCAAATCTCTTAATTTCAACCTGCAGGCAGAATATACCCGGGGAAGATATCGGACAAACGGTGTCTGGAAATTTTACCGGCTCTATAAGAATGGTGATGAGGATAAGCGCAAATCAAACTATGAATTACAAAGCGACTATAAAATCGGCCCGAAGGGTTATCTGTTCAGCAGCCTGAACGGCATTAATTCTAAGTACAGCGCTTATTTCAAAGATTACACGTTATCTGCCGGCTACGGATATCAGCTGACACATACGGAACGGTTAACCATTGAAATAGAAGCCGGCCCCGGGTACCGGTATCAAAAACCAAACCTGGATGAAATAGATGATGACGATCTGATTTTCCCTGAAACCGTCAGGGAACCCATTGTCAGGTCCAATATCAATCTGAAATGGAACATGATTGATGATCTTCATCTGTTGGCTGAAACGACCGTGGTTTCGGGAAAGAGTAATACATTAACGACTACAGACATCAGTCTGGTCACTGACATTACACAAAACTTTGCCACCAAAGTGACTTATTCACGCCTGTATCACTCCCGTGTTCCTGATGGGTTAAACAAAACAGACACGGCAACATCGGTCAATCTTGTCTTTCATTTTTAAACAATTGACCGAGAGCGTCAGGCTAGGTAGCGCTAACAGGCACCAAAGCTCAAAAAAAAACCCACTATAAATAGTGGGTTTAGAATCACGTCAGTGATATCACTTAAGTAATACGATTGATTACTCAGCAACAACCTGAAGTTTAACTGTAGCAAATACTTCAGAGTGAAGTTGAACACTGATTTCAAATTCACCAGTATTACGCAGTGCACCTTCAGGAAGGCGAACTTCGCTTTTCGCAACTTCAACACCTGCAGCAGTGACTGCATCAGCGATATCACGAGTACCGATAGAACCGAACAGTTTACCTTCTTCACCTGCTTTTGAAGTGATAACAACCGCTTCAAGTGCATTTACTTTTTCAGCACGAGCCTGTGCAGCAGACAGTTGCTCAGCAACTTTTGCTTCCAGCTCAGCGCGGCGCTGTTCAAACATTTCAACGTTTGATTTAGTTGCCATAACTGCTTTACCCTGAGGGATAAGGAAGTTACGTGCATAACCAGACTTCACGTTCACTGTATCGCCAAGGCCACCCAGGTTACCGATTTTATCAAGTAGAATAACTTGCATTGTTTAATCCTCTCTCTTAATAAACGGTGCCAATTACTGATGCTTGTCAGTATATGGAAGAAGGGCCAGGTAACGAGCACGTTTAATTGCACGAGCAAGTTGACGCTGATACTTAGCGCTGGTACCAGTAATACGGCTTGGTACGATTTTGCCAGCTTCTGTGATGTAGTTTTTCAGCGTTGCTACATCTTTATAATCAATCTCTTGTACGCCTTCTGCTGTAAAACGGCAGAACTTACGACGACGGAAGAAACGAGCCATGGGCTATCTCCTGATCTAAATTTGAGTCATTCATCGCTATATCACATCTCATGAAATACATGATGACTGTCAAACAAGCGAATACTAAGTTGTTGCGTGCTTATTCAGCGCTTGCGCTGCTTTCAGCTTCTTCTGCTGGTTTTTCTGCGCGAGGTTCTTCGCGCTTAGTGCGCTCTTCTTTCGCTTTCAGCATAACTGATGGCTCAGTTACAGCAGACTTAGTACGCATGATCATGTTACGTAACACTGCATCGTTAAAACGGAAAGCAGTTTCCAGTTCATCAATCACTTGCTGCTCAGCTTCTACGTTCATCAGAACATAGTGTGCTTTGTGCAGTTTATTAATTGGGTATGCCAGTTGACGGCGGCCCCAGTCTTCCAAACGGTGAATTGTACCGCCAGATTCAGTGATAGAAGTCGTGTAACGCTCAGTCATGCCAGCAACTTGCTCGCTTTGATCTGGGTGCACCATGAATACGATTTCGTAATGACGCATTGATTTGCTCCTTACGGATTATTCAGCTTCCACAATTGGTCCGGTCAGCCAGAGGAAGCAAGGAACGATAATAAGGGACCGGAAATTCAAGACGACGAATAGTACAGAAAGGGAACAATTTTATCAAGGAATAATCATGAAAACAGATAGATTAAGGGCTATCTGAAGATAGCCCGGCGATGTGATATGTGTTTTTCAGTTAATCTTCATCGACAAACTGAGCTTGCAGATAATTTTCCAGGCCAGTCATATCAATTAATCCGAGCTGGGTTTCAAGCCAGTCAACGTGTTCTTCTTCATCTTCAAGAATATCCTGAAACAGATCCCGGGAAACATAATCCCGAATATCCTCTGCGTAGGCAATCGCATCTTTCAAGTCAGGAATAGCATCCATTTCCAGCTTCAAATCACACCCCAGCATTTCTTTGACATCTTCACCTATATGCAATTTTCCTAAATCCTGAAGATTCGGTAATCCCTCCAGAAACAGAATTCTTTCTATAAGATGATCAGCGTGTTTCATCTCATCAATAGACTCGTGGTACTCTTTGTCCGCCAAATGAATCAGGCCTTTGTCTTTATACATTCGGGCGTGTAGGAAATACTGATTAATAGCAACCAGTTCGTTACCGAGAATTTTATTCAGATGCTGGATAATGATTGGATCACCTTTCATAACAAACTCCTCTTAAAGTTCTCATTAACTGTAGAACTTATAAGAGCAGAGTCAAATCGGGCTCAGAGGATCAATAAGAAAGTTTGGTTTAGCTTACCTGTTGGTATTTTGTCGAAACAGCCAGTTCCAGAATTGCTTTCGCCTGCCGGATACACTTCCCACACTGAGTTCCTAAAGCCGTACACTTTTTCACTTCTTTGATATCAGTGATGTCATTCTCTGTCACCAACTGATGTAGCTTCGTATCTGAGATAGCATGGCAAACGCAAACAAACATAATATAAACTATAGTTAATCAACACATCAGTAAATATAAACGATTATAATTTTCATTTCCATTAGTAAGTGCATTTTTTGTACATTTTATTTTGTTTCGGTTAATGGTACTTCTTTCAAAAACAAAAGAAGGAAGCAAAAGCTTCCTTCTTTTTCAAATGTTATAACTAATAAATCGTCAATTATGCGATGATTTTAGCAACAACACCGGCGCCTACTGTACGGCCACCTTCACGAATCGCAAAACGAAGACCATCGTCCATCGCGATTGGAGCAATCAGTTCAACAACCATTTTCACGTTGTCACCTGGCATAACCATTTCTACGCCTTCCGGTAACTCGATTGAACCTGTTACGTCTGTTGTACGGAAGTAGAACTGTGGACGATATCCTTTGAAGAATGGTGTGTGACGACCACCTTCATCTTTCGACAACACGTATACTTCTGACTCGAACTTCGTGTGTGGTGTGATTGAACCTGGCTTCGCCAGTACCTGACCACGTTCTACTTCATCACGCTTAGTACCACGCAGAAGTACACCTACGTTCTCACCTGCACGACCTTCGTCAAGCAGCTTACGGAACATTTCTACACCAGTACAAGTTGTCTTGGTTGTTTCTTTGATACCAATGATTTCTACTTCATCACCAACTGTGATAACGCCCTGCTCTACACGACCTGTTACTACTGTACCACGGCCCTGGATTGAGAATACGTCTTCGATTGGCAGGATGAAATCCTGGTCGATTGCACGCTCTGGCTCTGGAATATATGAATCCAAAGCTTCTGCAAGCTCAACAATCTTGTCTTCCCACTGCTTCTCACCGTTCAGTGCACCCAGAGCTGAACCCTGGATTACTGGCAGGTCATCACCCGGGAATTCATATTCTGAAAGCAGTTCACGTACTTCCATTTCTACCAGCTCAAGCAGCTCTTCATCATCAACCATGTCACATTTGTTCATGAATACGATGATGTAAGGAATACCTACCTGACGACCCAAAAGGATGTGCTCACGAGTCTGTGGCATTGGACCATCTGTCGCTGCAACAACCAGGATACCACCATCCATCTGTGCCGCACCTGTGATCATGTTTTTCACATAATCCGCGTGTCCAGGACAGTCTACGTGTGCGTAGTGACGGCTTGGAGTGTCATACTCAACGTGTGAAGTCGCGATTGTGATACCACGCTCACGCTCTTCAGGCGCGTTATCGATTGACGCGAAATCTTTCGCTTCACCACCATACACTTTTGCAAGTGTTGTACAGATTGCTGCTGTCAGCGTTGTTTTACCGTGGTCAACGTGGCCGATAGTACCAACGTTTACGTGCGGTTTCGTACGTTCAAATTTTTCTTTAGACACGATCGTGTTCCTTCCTAGTTATGATTCACCCCAAGTTAACGTCATCTCAGGGCGCGCCAGAAATTGCTATTTTATGCGCCAACTTTTCTTAGCGCAACAGGTTCGTTATTAATCAACCACGCTCTGCAATGATTGCATCTGCAATATTTTTTGGCACCTCTGCATACTCAGCAAATTCCATTGAGTAAGAAGCCCGTCCCTGTGTTGCAGAACGTAAGTCAGTTGCGTAACCAAACATCTCTGAAAGTGGCACTTTAGAGCGGACAATTTTCAATCCTGCCGGACCTTCATCCATTCCTTCGATGATACCCCGCCGGCGGTTTAAATCACCGACGACATCACCCATCCAATCTTCCGGAGTGGTTACTTCAACTTTCATAAGTGGCTCAAGAATAACGGGCTGCGCATCAAGTGCACCCTTCTTGAATGCCATCGAGCCAGCGATTTTAAACGCCATCTCACTTGAGTCGACATCATGATACGAACCATCAAACAGTGTCGCCTTAACATCCAACACGGGATATCCGGCTAAAACACCGTTATTCATCTGTTCTTCAATCCCTTTCGCGACTGAACTGATGTATTCTCTCGGCACAACGCCACCCACGATTTCATCAACGAAAACAAATCCTTCATCTTCTTCTGCAGGCTCCAGTTTCAGCCAAACATGACCATACTGGCCCCGACCACCAGACTGACGAATAAACTTGCCTTCAACTTCCGTTGAACCACGAATGGTTTCACGGTATGCAACCTGAGGTTTACCCACATTGCAGTCAACGCTGAATTCGCGTTTCATACGGTCAACGATGATATCCAGGTGAAGCTCACCCATACCGGAAATTAACGTCTGACCTGTGTCATCATCCGTTTCAACACGGAATGACGGATCTTCTGCTGCCAGTTTACCAAGAGCAATTGACATTTTCTCCTGGTCTGCTTTCGAACGGGGTTCGACAGCAATTTGAATCACCGGCTCAGGGAATTCCATTCGCTCCAGAATAACTTTATTATTCTGGTCACAAATCGTATCACCTGTTGTCACTTCTTTGAGACCAATTGCAGCTGCAATGTCTCCAGCGCGAACTTCTTTTACTTCTTCACGCTTATTTGAATGCATTTGCACGATACGGCCAACACGCTCACGCTTTTGTTTCACCGTGTTGTAAACCATATCACCGGAGTTCAGAACACCGGAATAAACCCGAACAAAGGTCAATGTACCCACAAACGGATCGGTCGCAATCTTAAAGGCAAGCGCAGAAAATGGTTCTGTGTCATCAGCATGACGTTCAACTTCATTTTCATCGTCATCAACACCCTTAATTGAAGGGACATCCACAGGCGATGGTAAAAATTCGATCACAGCATCCAATACAGCCTGAACGCCTTTATTTTTAAATGCACTACCGCATGTTGCTAATACAATTTCATTGTTCAATGTACGGATACGAAGCCCTGACTTAATTTCTTCTTCAGTCAGTTCACCTTCTTCAAGGTATTTTTCCATCAGTTCTTCGTTTGCTTCGGCGGCAGATTCAATCATATGACTGCGCCATTCTTCAGCTTGCTCAAGCATATCAGCCGGAATGTCTTCATAGGTAAATGTCATACCCTGATCTTCTTCATTCCAGTTAATTGCTTTCATCTTGAACAAATCAATGACGCCTTTGAATTCATCTTCAGCGCCAATATTTAATTGAATTGGTACCGGATTCGCACCAAGGCGATCTTTAATCTGATCCACAACGCGTAGAAAATCTGCACCGGCACGGTCCATCTTATTGACGAAAACCATACGGGGTACATGATATTTATCTGCTTGCCGCCAGACTGTCTCTGATTGAGGTTCAACGCCGGAAGCACCACAGAAAACAACCACCGCACCATCAAGCACACGTAAAGAACGTTCGACTTCAATGGTAAAGTCAACGTGCCCTGGAGTGTCGATAATATTGATACGATGATCGGAAAATTGCGCCTGCATACCACGCCAGAAAGTTGTTGTCGCAGCAGAAGTGATAGTGATACCACGTTCTTGTTCCTGCTCCATCCAGTCCATGGTTGCGGCACCATCGTGAACTTCGCCGATTTTATGAGAAAGGCCGGTGTAGAACAGAATACGTTCAGTTGTGGTTGTTTTTCCTGCATCTACGTGAGCACAGATACCGATATTCCGGTAACGCTCGATAGGAGTTTTACGAGCCACGATTGTATCCTCTTAACTAAGGTCTACCTTAGAAAATAGATGTACCGCAGGAGAACCCTGCGGTACAGAAGGTATTACCAACGGTAATGAGCGAATGCTTTGTTCGCTTCAGCCATACGGTGAACGTCTTCACGTTTCTTAACCGCGGCACCTTTATTTTCAGCTGCGTCCAGCATTTCTGCAGACAGACGGGCAGCCATAGATTTTTCACCACGCTTACGCGCAGCTTCAACCAACCAACGCATTGCAAGTGCATTACGGCGAACCGGACGAACTTCAACCGGAACCTGGTAAGTTGAACCACCCACACGGCGAGACTTAACTTCGACTGCCGGGCGGACATTTTCAAGAGCTTCTTCAAATACAGCTAAGTGATCTTTACCAGATTTCTCAGCCATTGTATCTAATGCAGAATAAACGATTTTTTCTGCAACTGATTTTTTTCCGTCAACCATCAAAATGTTAACGAACTTTGCCAGCAGTTCAGATTTGAACTTAGGATCTGGAAGGATCTTACGCTGACCAATTACGCGACGACGTGGCATGGATATTCTCCGTTGTCTTCTTCAGGTTATCCAAAACTATACAGTTTCTTCAAAAATTAATAATTGAGTGTTTGGCCTTACTTAACGCTATTTCAACAGAGAAATATTAAGACTTAGGACGCTTCACACCGTACTTAGAACGACCTTGTTTACGGTCATTTACGCCTGCACAGTCAAGTGCACCGCGAACAGTGTGGTAACGCACACCAGGAAGGTCTTTAACACGACCACCACGGATTAGAACAACACTGTGCTCCTGAAGGTTGTGACCTTCACCGCCGATGTACGATGTTACTTCGAAACCGTTTGTCAGACGTACACGACAAACTTTACGAAGTGCTGAGTTAGGTTTTTTAGGTGTAGTTGTGTAAACACGAGTACATACACCACGTTTTTGTGGGCACGCTTCTAGTGCAGGCACGTTGCTTTTTGCAACCTGCTTAACACGAGGCTTACGTACCAACTGGTTAATAGTTGCCATTAACTAGCTCCTGAATTACTTAAAGTAAGCTTGTGAAAAATCTATCCCTATACAATTAGGGACGCAAAATTCTATGCACTAAGAATGAAGGTGTCAAGAAATATACAGATCTTTTTGTGGGAATAGTGCATCCAGTTAAATACAGATGTTCAATCCCAGGTCATCGAAACAATGTCTTGAGCTGTTAGATCCACAAATCCAGAATAATCTACACAGCGAACTTCTGCTCCGATGTACGGACGAATCCCTCTGGCATCAATATCTTCATCTAACACAAATACACTTTCTCTGCACACCATAGAGTAAAGTTCATGGTTTTGATTTGCGCAATACACGCTGTCTTCAATGAGGATAATGACATCAGATGATGTGATATAGGAAAGAGCCTGTTTCACTGCCTGCTGGCTTTTGATGATATGAAGCATAATGACCTGGCTAAAATGTCAGTACTTTATTACTGTTGCGAAGAACTTCTGATATGTCATCAGCACAGCTTCGCTGAGCATCAATGACAAGTTCAGCATCTTTGAGACCTAAGCGCTCAAGAGAATGCTGGCAGACATAAACGTTTTCAATCTCATACAGTTCAAACAATTTAAACATGGAGATATAGTCTCTGCTGAGAATAACTGATGGTTGTTGCTGTATTAAAAGGTTACTGACTCCCTCCCCCAGAAAAACAACCTGAATGTCTTCACTAAAAGCAGAAGCAGCCAACAATGCGTCAAGCCCTTCCCTGCCTGATGAATATATATGGGGTGGCTGGCGAAAAATAAAAGTAATGCTACTCAAAACTGGACTACTCTGTCTTGCGTCATTAATGCCTGAGCCAGGCTCCCGAGACCCGCCTGTTCAAAATTATCAGCCAGATTAGCAGCAGATAATCCGTGCAGTTCACTTTCTTCCGGACTAACAATACCGCGCCTCAACGAAGCTGCAACACAGGTTTCAAGCCGAACCCGATAGTCATCAGATAAGCTTTGCCAGGCTTTTACCAGATTAAATTCATCATTTGCCGGTACCGATAGCCGGTTACCATTGGTCACACCATCCTGATAAAAAAACACACTGACCAACACATGACCTTTTTGTAACAAAGCTAAAGCAAACTGATAAGCACTCCGGGCAGACTGTGTCCCGTAGAGTGGTCCATTCACAACAATGGTGTAAGTCAGTTTACTCAACTTTCGTCATCCTCAGTCTTTCTCTGTCTGATATATAAATAGACAGTATGCTTGGAAATGTTCAACCGCTCTGCCACCCGGTTAATCGCATCTTTGATATCAAAAATGCCTTTATCAAACAATTCCATCACAATTTGACGATTTTTGGTGTTGTTAGAGACAAACTTATTCGCATTAATCTCTTCGATTGTTCTTTCTACTGTTTGATCGACCAGTTCCTCAACATCGCTGGCAAAGTTAACTGAAGAAGCAGCTTCTTTGGCTTCCTGCGTTGGCATAAAAGACTGAAGAACCTGAGAGAAAGGCGCATCCAGATTCACGTTAATACAAAGCAGCCCAATCACACGGTTGTCCCCGTTACGGATCGCGACAGTGATGGATTTCATCAACACACCGCCTTTTGCCCGGGTAAAGTAGGAACGGGAAAAGTTTCGCTCGGAACCTTCAATATCCCTGAGCATTTTCAAAGCTAAATCAGTAATTGGAGAACCAACCTGTCTTCCAGTGTTTTCACCATTTGCAATTTTAATTGCAGAGGTGTTTAAATCCTCCAGAGAATGCAAAACAATTTCACAAAATGGCCCAATCAAACTAGCTAAACCGTCAACTACGGCTTCGTAAGACTGAAGAATGATCTTGTCGTGTTCCGTAAAAGGCTTCGCATGTACTGACTCCATTTCTAACAACATGTCTGCATTCAATGTCTCAGTTGTAGTCACAGTTATTCGACCTTAGAAAAATTCAACAAATTAATGTAAGTTTATCAGAAAATTTTAAACTAAAAGCAAGTAATCTGACTAACTCGTGATTTAAAGCAATTTTGCAGCCCAATACAAAAAAGGCCGGAGCATTACACACCGGCCTTGAAACGAAATCGAGTATCGATATTATTTTTTAGGTTTAGATTTAGCTTTGTCTTCTGCTTTGTCAACTTTCAACAACTCTACTTCAAATACCAATGTAGAATTTGCCGGGATCGTTGGTGTATCACGATCGCCGTATGCCAGTTCTGGTGGAATAACAAACTTATACTTAGAACCAACTTTCATCAATTGAACACCTTCAGTCCAGCCTTTAATCACCCGATCAAGCGGGAATGTTGCCGGCTGACCACGATCGTAAGAGCTATCAAACTGAGTACCATCAATCAAAGTACCTTTGTAATGTACCTGAACTGTATCCGTTGCCTTAGGTGATTTGCCTTTGCCTGCTTCTAAGACCTGATACAGTAATCCTGACTTAGTTTTCTTCACACCTTTTTCTTTTTCAAACTTAGCACGGAATTCATCTCCGGCTTTTTTGCTTGCCGCTGCTTTTTCTTGTGCTTTTTCGGTCGCCAGAGTTTTCAGACGCTTATCAAAGTCAGATAAAGTCGTACGTACGTCTTCATCAGTTAATTCTGCTTTATTAGCAAAGGCATGCTCAATACCTTTCAGGACTAACTCTTTATTCAGTTCAATACCGTATTCTTTTGGTTTATCAAGATTCGTATTCAAATAGTTCGCAAGAGATAAACCTATCGCATAAGCTACTTTATCATTATCTGAGTCAAAATGAGCAGTTGACTGAGTTGCTTTTTCTGATTCAACTTTTTGTTCGGCAGTCGTTGAAGTTGACTTCGTTTCTTCTGTTTGACACCCTGCTGCCATCATAACAACCGCTGCTAATAATGACACTTTAAACAATGATTTCATTAAATTCTCCAAAATTATTCAGGTAAGCCTTTTGTTATTGCCCAGTATTTCTTGACTTCTATCTATGAGCAACACATTGTTGTACCAATATAACGTGATGTGATTCGATTGTCTTTAGACACACTAAACGGGAATTAAGTTCAATGCGAATATTCTCTCTTTATATCCCCTTGTTTATTGTCATCATTTTGTTAAATGGATGCTTTTTCTCTCCCTCACCACTTCAACAGTGGAAAATTTCGCCAGAAGGCGTCACTGCTTTCGGCTTAAGCAGAGATGGCCGGTTCGCTCTTACCTATTCCCAGGAGAAACAGCTTCTATTATGGGATCTGAATGAAAATAAACAACTAGCTGATTTAGGCGCTTTAAATCAGGAAGAAAGTACCGTCACTAAAATACGGATATCAGATAATGATCGTTATGCGGTAACAGCCGGGCAAACGAACTTTGCGGTATGGGATCTCGCATGGACGCAGTCCAAAGGATTGTGGTCAATCTCTGATGGAATTATCCGGGATATAGACCTGTCTAAAAACGGTACCAGAATTTTAATGGGACTGTCTAACGGAAAAGCGATTTATGTAGATCTGACAACCGGCAGAAGGATGGAATTCCTTGCACACAGAGAAAAAGTTAACTCAGTTGCATTATCACCCAATGGTCATTACGCATTAACCGGTGGCAATGATTACATTGCTTACCTGTGGGATACAAAAACAGGTCATATTCTCAGAAAGTTTGAGCATGAGCAACGGGTTGTTCGGGTTGCTCTGCAAAGAAACGGGGAATATGCATTTACTTCTGATGGCGGAAATCAAGCCAGAATATGGGATCTTCATACAGGAAAAGAACTATCACACCTGAAAAGCTTTTCAAGACAGCTGATTTTTTCAAGTGCCCGCTTTTCAGAAAATGGCGACCGACTCATCACAGGAACACCTTCAGGTAATGTCATGGTTTGGAATAGCAACAATGGTGATAAACTGGCAGAGTTTAAGACACAATTAACCCAAAATACCCGGCCACCACGGGCTGTTGTATATGATGTAGCTTTTGATAAACAGGGCCATGCCATATCAGCCAACTCAGCTGGAATCGCAGAGGCCTGGCAAGTAAGTGAGTAATGAAAATGAATGACCAACAGATCCAGACATTAGAGAAACGCATCAATGATCTGGAGTGCCAGATCTCCTTTCAGGAGCATACAATAGAGACGCTGAATGAAGCTCTGGCCCGGCAGCAACAAACAATCAGTGAAATGCAGATACAAATGAAGTATGTCGTAAATAAAGTCAAAACAATGAATGAGTCCAATCTGGCATCACAATCAGAAGAAGCACCACCACCACATTATTGATGACGACACACTACCGGAAATAGAAATACAGAATGGTCAGCCCCGCCACAACAAAACAGCCACCGATGCGCCGTAGTATGTTGTCTGGTTGCTGAGAAACCTGAGCAATTGCCCGACGCCACCCGTCTGGCGCAAGAAATGGACCGATGCCTTCGGCAATGAGCAACAGGCCAATAGCCAGCAAAAAAGAATGGGACATAGTTGTTGGGTTCCGTAATAGAAAAGGCTCCAGAAAGGAGCCTTTATACTATGACAAATCAATGATGTCGAAGCTTTATTTTGACTGACTACCATCAGGTTCATTCATATACTGGAAGAATTTACTCTTAGGATCCAGCACCAGGATATCACCCTTCTGATTGAACGACTCTTCATAAGCCTTTAAAGAACGGAGGAAAGTATAAAACTCCATATCTTTATTGTACGCATCAGAATATATCTTCGCAGCTTTAGCATCAGCGCCACCACGGGTAACCCGGGCGGTTTTACCTGCTTCAGCAAGAATGGTTGCGACTTCTAATTCTGCCTGAGCCTTAATGACTTCAGCCTTTTCACGTCCCTGAGAACGGTGCTTTCTGGCAACAGACTCACGCTCAGCTCTCATCCTCTTATAGATAGATTCACTGATTTCATCTGGCAGATTAATCTTCTTCATCCTGAAATCAACGACATACACACCCAAATCTTTCATAGCACTCTGACGTGTATTCAGCAGTACTTCTTCCATGATTTGATCACGTTGCCCGTCAATTTCTAAAGCCTCCTTCGCTGCCTGCGTTGAAACAACATCATCATCCGCACTTTGCGGCAAGACATTATCATTTCTTGGTCCGGAAACAATTTGCTTAATTTCTCTTGAACCAATTTCAGCCCGCAATACGTCAGTGACCTTTCTTTCAAGCAGCGCCTCAGCAGTAAATGCGTTACCCCCACCTGTCGTCAGATAATAACGACCGAAGTCTTTAATTTTCCATTTTACATAAGAATCGATGATGACGTCTTTCTTCTCGGAAGTGACGAAACGATCCGCCTGTCCATCCATGGTTTGAATCCGTGCATCAAGGTGTTTGACCCGATCAAACAGCGGCCATTTGAAATGCAATCCTGGCTCATAAATTTTAGCCACATTATCATCTTTCAAAATACGCCCGAAACGCACCACAATACCACGCTCCCCTTCCTGAATGACAAACAGGGAAGTCCAAAGGGAAAGAATCACTATAAATATAATAGGGATTATAAACTTACGCATGACTAGTATCTCCCCTGACGTGTTCCGCTTGAGCGTGATGTTGAATCATCATTTGTCTTCTTCTGAGACTCAAGTTCAATATGATCATAAAGCGGCGAAGATTTTAACTGACGCTTCGTCGGAACATTTTCTTGCTGTCCGGACAACTTATCAATTGGCAAATAAAGCAAATTACCCGTTGATTTTGAGTCAATAAGTACCTTCGATGTATGAGAATACACTTCCTGCATCGTATCGAGATATAAACGACTCCGGGTCACCTCCGGTGCAGCTTTATATTCGGGCAACAACTTCTCAAATTGTGCAACCTGGCCCTGAGCTTCGTTCAGTACCCGTTCACTGTATCCCTGAGCTTCTTTTTTCAGACGCTCGGCCCGTCCAGTTGCCTTTGGAATAATCTCATTCTTATAAGCTTCAGCTTCACGAATAAAACGTTCTTCATCTTCCCGGGCAGCAATCGCATCATCAAATGCATCCTTAACCTGCTCAGGTGGGCGGGCTGACTGGAAGTTGACATCAACAACAAAAAGACCCATGTCATATTTGCTGATAATTTCATTCAACGTTTCTTGTGTACTTTGCCGGATTTCCTGACGACCACTGGTCAGAATACTATCCATCAGAGAGTCACCAATAACTGCACGAAGCGCTGAATCAGTCGCCTGACGTAAGCTATCATCGGCACTGGTCACCTGATAAAGATATTTATATGGATCAGAAACCTTATACTGAACATCCATTCCAACAGTCACAACATTCTCATCTTTCGTCAGCATCAGGCCGGTAGCACGCAACGAACGGATCGCCTGAACGTTTACCGGGCGGACGATATCCACGAAACGAGGTCGCCAGTTCAGGCCAGGGTCAACGATTCGGTCATACTTACCCAGCCGGAGCACAACACCACGCTCCGCTTCACCTATCGTGTAAAACCCTGAAAAAAACCAGACTGCAGCTACGATGATAACAAGAACACCGAGTCCGATAGAGCTTCCTCCCGGGAAAGAAGACCCTTTGCCTCCTTTTTTACCGAACTTACCGCCAATTTTCTGGCTCAGTTTGTTAAATACTTCATCAAGATCCGGAGGCCCTTGTTCACGGCCACCACGATTACCATGGTCATTATTGTTACCCCACGGGTCTTTATCACGGCCATTATTACCGTTGTTATTACCAGGCTCATTCCACGCCATTAGTAATCTCCATCATTTTGATATGACGTTATACTTTAGCAGTCCTTTAAGTAACTATAAAGTCACGCAAAACCACACTTTCTCTTTTTTCTAGTCTAGACCAATCTGCTTGTTGCATACGAATTAAAATCAACAAATTACCATCCTGGTCATAGGATTCCTGCTGAATTGCTTTTGTTTGGAAGAATAAACTACGCATTCGTCCCTGATGAGCCGGGGGGATACATAGCCTGTATTGAACCATTTGCTCTGCCAGTCTTTCACTTAATGCGTCAAACAGCAGATCGATTCCTTTACCTTCAATTGCAGAAACCCAAACACTTTGAGGCACACCTTCATCATCATACTCAATGCGGGGGGCCTGACCTTCCATGTTATCAATCTTATTCATGACGACGACAGAAGGAACATCATCCGCTTCAATTTCAGCTAAAACTTCATGAACAGCGGCAATATTGTCCCGAAAACGTTCATCACTTGCATCTACAACATGTAACAAAATGTCAGCATCCCGGGTTTCCTGCAAGGTTGCTTTAAAAGCAGCCACAAGATCATGGGGAAGATGACGAATAAAACCAACAGTATCAGCTAATACAGCACTTCCAACATCTTGAAGTTCGATCTTTCTCAATGTCGGATCAAGGGTCGCGAATAACTGATCTGCAGCATACACACCAGCCTCGGTTACCCGGTTAAATAATGTAGATTTCCCGGCATTTGTATAACCGACTAAGGAAATCGTGGGAATGTCAGCCCGGTGCCTTGCCCGTCGGCCTTGTTCTCTTTGTTTTGCAACCTTATCCAGCCGGCGCAATATCGCTTTAATCCGATCCCGTAACAAACGACGGTCGGTTTCCAGCTGAGTTTCTCCCGGCCCACGCAGCCCAATCCCACCTTTTTGTCGTTCAAGGTGAGTCCAGCCCCGAACCAAACGGGTAGAAAGGTGACGAAGCTGAGCTAACTCAACCTGCAACTTCCCTTCGTGAGTTCGGGCTCTTTGAGCAAAGATATCAAGAATCAGTCCGGTCCGGTCAATAACCCGGCACTGACACAATTTTTCCAGATTGCGTTCCTGGGCAGGAGAGAGGGCGTGGTTAAAAATCACCACATCAGCTTCAGACATTTGCACAGCCCGTGCTATTTCTTCGGCTTTACCCTCACCGACATAGTACTTGGGGTGCGGAGACTGACGACTACCGGTCACAACCTGTAATGTCTCGACTCCAGCGGAATTCACCAGCATTTCAAACTCGCTTAGATCATCCCATTCCCCTTCTTGCGTAAAGTTGATATGAACAAGTACGGCTCGCTCACCGGCTTCATAACGGTCAAACAAGCAACCAGCTCCTTAATTGTAAATAATTCAAATTAATCGTCAGACTTATCAGATGGACGATCTGATGATGGGCGTTCACCACCATGATGATTCACAGCACGTGCAGGCACAACGGTAGAAATTGCGTGCTTATACACCATTTGATTGACCGTGTTTTTCAATAAAATGACGAACTGATCAAAAGATTCAATCTGTCCCTGCAACTTAATACCGTTCACTAAATAAATTGATACGGGAATACGCTCGCGACGTAATGCATTTAAGAATGGGTCTTGTAGAGATTGCCCCTTAGCCATTTTTATTTTCCTTATTTTCTATTTCTATTTAATTATTTAGCTAGTGGTATACCAAGCTTTACACAGCCTTTGCATCCGAGCTAAATGAGTAAAACAACATCCTGATACACTCAAGTTATGGTAGTATTTCAACCAAATTTCAAGCGATAGTGTAAAACAGAATGTTCGACACAAAAACGATCACATTATACACAGCGTATTTAATCAGAAGCTATCGAATTCGATATAATTTCATACGCTTGTTCAGCATGATCGCTATCTAACCAAGTCAAATTTTCCCAACTTCGTAACCAGGTCATTTGACGTTTGGCCAATTGGCGAGTTGCACAGATTCCCCGAAAAATTGCATCATCAAGTGTACAACTTCCATCTAAATATTCCCACATCTGCCGGTATCCAACACATCTGATCGACGGTAAATCCGGATGAAGCTCTTTTCGAGCATATAATGCTTTCACTTCATCTTCAAATCCGGACACCATCATTTTCCGAAACCTTAACTCAATCCGGCGATGTAATTCCGCTCTTTCTTCAGGCGCAATAGCAAACTGCTTTACCCGGAAAGGAATTCGCTCCCCTTTTTCCCGGGTCAGTTCTGTCAGAGATTTACCCGAAATATAAAAGACTTCTAACGCCCTGGACAATCGTTGAGGATCATTAGGATGAATCCTCTCAGCCGAGTCAGGATCGACTTCAGCTAAACGCTGATGGAGCGCATTCCACCCCATAGTCCGGGCGTCTTGTTCTATTCTTTTCCGGACTTGCGGATCAGCCGCCGGCAAAGGAGACAAACCTTCCAGTAAAGCTTTAAAGTAAAGCATCGTTCCCCCGACTAATAGGGGAATTTTACCTTTTTTTACAATTGCATCCATATGATGCAAGGCATCCCGCCGAAAATCAGCCGCTGAATAAGCAGCTTCCGGGTCCAGAATATCAATCAGCCTGTGAGGTGCTTTTGCCAGTTCCTCCGCTGTCGGCTTGGCCGTTCCGATATCCATTCCCCGATAGATCAATGCAGAATCCACACTAATAATTTCCATCGGGAAAGACTGGCACAACCGGATTGCCAAATCTGTCTTTCCTGATGCTGTTGGCCCCATTAAAAACAGGGCAAGAGGTAACTGTTCGTTCATGAATTTAATGTTGTAATGGTAGCTGAAAAATCAGCTAACTGAATAAAATGAGAGTCGTTCAGCGGTAAATTCCCCTGAAAAAGTTGTTCCAGTTCGGCAATTAGCTGGATTGCTTCCGATAAAGTGTAGTTGTTCTGTTTATCATAAGCGACGAAATTGGCAAGCCAATCCGTGATATGCGCTAAAAAATCTGGTTGCTCATTGCAGACGGCCGCATAAGATAACAGATCCGGAATTAATTTCTGCAAATTCTGCTGCCGTAATGGCTGTGGCACCGTCATTATCATCAAGCTATCCGGCGTTTTATGCTTACGTTTAAGCTCAATACCTAACCGCTCCAGCTCCGCCCGAAACTTACCGGCAGCTTCAATACAGTCCCCGGAAACCTGAACCGAAAGCGGGACTAATAACGGTTGCCCTTTGAGGGTGGTTTGCCTGACATCAAGCTGTTTTCTGATTTTAAGTAAATAAGCCCGATCCAGCGCAATTATGCTGCAGGATGGCTCTGCATTCACCAAAAGATATTTTCCGTCAACAACCGTCAACGCTTTCCCTAATTTTGTTATATGTATTTTTGCACCAGCCGAAGCATTATTGTTGCTGATAGCTGAAAGCTCTGGCTGTTGAGAGTTTTCTGTTTGCATTAACTGCTGATAAACCCTTGCCTCTTTTGCCGTAACAGCCTTCCGGTCCGGCTCTCTTACAGTCGAATTTTGACTGACTGAAGACTTTCTGCCAGCGGTATTGGTCCATTTATCTGATGGCAAAGATTCCCTGACAGATGATGGCACCGGGTGAGCTTCTGCCCGTCCCGGATAATCAGGTGTTTGACGGACGGCTTCTAATATTTGTGCAGATAATTTCGTCCCTTCAGAACCATCACCCTCATCCGGCTTCTTCTCATCTGGTAAAGTTTGACTGAAAGCGGCCTGATTGACTTCAGGAGAATGAATGAAGCATCCTTCAGCTAAAGCACTGGTCAAAGCCTGATAAATAAAATCATGGATCAGACGGGACTGATGAAATCTCACTTCATGTTTGGCGGGATGAACATTAACATCAACCTGATAAGGGTCCAGACAGATATACAGCACATAAGCTGCAAATTGTTCGGGGGCTAAAGTTGCTTCGTAACTTTGCCGGATTGCATGGTTGATCAGTTTATCCTTCATCATCCGGCCATTGACATAACAATATTGCAGATCGCTCTGTTGCCTTGCACCTTCAGGCGTGGTAATCCAGCCTTGCAGGGAGAATCCCTGATGTTCCAGTCCAACCTTCAGCATATGGCGGACAAATGTCTGGCCACAAACGGCAGCAAGACGCTTTTCCTGCTGGATATCAGTACTGGCAGCACGATACTGGCGAATGGTCTTCCCGTTATGCCGAAGATGAATGGTGACATCAAAACGGCTCAAAGCAATCCGTTTTAGTACATCATCAATATGCGTGAATTCGGTTTTTTCTGTTCTGAGAAACTTGCGTCTTGCCGGCGTATTAAAAAACAGATCTAATACTTCCACCGTTGTTCCCACCGGGTGCGCAGCCGGTTGAAGCTTCACAGCCATATCCCGGCCTTCACTGTATGCCATCCACGCTTTTTCCTGACTCTCAGGACGGGAGGTTAAAGTCAGACGGGATACGGAGCTGATACTGGCTAAGGCTTCACCACGAAACCCCAGACTCACAATCGCTTCAAGATCATCCAGCGTGTGAATTTTGGACGTTGCATGACGACTTAATGCTAATGTCAGCTCATCTTCCGGAATGCCATGCCCGTTATCCCGGACACGAATCAGCTTCGCACCGCCTTTCTCAATATCGACATCAATCCGGGTTGCACCTGAATCCAGACTATTTTCGACCAACTCTTTCACGACGGAAGCAGGCCTTTCCACCACCTCACCCGCAGCTATCTGATTCGCCAGCCTTGCTGGTAATATCTTGATTGTCATCAGTTTATCGGTTTGGAATAATTAAAATCTGGTTAATCGTCAGTTTATCTGTACGCAGTTTATTCACCTGCCGGAGGTGACTGATACTGACACCATACAAATTAGCTATTTTACCCAGATAATCTCCTTTTTTTACTTTGTGTTTACGCACGGGTTTATCTTTCAGGCTCACGGTTATTTTTAATTTTTGTCCAACCTTGAGTACTGAAGATCTTAGTTTATTTTCTTTCCGGATCTCAGCTACAGAAACTTTATAATAGCTGGCTATTTTTCCAAGAAAATCACCGGGTTTCACCACATGTGTAATTATTTTGGTTTCAACGGGGTTACGAATGACTGGCACAGTAATCGGAACTTGATTTGAGCCTGGAATAACTAATGCCTTGCCGACGACAATGGTGTTTTTGCTCAGATGATTCGCACGCTTTAAAGCCTGAACCGTTAAACCGTATCTTTGTGCAATGATAGATAAGGACTCCCCACGCCGAACGATGTGCTTGCGCGATTTTTTCCGGCTGGCAAATAACGTCCCTTCCGGTGGATTATCTTCAAAATAACGCACAACGGCTTTAGCCATTGCCCGGGCAAGTTTGTCCTGATGGGTCCGCTGAAACAGTAATTTTTCTTCTGTCGGATTCGAAATAAACCCGGTCTCAACCAAAACGGAAGGAATATCCGGTGATTTCAGAACGGCAAGGCTGGCATTCACTGGTTTCTTTTTATGCAAACGCGCAACGCGACCAACCTCTTTCAAAATATCACGGGCTACTTTGTAACCTTCTTTTTGCGAATGGCTAAACTGCAAATCCAATAACGTCTGACTGATATTTTTATCATTATTACTCTTTGACAGTACCTGCCCGGCACCACCGAGTAATTCTGACTGTTTCTCATGATCCTCAACCCATTTCGCTATTTCTGAGTTTGCCCTTTTGGTATTCAGAACAAACACAGAAGCTCCACGGGGCTGAGGAGATATAAATGCATCAGCATGAATCGAAATAAGCAGGTGCGCCTTATTTTTTCTCGCAATCTGAGACCGCCGGTTCAGATTCACAAAGTAATCCCCCCGTCGGGTCAACACCGTTTTAATACCGGGAACAGCATTAAGCTGAGCACCCAGTTTCTTGGCAATACTCAAAGTCACACTTTTTTCATATTTACCCCGGGGACCAATAGAACCGGGATCTTCTCCGCCATGTCCGGCATCAATAGCAACAACAATATCGGCATTTCCCGAAAACTGAGAAACATCTTTAGCAACTTTGACTTTTTGGGGAGCAGCGAGCACCGGCAAACTGACTTTACCGTGAGGTAAATCAATCACCAGCCGGTGTCCGTATTCTTTCTTTGGCGTTGGGGCCAGTTTAAAAACCTGAGGTGAGAGTTTCTTTTTTAACTCAAAAACCAGGCGATAAGTTCCCTTATCCGGCGGCGTACTTTTCCGGATTTTCTTCAGTACCGGGCTCTTTTTCGCAATAACGGGTAACTTCGTCCGGAGGCGGGTATCCTTCAGATCGACGACTAAACGATAAGGATTACTTAATGTGAAATAGCTGTAGCGAGCTTCAGATGACAAGTCAACAACAACCCGGGTTTCATCGGGTGAAGGCCATATTCTTATTCCGTTGAGCGAATTCGCCAGCGCGCTCTGAGCACTAAACAGCAAGAGCACAAAGGAACAAACATAAAAGATACAGGAATAAAAATAACGATTACTTCTCATAACTCCAACTGACTTAATAACGTTCGGCCATACTCACTATTTGCTGATAACTCAACAACTCTATGCTCTCCACTATAACGAATATTAATATCAATATCGGAGAGAGGCAGCAAACCTTTACCTTTTTCAGGCCATTCAATTAAACAAATAGCATCAGATGAAAAATAGTCTCTTATCCCCATGAACTCTAATTCTTCAGGATCGGCAAGACGATAAAGATCAAAATGATAAACGTTCCATGACTGTAATTCATAGGGTTCTACCAGTGTATATGTGGGACTCTTCACATTCCCATCATGACCCAATGCCTGAATAAACCCCCGGCTCAACGTCGTTTTCCCGGCACCTAAATCACCGAATAAATAAAATGTTGTCTGTTGAGAGCATAACAAAGCTAAAGCATTTCCTAACTTAATCGTATCTGACTCATCATTTAACAAAAATGTTTTTATCTTCATTCCGCTATGCTCGTGTAACCATCATGTCTCTCTGCTGAATGAGTAAATAGTAAACTGGGTTAGAATCCGGAAACAAGCCCTATTCTGTAAGCAAGCAGAAAAACTCTGTAAAATTTTACTATATTGGTCTTATGAATTCATATCCAGCCATTGAGAATGATAAGAGTCATCTTTTTCGTGACTGGATCATCAGTTCTGGATTCGTTAAAATTCGCTCCCGATTTTATCAGGTGTATGATGATGGATTACCAGATATTAGCTGACAAAATAAAGCTCTGGGCTCTGGAGCTTGGATTTGAAAAAGCAGGTATCTGTGACATTGACCTGAGTCAGCATGAAGCAGAGCTCCAGCGATGGCTGGATGCAGGTTATCACGGAGACATGGAATGGATGGCCCGCCATGGCATGATGAGAGCCCGGCCTGATGAGCTCCTCCCCGGAACGATTCGGGTTATCAGTGTCAGGATGACCTACCTTCCGCCTGAAGCAAAATTCTCTCTGGATTTATCCACACCAACTCACGCATACATCAGCCGTTACGCGTTAGGCCGGGATTATCATAAGCTACTCAGGAATCAGTTGAAAAAACTGGCGGAGAAAATTAAACAGGAAGCAGGCGAGTTAAATTACCGGCCATTTGTTGACTCAGCTCCGGTTCTCGAACGCCCTCTGGCAGAAAAAGCCGGATTAGGCTGGACCGGTAAACATTCTTTAATTCTGGATAAAGATACGGGTTCCTGGTTTTTTCTTGGCGAAATACTGGTTGATATCCCCTTGCCTGTTGACCAGCCGGTTTCAAATCAGTGTGGTCAATGCAAAGCCTGTATTACTTCCTGCCCGACAAACGCTATCGTCGACGATGGTGTTGTGGACGCCAGACGCTGTATCTCCTATCTGACGATCGAATATGCCGGTGTCATTCCCGAAGAATTCAGGGAAGCAATGGGAAACCGGATTTACGGATGCGATGACTGTCAGCTGGTTTGCCCATGGAACCGTTTCTCTCCCCTGACCGGACAACCAGATTTCCATCGCCGGGAAATTCTTGCTACCCCGGATTTAGTCGACTTATTCCTCTGGGATGAGCAAACATTCCTTAAAAACATGGAAGGCTCTGCAATCCGCAGAATTGGTCATATCCAATGGTTAAGAAATCTGGCTGTTGCAATGGGTAACGCGCCTTATGCGAAAAACATTATTCAGGCACTGACACAGCGTCTTGGGTTATCAGAACTACTCGACACGCATATTCATTGGGCAATATCACAGCAAAACAAAAAACGGGATATCCGTAAACAAAACAGAAAACATGACCGCTTAATCCGGATTATTCAAAAAGGGTTACCGAGAGATGCCTGATAATCTTTAATATCCACTCAATCAAACCACCCTCAGCTCCTGAAAACAACTTCATTCCGGCCAAAGCTTAAACAAAAACTGTCTATACTTCTCATAAATGACATGAAATGACGGAGCTGGCATAAAAATGAGAATCTACCATATCCTGTTAACGGGCCTTATTTCATTCTTTATAAGCTGGCCTGCATTTGCCGGTCCGGGTAATGCAAGAATTTTACTGACCGGAAAAAATCTGAACATAGAAACCCAAAGACTTACCGTAAAAGATTTGGAATCAACATTCAGTCTTGTCACACTTGATTTATACAATCCATGGGAGAAAAAAACAGATAAATACACAGGTTTCTGGATGAATGACCTGATTAAAAAATTCGCGAAGCCAGAGCTGAAAAGCCTCAATATTAAAGCTGTTGATAACTATCAGGTCGAATTTACGGCACAGGACTGGACAACATTTAAAATACTGGTTGCAACACGGGTAAATAACCAATATCAGCCCGTCAGAAATAAAGGACCAATGCGTCTTATATATGCTAATTATGATTCCTCAAATGTAGAACATGAATTAACACTGACCAAATGGATGTGGATGATTAAAACAATTGAATTTAAATAGGGTGAAATAACCATGAGTCGGGGGCATTATTTTCGCTACTATCTGCTGTTCGGAATTGTTGTTATCGCAATTTGGAGCTACTACAGCTACGAATCAAAAAACATCCCTCAAAAAGTCGCACAATCAATTACAACCATAGAAAAAGTCGATTCGATACGCTTTACCTTCAAAGTGGCTCTCCTGGCTCAGAAGGGGGTTCTGATTTATGTTGACGCATTAAAGCTTCAGGATATTAACAGATATTATGATGCACTTGACCAGTTCGAAGCTGCCGCAGCATTTATTAATATCAGCTATACAAAAGATCAAATTTATCACGCCAAAGTCATGCCCATCCTTGACAAAATCATCCACCTGACCAGGAATAAAAAGCTAAGAATCAGTCAATCAGAGCTAGCTTATATCAATACACTGGTGAACGATATTGACGAATTCAGTGAGCTCAGAGAGCGGGAAATCTGGAACAACGTTCAGAAAAATTACATCACATTTCGTACTAACGAATACAAAATTGCCCAGCTATACAGAACGATAGCCTTTGGCGCTTTTATCTTTTTAATTATTGTGACAAGTCAGCTTTATTACCTGAACAGACTGCTCAGAGATATCAGACACAAAGAATCTGCACTGAAGAAGCTCGCTTTTTATGATTCATTAACAAACACAGCAAACCGCAAACTCATTGAGACCGAACTGGAGAAAAAGCTGGACTCGGAACAATCATCCTCCCAACAATGTTTCGTCATCATAGGAGACATCGATAATTTTAAACGTATTAATGATCTGTTAGGTCATCCAAGCGGAGATAAAATTATTGTAGAAACAGCCCACCGGTTAAAAGCCATTTTAAGACAGAACGATAAACTCGGTCGACTGGGTGGCGACGAATTCCTGCTGCTGTTATCTGAAATTTCAGGCCAGGAGGAACTCATCAGCCGTATTCAGACCATCCAGGATGCTTTTGTTTTACCCATGCTCATTGAAAGCCGTGAGTTTGCCATTACCCTGAGTTTCGGTGTAAGCAGTACCAAAACCCCGGATGGAGACTATCTGAATGTTCAGGAGGTTATCAAAAATGCTGATATCGCAATGCATAAAGCCAAACAGGAAGGGAAAAATCGCTATCATATTTATAACAAACAACTCAGCGAGATCCTTGAACAAGAGCACCAGCTGGAAACCGAAATAAAAAGAGGTATTCTGCACAATGAATTCGAGCTCTACTTTCAGCCACAAATCAATATGCGTACGGGTCAGCTGACAGGCGTTGAAGCACTGGTCCGCTGGAATCATCCGACCCGGGGGCTACTTCTTCCCCGTGAATTTATTGAAGTGGTTGAAAGAGGTATCTTAGTAAAAGAATTTGGTGAATGGGTTATCCGGGAAGCAATTGTACAACAACAAAAGTGGTTAATCGCTGGTATCGATTTACATGTTTCCATTAACTTATCTGCAAAACATATTTTAACGTCCGATTTCCTTCCCTCAATGAAAAAACTTGTCGTTTCATTAAATGCAGATCTAAAACGATTACACTTTGAAATCACGGAATATGAGCTGATCAGCCATCAGTCTGTAGGGATTGAAAACCTTAATTCTCTCAATGGTGCCGGATTTTCACTTTTTTTAGATGACTTTGGTACAGGATATTCCTCTATCTCTTATCTGGAGAAAATTCCGGTCTCCGGAATCAAGATTGATAAAAAATTTATCGACTATATTGATAGCAGTGGAAACAGATACCTCATGGTGAACGGAATTCTGACGATCGCAAAAGCGATGGGCATCAAAGTCGTCGCTGAAGGGGTAGAAACAGGTGAACAATTCAAATATCTGGCAAAATCACATTGTGATTACCTGCAGGGGTATTTAATTTCAAAACCTCTCGCTGTCAGGGAACTGGAGCAGTTTGTAAAGCATCAATATAAAAACGTTATTGAGCCATTATTAATGGAAGACGATGAAAGATAATTTCAGTATTAAATTTCATTTATCACAAGTCACATTGCAAACATCACTGATACCGTATGCCTGCGAATTTACTGTTGCAGGAAAAAAGTTTTTGTTTCCAGTCCTGTATACACTGAGATTCAGCTAAACCCGGAGCACATATCCAAAACGAAAAGCAGCTCACAGGTCCTATCAGAAGTTCCAACCTCGTTCAATCACATTATCATGTGGAAAAAACTTTCAGAACAACTGATTTCTTTCGTTCTGGTAAAAGTTAATCACACAGCATAGATATGACAAAGATCAATGCATAGCACCAAAAAGATCAAACAGATACAAAAAAAACAACAGACATGGGCACCAAAAATACTTAAAAAACAATCAGTTATATAAAAATAGAATTTAACACTACAACTTAAACACTTTACAAGATCTTTTGCTAACCAGTTTTTTTATATACTCAAAAACAGATTACCCACGATGTTATCCACAAAAAAAAACTGTGGATAAGTCTGTTAATTAATTATGTAGATAAGACGTGAATCACTGACGGGACGTTGCACGTCAAACGATACAGCAAAGACATGAAAGTCAGTAATGAACAGGATGTGAATACACTTTTTTTACTTTAGAAATGATGCTTCGCAGCATGAAGGAAATAACGGAAACCAATCTACATTAAAATTGAACTTAACAAAAAAATCAATTGGAGCGACATACGAGGTTCGAACTCGTGACCTCAACCTTGGCAAGGTTGCGCTCTACCAACTGAGCTAATGTCGCAACAATATAAATTTGGTTGCGGGGGCCGGATTTGAACCGACGACCTTCGGGTTATGAGCCCGACGAGCTACCAAGCTGCTCCACCCCGCGTCCGTTATTATCAATGATGATAATATTTTGAATTCTGGAGCGACATACGAGGTTCGAACTCGTGACCTCAACCTTGGCAAGGTTGCGCTCTACCAACTGAGCTAATGTCGCAATCATATAAATTTGGTTGCGGGGGCCGGATTTGAACCGACGACCTTCGGGTTATGAGCCCGACGAGCTACCAAGCTGCTCCACCCCGCGTCCATAATTATTACTCGAAGAAAGCAATAATTTAAAATCTGGAGCGACATACGAGGTTCGAACTCGTGACCTCAACCTTGGCAAGGTTGCGCTCTACCAACTGAGCTAATGTCGCAACAAACAACGCTTTGTGCTGTTTAGGGCTGCGAATTATAAGAGCATTTTTTTGTGATGCAAGTCTTTATCGCAAAAAAAGAGAATTTTTTTATTTATTGGATAAAAATTATCCAATAAAAGACTTTAAATGTTGAAAACGGTTTGGCGATAATACTGAAGTTCAGCAATAGATTCACGGATATCATCCAGAGCCTTGTGACTCCCTTGCTTGGAAAAACCATCCAGAATTTCAGGTTTCCAACGTCTGACAAGTTCTTTTAATGTACTGACATCCAGATACCGGTAATGAAAGTATGCTTCAAGGGTCGGCATATGTTTCACCAGAAAGCGTCGATCCTGACCAACGCTGTTACCACAAATGGGTGATTTCCCTTCTGGCACCCAGTGCTCAAGAAACTGGATCGTCTGCTCTACCGCAAATGTCTCATCGACCTGACTTTGACGGACCCGCTCCACCAAACCGCTTGCTGTATGCGTGCTCGTACACCATTCATCCATTTTATCCAGCTCTGATTCTGGCTGATGAATAGCAAATACCGGCCCTTCAGCAAGGATATTCAATTCACTATCCGTGACAATTGTTGCAATTTCGATAATTTTATGAACTTCAGGATTTAATCCTGTCATTTCTAAATCAATCCAAATCAGGTTTTGATCATTTGTTGACATAGAGACTTACCTGTACAGGTTTAACAATAAAAAAGGTACTATACCCAAATTAAACTGGGTGAGATAGTTTAGAATCTGCCATCTTTAACTATGGCAGATTTGTTCTTCCTGACACAAATACATCTGTTCCTGGATACAATGAAAAGTAATTTATCGTGGCAAAAAGAAAGAATTTAACCAAAGGGCAAGTCCGGCGAGTCCGACATAACCAAACCAAACGATTACAGAAAGAAACATCTGTAGAATGGGACGAAACCATGCTGGGCGGCCCGAAGCCCGGACTTATCATCAGCCGTTTTGGACAGCATGCGGATGTTGAAGATGCTGAAACACAGGAAGTCCATCGGTGTAATCTGCGCAGAGGCATTGAAACACTGGTCTCCGGTGATCACGTGATGTGGCGTCCGGGTTTAGAAAGTATGGCAGGTATCGCTGGTGTCATTGAAGCTGTTGAGCCAAGAAAGTCGGTTTTAACACGGCCAGATTATTATGATGGTCTCAAACCTGTGGCTGCAAATGTCGATCAGATGATCATTGTCTCCTCAGTTGTGCCTGAACTTTCATTTAATATTATTGACCGTTACCTGGTAGCGGCTGAAACACTGGGGATTCACCCTGTTTTAGTTTTAAATAAAATTGATTTGCTCTCGCAACAGGAACGCACTGAGTTAACAGACATGTTTAATGTTTATACTGACCTGGGCTATACCTCTCTTTTTGTCAGTAAAGAATCCGGAGAAGGGATTGAAGATCTGGAAACGCTCCTGAAAGACAATACGAATATTTTTGTTGGTCAGTCCGGGGTGGGTAAATCGAGCTTGGTTAATGCGATTATCCCGATGCTGGAAGAGGCGGTTGAAGAAGGCAAAATTTCAGAGAATTCCGGATTAGGGCAACATACCACCACAGCTGCCCGCCTTTACCACATACCAACCGGGGGCAATTTGATCGATTCACCGGGAGTCAGAGAATTTGGCTTATGGCATTTATCCGATGAAGAAGTTACGCAGGCATTTATAGAATTTCGTCCATACTTAGGTGGATGTAAATTCAGAGATTGTAAACATAAAGATGATCCCGGATGTTTAATCATTGAAGCGCTGGAACAAGGGAAAATAAACCCGGTCAGATTTGAAAACTATCACAAGATCCTGGAAAGTCTGAAAGAAAATAAAGCCAACCGTCAATTTTCAAAAAACAAACGGGCTGATTTATAAAATCGTCAAATAAACAAGACAGCTGACAAGATAAAAGAATTTAAGTAACATTTTTGATTGCTTATTTCATATTGCATCCTTCATAGGAATGATATTCATGGATAAATTTAAAGTTGGCCTCCAATACTGGCTGCCTCAACATACTTTAACCCGCCTGACAGGAAAACTGGCTTCAGCAAGAGCTGGTTTTTTAACGACCGCTGCGATTCGCCTGTTTATCAAACAATATAAAGTCAATATGGATGAAGCCCTTCATCCCGATCCTGATTACTACAAAACATTTAACGATTTTTTTGTCCGCGAACTCAAGCCGGAAGCCC
Organism: Vibrio quintilis; assembly: GCF_024529975.1. GTDB lineage: Bacteria > Pseudomonadota > Gammaproteobacteria > Enterobacterales > Vibrionaceae > Vibrio > Vibrio quintilis. The sequence goes on along the minus strand of NZ_AP024897.1, from coordinate 379,279 downwards.
GGCCGGTTACATCTGAACCATCAATTCTGACTTATCCGGCAGATGCCTGCGTCAGTCAGTTTGGTCCAATCATAGACGGCAAACTGATTCAGGCCAAAGGACATACCTTCTCAGCCCTGGAATTATTAGGTGGTGACTCAGGGCTGGCAGAAAAATTCACAGATGGCGGATTTGCAACCCTGTACCTTTCTCCCCGGGATTACCACCGGGTCCATATGCCCTGTGATGGCACATTACAGCAAATGATTTATATTCCGGGAGATCTGTTTTCCGTCAATCCGCTGACTGCCGAAAATGTGCCAAACCTTTTCGCCAGAAATGAACGTTTAGTGTGTATTTTCGACACAGAATTCGGTCCAATGGCACAGGTTCTTGTTGGGGCCACAATTGTGGGGAGTATTGAAGTCACCTGGGCGGGAACCATAACACCACCCCGTGGCAATACCATATACCGCTGGACCTACCCCTCAGATGGGGAAAAAGCTGTTGTTTTGCAAAAAGGTCAGGAAATGGGGCGGTTTAAGCTCGGTTCAACCGTCATTAACTTATTTGCAAAAGACGCCGTTCACTTCGACGACATGATGAGTAAAGATATTCCTACCCGAATGGGGGCACCTTATGCTCATCAGTCATAGTTTCCCGTTGATATGCTATATTGCAAAGAATGGATTCAGACACGCAAAGATCGGGTCTGCTCTCGCTTAACATAGCTGAAAAGGCATATTCAAGGAGCGGAAATGAAAAATAGTTTATACGGCAATGTATCAGTTAGTGTCGCTTTATGTGTTTCCCTTACCCCGGCATTTGCCAGCGCCGGGCCTGACACTTCCCGGATTATCAATGGTACACAGGCAGCAAAAGGCGACTGGCCATTTATGACAGCAGTTATATCTGAGGGAAGTGACGCCTATCAGGGGCAGTTTTGTGGTGCCAGTTTCATTGGTGGACGTTATGTCCTGACTGCCTCTCACTGTGTCAACAAAATGTCTCCTGATGATATTGAAGTATCTGTTGGCATCCATGATTTATCGAATGAAGATACAGAAGGTCAACGGGTTGGTGTTCAGGCGATTTATATGCATGAAGACTACAACGCCAATACGTTCTCAAATGATATTGCCATCATTGAGTTAAAGCAGGAGCTCACCTCGACCAGTGTTGAATTAGCAACCAATTCACTCGTTGACTCTCTGGAAGCAAGTAATCCGGATTTAACCGTCATGGGATGGGGAAACCTGTCAACCACGACCAATGATTACCCAAATATTCTGTATCAGGTCGATGTACCCTATGTTGATCGCAGTACCTGCCAAAATATAGGTGGCAGCTACAGCACTGTCGGAGAAGATGCAATCTGTGCCGGCTACGCTGAGGGAGGGAAAGATTCCTGTCAGGGAGATAGTGGCGGTCCACTACTTTACAATGATAACGGAACTTATAAGCAGGTCGGCATTGTAAGCTGGGGAATCGGATGTGCTCAATCCAATGCGTACGGGGTGTATGCGAATGCTGGTTATTTCAATCAGGGGTGGATTACAGAAAAAACGGATGGCGTAAGTTACACGCAGAATAAATATTATACTAATTCAGATGCGACACAATTAACACTGCAGTTTCCGCTACGCAACTATAGCAGCGAATCATTTGATATCACGAATATTGCTCTGCCTGCAGGTTTTACATTAACCGGAAATACCTGTACATCCGAATTAGCACAAGATGACACTTGTCAGCTGACTGTACAGGTTGATGTAGCAACGGCAACCGCATCTCCGACATCATCATCCACTTCAACCACATCCGGTAGTACGACAGTAACAACCACAACAAAACGTTCAACAATCACTGTCACCACAGATCATTCACAATCTTCAGAGTTGAAAATGAACACGTCGTTCATCACGACCAGCAGCTCTGATACCACAACCACAACTTCAACAAAATCAAGTAGTGGTGCGTCACTTGGATTAGGACTATTCGCAATATTCGCTTATATGTCCAGAAGAAAAAAGGCCTTGGATCATGCATAAATTATGGACACTACTCTTTATAGGAGGCATTGCAATGAGCATTTCATCCTGCTCTGCTGACTCAGTTCAGGGAGAAGTTATTCCTTTGGAGAGTTATCATATCAATCAAAATGTGCTGACATTCAAAGCACAATCAAACGGATGTGCGCAGAGCAATTATTTTGCAATTCGTACCGATGAAATCAATGGAGATCATGCCGTCATCTCAGTCTTACAGACGACACAGGATCTCTGTAAAAGAATGCCTTTCTTTGATACTTTTTCACTGCCACTGGACGATCAGTTGCTTAAGAAAGAGGTCGAACTGGCAAACCCGAAAGCCTCCCCTTTTGTCAAAAAAGGGAAGTAATCCATTTTCAGGAGAAGGCAATCATGCCTTCTCTTTTTCATGTCAGATCAGCCGTATATTTGATCAGCACCAATAATCAGTTCTTTTTTTAGTATTCACCTCAAAAATATTAACCTTCTCCGGGATCAATCTGACTAAATTCATTATCTTCTTTTAAGTAAATAATGATTGCGAGACTCCCTATGCCAGCCATCAGTTTGAAACAATTCATTAAACTCATCTTGTGTTTTCTGCCACCATTGATTCTTTTATGGCTGCCTGTTGATAGTATACCAATTCCAGAATTAACCCTGATTCAGCACAGGTTACTGGCTATTTTCCTGTTAGCTGCATTACTCTGGGTACTTGAACCGGTTCCCGTTTTCGCGACATCCATTTTAATCATTACCCTTGAACTGATTATGATCTCCAATAAAGGTCTGCACTGGTTCAGAAAACCGCCGGAGGGACATGAATTTGGCACACTCATTTCTTATACCGATATATTCAGCGCCTTCTCATCTCCGATCATCATTCTGTTCATGGGCGGTTTTGCGCTGGCTATCGCAGCATCCAAATATGAATTAGACAACAACCTTGCCCGCGTTTTACTCCGCCCGTTCGGCAAGCAGCCAAAATTCATTATGCTGGGTCTGATGTTGATTACGGCCTGCTTCTCTATGTTCATGTCAAATACTGCGACAACAGTGATGATGCTTGCGTTGCTCGGTCCGATAGTTGCTTCATCGCAGTCGGGGGACAAAGGCATCAAAGCTCTTGTGCTTTGCATTCCTGTTGCTGCGAATACCGGCGGAATTGCAACCCCGATAGGCACACCACCGAACGCCATTGCGCTTCAATATCTTACCGGAGAAAATTCAATCAGCTTTTTATCCTGGATGATGATGGGGCTCCCGTTCGTGTTTATTCAGCTCACGCTCGCCTGGTTCCTGTTGCAAAAACTTTTTCCTTCTGCGCAGGAACAACTCACTCTGAATCTCGATGGAGAGTTTGGAAAGACATGGCAGGCAATGACGGTTTACATTACTTTTGCTGTCACCATACTACTGTGGATGACAACATCAATTCATGGGATGAACACCTATGTTGTTTCAATCATTCCTCTGGCAGTCTTTACCCTGACTGGCATCATGGGGAAGAATGAATTAAAGCAAATCAACTGGGATGTACTCTGGCTGGTCGCCGGAGGTATTGCAATAGGGATTGGTCTGGAGAAAACCGGATTAGCACTGGCAATGGCAAATGCGATTGATTATCAAAGCTTATCACCTATATTAATTATTATTACCCTGTCTCTTGTGTGCTGGATTATGGCTAATTTTATGTCCAACACAGCAACAGCTAACTTATTGATGCCAATTGCTGCAGCTATCGGTAGTTCAATGACAAGCCTTGAATCCATGGGCGGACTTCAGGGACTGCTTGTTGTGGTCGCGTTTTCAGCATCGCTGGGCATGATTTTACCGGTCTCCACACCACCAAACTCTCTGGCCTATTCTACAGGACTGATTGAAAGTAAAGACATGGCAAAAACCGGTCTGATTATAGGCACAGCCGGTTTACTGATCGTTTATATTGCTGCCATGATTCTGACCTGACCTCAAAAACAGGCTCTGGCAGACAAAAGCAACTGTCACATCAGAGCCTGCAACCAGGCAAATAAATCTTTTGCATTCTTATCAGCTTCAGGCATATTGAAGCCCTTTTTCGCGTTTTGAAGATGGGGCAACCAGTGTATGGGATATGAGTGGTTCGCATTAGCTGCTGCTTTTTTATGGGCAGTATCAAGCTTGTTGTCTGTCATACCGGCAAGACACTTAGGAACCTTCTCTTACAGCAGATGGCGCATGGGATGCACTTTCATCATCCTGTCAGTGATGGCAATTGTAAATGGTGGCTGGTCAACAATACAGGTTCATGACCTTCTGCCGATGGCGCTATCTGGATTCATCGGTATCTTTATTGGCGATACTGCGCTTTTCGCATGTTTTAACCGCATGGGCCCACGCCAGGCCGGGTTACTGTTTTCATGCCACGCTGTTTTTTCAGCAATTCTCGGTTTTTTCATTTTTGGCGAGACAATGACAATCACGGAGCTATCAGGTTCGCTGCTTGTTTTTGGGGGGGTAGTGATTGCGATTTTCTTCAAAAAATCTAATCCCGGAGAACTCGAAACGATTCATGGTAATATCTGGGCAGGCATATTACTTGGGTTGCTCGCGGCTTTATGTCAGGCCTTGGGCGGAATTCTTGCGAAACCAGTCATGCAATCCGGTACTGATCCTGTCGCGGCCTCAGCGGTCAGAATGATCGCAGCTTTTGCTGCCCATGGCGTATTATTTCTGACCGGTACCCGCATTGCCCGGCCAACGTTACCGATAACGCTCCGGATCTTTTGGATAACACTTCTCAATGGCTTTCTGGCGATGGCTGTAGGGATGACACTGATCATGTACGCATTACAGAAAGGAAATGTGGGAATGGTTGCGCTTCTGTCTTCAACAACCCCGATTATATTGCTACCGGTTTTGTGGTTATACACCAAACAAAGACCGAACCGTTTTGCATGGTTTGGTGCTATGATTGCTGTTATCGGTACAGCAATGCTGGTGTACTAAATATTACAATATAATAAGCAATAGAGCAGATATCAATATGAAAATATTGATTGATTTGATAGGGATAATCATTGATCTTACCCCTCATCACATGTCATAAAGTGTAGTAAAATTACGTTAGTTTTTTAAATTTAGTTTTGAATTTGACGAGGTCAACAGTATGTCAACGAAGAAGCCTATGGCTCTGGTCATTCTTGATGGTTGGGGTTACCGAGAAGATAATGATAACAATGCTGTCAATAATGCCAATACACCTGTTATTGACAGCCTTTTACAGAATAACCCGAATACATTGATTTCTGCTTCAGGAATGGATGTCGGCCTGCCAGACGGCCAAATGGGCAACTCAGAAGTTGGCCATACAAATATTGGTGCCGGCCGGATCGTTTATCAGGATCTGACCCGGATTACCAAAGCAATTGCTGATGGTGAATTCCAACAAAATGAAGTTTTGACGGCTGCGATTGATAAAGCGGTTAAAGCTGGCAAAGCAGTTCATCTGATGGGTTTAATGTCTCCTGGTGGTGTTCACTCCCATGAGGATCATATCTATGCTGCTGTAGAACTCGCTGCAGCCCGCGGCGCAGAAAAAATCTATCTTCACTGCTTCCTTGATGGACGTGATACGCCACCACGCAGTGCTGAAAATTCTCTGAAACGTTTTGAAGAGCTATTCACTAAACTTGGTAAAGGTCGGGTCGCATCACTTGTCGGTCGTTACTATGCAATGGATCGTGATAACAACTGGGATCGCGTAGAAAAAGCATATGTTTTACTGACCCAGGGCCAGGGCGAATACACTGCGGAATCTGCTGTTGCAGGCCTTCAGGCCGCTTACAGCCGGGATGAAAATGATGAATTCGTTAAGCCAACGGTGATTCAGAGCGCTGGTGAAGACTCGGCAGCCATCAACGATGGTGATGCCGTTATATTTATGAACTATCGTGCAGACCGTGCGCGTCAAATCACCCGGACTTTTGTTTCTGATTTCGCCGGATTTGAGAGAGCGAAGTTCCCTGAAGTTGATTTTGTCATGCTGACGCAATACGCTGCGGATATTCCTCTTTCCTGTGCTTATCCACCAGCTTCACTGGCAAATACATATGGTGAGTGGTTATCCAAAGCAGGTAAATCTCAGCTACGTATTTCTGAAACAGAAAAGTATGCTCACGTCACATTCTTCTTCAACGGCGGTGTAGAAGATGAGTTTGAAGGTGAAGAACGTCAACTCGTTGCCTCACCGAAAGTTGCAACTTACGATTTACAACCAGAAATGAGTTCCGGCGAACTGACAGATAAGCTCGTTGCATCAATTAAATCGGGCAAGTATGACGCAATTATCTGTAACTACCCAAATGGAGATATGGTGGGCCACACAGGCGTTTATGATGCTGCCGTCAAAGCTTGTGAAGCTGTTGATCATTGTATCGGGCGTGTGGTTGAAGCCATTAAAGAAGTTGATGGTCAGCTATTGATTACTGCAGACCATGGTAATGCAGAAATGATGGTTGATCCGGCAACAGGCGGAACTCATACAGCACATACAAATCTGCCAGTTCCTCTTATCTATGTTGGAAGCAAAGACATTCAACTGAAAGACGGCGGTAAACTATCTGACTTAGCACCAACAATGCTGGCGTTAACAGAGACAGAAATACCGGAAGAAATGTCAGGCAAGCCATTATTCTGATACCTTCGTTCCCGATCTTCAGCAGCCCCGTCATAAAACGGGGCTGTTTTTTAGAACTATGACAAAATTCTAAATTTCAATATCATTGATTCTGTAGCTTTCTGTATACTGTGATACATCTTCTGAGAGATATATAAGAAAAATGAATCAGACTTTCATCATCCGGTTTTTTACCAGCATACCTGCCATACTCTTTTCTGCTTTTTGTGTGCTGTTTACCTTATTTCCTCAGATTGGACTGTCCGCCCCTCAGCAGGAGCTTCAAGGAGTTAAAACGGAGATATCCCGGCAACAAAGTTCATTAAACAAGCAATCGAAACAACTCGATAAACTGCAAAGCACATTAAAACGGCAAGAATTAAGTATCTCCTCTCTGGGAAAACAGATCGTTTCAACAAAGAAACTGCTGCGTGACTCAAATCAAAGTCTGGCTAAAACAGAACAGAAAATTCATCTCATTGAAAAGAAAAAACAAAAGCAGGAAAAGCAACTCGGACGACTTTTACATACCTACTATATGCTGCATAAAAAAAACTCAGCTGAGTACCTGTTTAAAGATGATCCGAATGATGATCGAATCAGACAGTACTACCAACATCTGGCAAAAGCCCGGGTCGATATCATTCAGCAACTGAATCAGACTACGCAACAACTCTACGATCATGAAAAGCGCGGCCAGAAGGAGCGGGATAAAATTAAATCTCTGCTAGCGAAGCAGACAGCAAAACATAAAGAACTACAAAAGACGCAATCAAAGCGCCGGACAACGTTAAGAAAAATTAAAACCAATATATCCAGTAACAAAAATTATCTGGCTGAACTCCAGCGAAATGAGTCCAGACTCAAAGCTGAAATGGCCAAAGCAACAAAACGCAATATTGTCCCGATGAAAGGCTTGTCCAGCCGGAAAGGCAGGCTTGCATGGCCGCTGAAAGGTAAACTACTACACAAATTCAGAACCCGCCAGACGGGTCAGGTTCGCTGGAAAGGAATTGTCATCAGTGCTTCTTACGGACAGGCTGTCAAAGCGGTCTATTCCGGTACTGTGGTCTTTTCTGATTATTTACGGGGATATGGTCTGGTTGTCCTTGTCGACCATGGAAAGGGCGATATGACTTTGTACGGCTTTAACCAAACGTTACTGAAAAAAGAAGGGGAACGCGTCTCTGCCGGAGAAAAAATTGCGCTTGCCGGTGATACCGGAGGACAACCGGGGCCCTCCTTGTATTTTGAAATCCGCCGTAACAGCAAAGCTGAAAACCCGCTAAACTGGCTTGCAAGATAAAAGCTACCCTGCGTAATAAGCTTCTGTCCGGGCAATAAACTGCTCCAGCACCGGCTCAGGCAAGACATTCACACCCGCTGCCGCTGCTCTCCCGCCTCCGGTAGGGAAAGAACCACAAATATCCCCGGCTCCCTGTTTATTGTTCAGCGGCGCTCTTAAAGATATTCTGAATGAAGCATCTTCATTACGGGTCAAAATCACATGCGCCCGCTCAGGATTCTCATTCGCCAAAAAATTGCCGAAAACACCACTGATTCTCCGGGAAAATACTTCATCAGGAAGCTCAATCACACTTAAATACTGGCTGCTATATACCGGGATCAGCTCAGAGACAGCCTGAAAGTCTGACTGATAGCCTTCTCTGAGCGTATAAAACGGAGACGATGAATCTGCGACTACATCAAATGGAGACACATAATTCATCAGTAACCGATAGAGTTCAGCCGGGTGATAAAACAAGTCATCAGTATGATGACCGTATCCATTGTAATTCAGTAGGATACCTAATTCTTCCAGCTGTTCAGCCTCTTTTAGCGAATAACCCGCTTCAGAAGACAATCGCTTAGCAACAGCGCTCAGGTTATCACCAAAAGCTGCTGTAATCGCCCAGGAATGATATTGACCCTGAAGATGTTGATCAACAATCAATGCGGTACATATATTGGCATCTAAGTCGATGTGCGCATCAAGCTTACCGGAAACAGGAATCTGACCGCTCTTATGGTGGTCAGCATAAAAAATATGCTCAGCCTGAGACAGTATCCTGTGAAGCCCATCCTGATTCTTTTCCATCGAAATATCCAGAACAGTCAATGTATCACCATCAGATACTTCAACTGTATCTAATAACTGGATATCACGTTTCACGCCGGTAACCAAAACTGAATCCCGGGGCTGTGCCTTACGGAGCTGCAATAAAGACAGAATTCCGTCAGCATCGCCATTAAATATATCGAAATGCATTCGCTTAAACTATCTCTGTACAATAAAACGCTAAAACTAGCAGTGATCAACTTTCACCAACAAGAATAAAAGGTTATATCTAATTCACTGATAACGATTCGATCCCCGCAAACAGCCGGCCATCATTGATGCATCGCAATCACGCCTTCTTCCAGTAAGGTGAGTTGTTCCAAACCTTGTGCCGTTGCTCTGGGCTTAACCACAGCGATCATTTGTAACATTCCCTGCAAAATCACTTCTTCAGTAATCTGAGTTCTTAACGACATGGCCGATCTGTAATTTAACCAGCTGGAGGTTACCATATGTAATGTGGTCACAAATGACTGCATTTCATCATCTGAAATTTTAATTAATGACATATCAGCAAACACACAGATAATCTGCACCAGATTATGACGAAGCTTATCCTGAACCTGAATATAGTCTTCATGTAACTGTTCATCTTTCTGCAAAATTTCCGGCAAATTTGCATAAAAAAAACGATATTTCCACATTAACGTGAATATTGAATCAAGATAATGGCGTAATAAAGAGAGACTTTCTTTATCTCTGTTTGGCGGAGAAAACCGCTCCAGCAATTCTGAAGCATAAAGCTTGAATATTTCTCTGACAATGTCCTGCTTGTTGCGGAAATAATAATATAAATTTCCGGGACTAATTTGGATATGAGCAGCAATATGGTTTGTTGTTATTGTTCGCTCGCCCTGTTCGTTAAATAGCTCTAACGCTGCGGATATGATTTTTTCTCTTGTTTTCACGGTTCTAAATTTGTATACCCAAGCAACCTCAAGATGCACAATTCATCGTGCAGCCAAAAGGTACAGTTCAAGGAAAGAGAATGCAGGAATGTACCCACCTTTCAAATTCTCTTGACACAGAAATATGCCTTTCAGCTCACGTCCAGCGGGTGAGTTTGTCACTGAAACCTGCACCTTCAGGTTGTTTGGGTATAATACCTGTCTTAAGCCTGATTAAAATATGAGTGAGTCAGCGAGATGAGAATATTATCATGTCCCCAAAGCTCACTCTGCCATACTGAACCGCATCCTGCTTTAGCAGTGATAAGCCCGGGAAAGCTCATGAACTGAATTCACAAAAACACCAGCATTCTCCGGAGCTACATCTAAATGGATTCCGTGACCTAAATTAAAAACATGCCCTGTCCCCTGACCATAGTCAGCAAGGATTTGAGACACTTCTTCCTGAATCCGTTCTGGTGTCGCATAAAGGATTGATGGATCCATATTGCCTTGTAAAGCAACCTTATCACCAACGCGTGCTCTGGCATCGTTTATATTTATTGTCCAGTCTAATCCTACAGCATCACACCCTGTTGCGGCTATTTTCTCCAGCCACATACCACCATTCTTTGTGAACAGTGTTACAGGAATGCGATGTCCCTGATATTCCCTGATTAATCCATCAACAATTTTATGCATGTACCGGAGAGAAAAGAGCTGATAGTCACGGGGAGTTAAAACGCCGCCCCATGTATCAAAAATCATCACAGACTGAGCCCCGGCTTTAATCTGGGCATTCAGATAGTCAACTACACTCGTGGCAAGTTTTTCCAGTAATGAATGAAGCATTGCCGGCTCTGCATACATCATTTTCTTTATTTTGGTAAATGCCTTAGAACTTCCTCCTTCAACCATATAAGTGGCTAAGGTCCAGGGACTACCTGAAAATCCAATCAAAGGGACTAGACCATCCAAATCACTACGGATTCTGCGCACTGCATCCATCACATATTTCAATTCGCATTCCGGATCCAATGTGCCGATACGATCAATATCAGACTGACTTTTGATCGGGCGCTCAAACTTAGGACCTTCTCCGGTTTCAAAATAAAGCCCTAATCCCATAGCATCAGGAATCGTTAATATATCCGAAAATAAAATAGCGGCATCAAGCGGAAAACGGCGTAAAGGTTGCAAAGTCACTTCAGAGGCCAGTTCAGGATTTTTACACAGAGACATAAAGTCTCCGGCCTGAGATCTGAGTTGTCTGTATTCAGGCAAATATCTGCCAGCCTGACGCATCATCCATACCGGCGTGCGATCAACAGGCTGTTTCAACAATGCCCGTATATAACGATCATTCTTCAGTTCACTCATACTAACAATTTCCCATTTTCAGACTGATTATTATGAATTAGGCCGGAATTTTAACATGAATATCAGTCAGGAGCCTGAATTTCAGTCACTTCTCGCCTGCCTGATATCATCTATAGTCGTCTCAATTAACGCTCTTGCTATCGTTCCGGGAGGTGCAAGAAGGTCAGGAATGTTATCCGGTGTAAACCAGTCAGCATCACTTAACTCACTATAATCCGGCTTAACATTTCCGGAATCATAATCTGCCAGAAAAGCTACCATCATGCTCGATGGGAAAGCCCATGGCTGACTACCAAAATACCGGATATTCTTAACTCTGATTCCGGTTTCCTCATAAACTTCACGGCCGACACACTGCTCCAGAGTTTCACCAACTTCAACAAACCCGGCAATAACGGTGTACAGCCCATTTTTATGCCTTGGATGCTGTGCCAGAAGAATTTCACCATCTTTTCGCACAGCAACGATAATACAGGGAAAAATTCTTGGGTAATGAATCGTTTTACATTCCTGACATTGCATTGCGTATTCACGGTGATGGAAGTAATTTCTGCCTCCGCACTGAGAACAAAAACGCTGTGTTCGGGTCATATGACCATACTGAACAGCTTTACTGGCCAGCAAAAATAACGGTTCATTCAGATGGAGAAGCTCACGAAGAGAGGTCATCTCAAATGAAGATTCGATATCTTCTTCATTGAGCCAATAAACAGGGTGACTCTGATATTCACCAATCAATATGGCTTCCTGAACAGGTAAACCAAATTGTTGTCCGGAGCCGAAAGGTAGCGTGCCTTCGACAGTCCAGAGTTCACTTCCTGAAACAACACACCAATAAGCGTTTCTTGTATCACTTTTCTTTAACATGATCACTCCCATTTATTGCAGTTATTCCATTTTACTGGCAATCTTGTTTCATACCAGAGTTATCCTACATACCAGATCGTAAGCTCTTGTATAAATACTTGAATTGATGTTTACAAACATCATTGCCACGGAAAGATCTCCCTACGGGAACTCGATCAGAGGGCATCGCCATGTTAAACAAATTTAAAAGAACTCAGGAACAGTGGGGCGGTTCCAGTGAAGTCATTGATCACTGGTTAGATACGCGTCAATCTTTGTTGGTGAAGTACTGCAAACTAGTCACCAGGCAACCCAATTCAACCAGGAATTCTATTTCTGAATTACCAACAATTCATGAGATCCATAGCTTCTGCAGAAGGCTTGTAGACTATATCTCAACTGGCCACTTTAAAATCTACGATACTGTAAAAGCAAAGTGGGAATCGACTGGTTTTACTGCGACTAACGACATTAATCAAACTTATTTAGCAATTGTGGAAACGACAGATCCACTGCTGAATTTTGCCGATAAATATCTGGATATGAAGGATGGGGATCAATTAGAAAACTTCGACCTTGAGCTATCTCAATTGGGAGAGGTTCTTGAAGCACGGTTTGAAGTTGAAGATCAACTCATTCAATTAATTGTTGATAGTTTATCAATACCTCCCGGCGCTTGAGTTTCACTCTCAATGAGAGAGCCTCTTCAGGGAAGATATCAACCTGTAAAAATCCGCCTTCTTAGAAGGCGGCTTTGGTTTACAGCCCCCTGAAAGGGAGCATTCTCGCGCTGTTAGTTCATCTTCAACTCTAACTGCGCCTCGTATTCTTGATCTTTCTTATCTTGGTGTCTGACGTAACGTCTGATGATTTCTTCATTTACGCCAACCGTATCGACAAAGTAACCTCTTGCCCAAAAATGATTTCCCCAGAGCTTCTTTCTTATATGCGGGAATTTGTTAAACAACCGGATTGCCGAACGTCCTTTCAACATCCCCATCAACGTTGAGATAGACACTTTTGGTGGAACTATCACAACCAGATGAACATGATCTTGCTGAACATTTAGTTCCAAGACCTCGCAATCTTTCATATTGCATAAAATATAGATTGAGCGATAAAGCTCCTTACCTACGTTACCTTTCAGGATCTTGAATCTGTATTTCGGCGTCCAAACTATATGGTATTTACAACGCCAATAGACATGTGATGAACTTCTATAGTCGCCCATGTTTTTTGTTTCCTCTTACTTGTGGTGAATAAGAGGTTTACTTCTAACATGGGCATTTCTTCGGGCAATAGCCCCAAGGTTCAATCACCACCGCCCAAGGCGGTGGTTTAGGGATGACAATAAAAAAGGCGCCTGGAAGGCGCCTTTTATCTATCAGTTACAATCGTTATTCATCAGATGAAAAACCTGCATTCAACAAAGCAGCGAGATTATCTGTTGCCTGCTCTGCTGATGGGCCTTCTTTCTGAGCTTCACGTTTTGCCTGACGCTCCTGATGGTAAGCAAAGCCTGTACCAGCTGGGATCAAACGTCCAACAATCACGTTCTCTTTCAATCCACGAAGGTCATCGCGCTTACCTGAAACAGCTGCTTCTGTAAGAACTCTGGTTGTTTCCTGGAAAGATGCCGCAGAGATGAACGACTCTGTCGCCAGAGAAGCTTTGGTAATACCCAGAAGCTCACGCTCATAGCGGGCAGGTTCCTTCCCTTCAGCTTCAAGCTGACGGTTAGCGATCTTAACCTGTGAATATTCAACCTGTTCACCAGCAAGGAAATCAGAGTCTCCGGCAAAGGTAATCGTACACTTACGCAGCATTTGACGAACAATCGTTTCAATGTGCTTATCGTTAATTTTCACCCCTTGCAGACGGTAAACTTCCTGTACTTCATTTGCAATATACTGAGTAACTGCATGAATACCACGTAAACGCAAAATATCATGTGGTGACTCAGGACCGTCAGCAATCACATCACCGCGCTCAACTTTTTCACCTTCAAATACGTTCAACTGGCGATGCTTAGGAATCATTTCCTCGTAAGTGTCGTTCCCTTCACGGGTGATCACCAAACGACGTTTTCCTTTCGTTTCTTTACCAAATGAAACCGTACCTGAGTATTCAGCCAGAATTGCTGGTTCTTTCGGTTTACGAGCTTCGAACAAGTCGGCAACCCGAGGCAGACCACCAGTGATATCTCTGTTACCACCAGATTTCTGAGGAATACGGGCAAGCGTATCACCTACACCGACTTCAGCACCATCTTCAAGGTTTACAATCGCTTTACCCGGAAGGAAATATTGTGCTGGCATGTCAGTACCTGGAATCATGATATCGTTGCCACTGGCGTCGACCAGTTTCACGGCTGGACGCATATCTTTACCAGCAGAAGGGCGAGCCGCAGCTTCAGTCACTTCACTTGAAGACAGACCCGTTAAATCATCCATCTGACGGGAAACTGTCACGCCATCAATCATGTCAACAAACTGAACACGACCTGCCACTTCAGTGATAATTGGCATGGTGTGCGCTTCCCAGTTAGCCACAATTTCACCTGACTCAACAATATCGCTATCAGCCTTATTCAACAGAGAACCATAAGGAAGTTTATGTTTCTCTTTGGTTCGGCCCATTTCATCGATAATTGTCAATTCAGTTGCACGGGAAGTAATGACAAGTTTGCCATCTTTGTTCTTAACAAACTTAGCATTGTTCAGTTTAAGCGAACCTTTGTTCTTCGTCTGGATGCTATTTTCAGCAGCAGCTGTAGACGCCGCACCACCAATGTGGAATGTACGCATGGTCAGCTGTGTTCCTGGCTCACCGATTGACTGAGCAGCAATAACACCAACAGATTCACCCTGGTTCACTAAATGACCACGGGCAAGATCACGTCCATAGCACTGAGCACAGCAACCAAAGTCTGAATCACAGGTTACGACAGAACGAACTTTCATTGTATCGACAGAATTTTCATCAATAATCTGACACCATTTCTCATCAATCAATGTATTCCGCGGAATCAGAACTTCTTCAGTGCCCGGTTTCAGAATATCTTCAGCTGCAACCCGACCAAGAGCCAGCTCGGTCAATGCAACTTTTACATCCCCACCTTCAATGTGAGGCATCATCTGAACACCTTCGTGAGTACCACAGTCATGTTCTGTGACAACCACATCCTGGGCAACATCAACCAGACGACGCGTCAGATAACCGGAGTTCGCAGTTTTCAATGCCGTATCCGCAAGACCTTTCCGCGCACCGTGCGTTGAAATAAAGTACTGAAGAACGTTCAGACCTTCTTTAAAGTTCGCCGTGATTGGTGTTTCAATGATTGAACCATCAGGACGAGCCATCAGACCACGCATACCCGCAAGCTGACGAATCTGAGCTGCAGAACCCCGGGCTCCGGAGTCAGCCATCATATAGATACTGTTAAATGACTCTTGCTGCTCTTCTTCACCTTCACGGTTAATGACAGTTTCAGAAGAAAGGTTCGCCATCATGGCTTTCGCAACACGGTCATTGGTTGATGCCCAGATATCGATCACTTTGTTGTAACGCTCACCGGCAGTCACCAGACCTGACTGGAACTGTTCCTGAATTTCACGAACTTCTTCTTCTGCTTCTGATATTTCAGTGTATTTCGCTGGCGGCACGACCATATCGTCGATACCAACAGAAACACCAGACAATGCTGCATAAGCAAAACCTGTATACATGATCTGGTCAGCAAAAATAACTGTATCTTTCAGTCCGAGTTTACGGTAAGCCTCGTTTAACAGATTGGAAATCTGTTTCTTACCCAGCTTCTGGTTCACAATGCTAAACGGAAGACCTTTCGGTACGATCTGCCATAACATCGCACGACCTACCGTCGTTTCGACCAGCTTTGTTTCCGTTGTGAAGTTACCATCTTCGTCCTTCACAGTTTCTGTGATACGGACTGTCACCCGGGCATGTAGTGCAGCAGTTTTCGTGCGGTACGCTTTTTCTGCTTCAGCCGGGCCGGAAAGATACATACCTTCACCCGGCGCATTGATCATTTCACGGGTCATGTAGTACAGACCCAAGACCACGTCCTGAGAAGGAACGATGATAGGATCACCGGATGCAGGAGAAAGAATATTGTTCGTTGACATCATCAACGTACGTGCTTCAAGCTGGGCTTCAAGCGTCAGCGGCACGTGGACAGCCATTTGGTCGCCATCGAAGTCAGCGTTATACGCCGCACACACCAATGGGTGAAGCTGAATTGCTTTACCTTCGATCAGAACAGGTTCAAAAGCCTGGATACCCAAACGGTGAAGCGTTGGTGCACGGTTCAGAAGGACCGGATGCTCACGAATGACTTCATCCAGAATATCCCATACAACCGGCTCTTCACGCTCAACCATTTTCTTAGCGGCTTTGATCGTTGTCGCCAAACCACGGGTTTCGAGTTTACTGTAGATAAATGGCTTAAACAGTTCCAGTGCCATCTTCTTCGGCAAACCACATTGATGCAAACGAAGATAAGGACCTACAGTAATTACAGAACGTCCGGAGTAGTCAACACGCTTACCAAGAAGGTTTTGACGGAAACGACCCTGTTTACCCTTGATCATATCTGCAAGAGACTTAAGAGGACGTTTATTCGAGCCCGTAATTGCACGGCCACGGCGACCATTATCTAATAATGCATCAACAGATTCCTGAAGCATCCGCTTCTCGTTTCGTACGATAATATCCGGAGCAGCCAGCTCTAACAAACGCTTTAAACGGTTGTTACGGTTAATTACACGACGGTATAAATCGTTCAAATCTGATGTCGCAAAACGACCACCATCCAGAGGAACCAGAGGACGAAGATCAGGCGGCAACACAGGCAAGACAGTAAGAATCATCCATTCAGGATTGTTCCCGGACGCAAGAAACGCTTCAACTAATTTTAAGCGTTTAGTGATTTTCTTACGTTTAGTCTCTGAGTTTGTTGAACCAAGTTCTTCACGCATTAGTTCTGTTTCTGCGTTCAGGTCCATAGAAGCAAGTAGATCTTTAATTGCTTCAGCACCCATCTTCGCAACAAACTCATCACCCCATTCTTCCAGGCGATCCAGATATTCTTCTTCAGTCAGTAACTGACCTTTTTCTAAGTCAGTCATCCCCGGCTCAGTGACAACGTACATTTCAAAATAAAGTACGCGCTCAATATCACGAAGCGGCATGTCCATTAACAAACCAATACGGGATGGCAGTGACTTCAAAAACCAAATATGTGCTACAGGAGAAGCAAGCTCGATGTGTCCCATCCGGTCACGACGAACTTTAGTCTGTGTAACTTCTACACCACATTTTTCACAAATTACACCACGGTGTTTCAGACGCTTATACTTTCCGCAAAGACATTCATAGTCTTTAACCGGTCCAAAGATACGCGCACAAAACAAACCGTCACGTTCTGGTTTGAACGTTCGGTAGTTAATAGTTTCAGGTTTTTTTACCTCACCATATGACCAAGAACGAATCATATCAGGTGAGGAAAGACCGATTTTGATTGCATCAAATTCTTCAGTCTTATGCTGTGCTTTCAGAAAGTTTAATAAGTCTTTCACAATCAGCTCCTGTAAGGAGTTAAAAGGGGCTTGCCGACGGCAAGCTCCTTTCTACCAGATAATCCAAATGGATTACTCTTCGTCTTCTAGCTCGATGTTGATACCAAGTGAGCGAATCTCTTTTAACAATACGTTAAAGGATTCAGGCATTCCTGGTTCCATACTATGACTTCCATCAACGATGTTTTTGTACATCTTCGTCCGGCCATTTACATCGTCTGATTTCACTGTCAGCATTTCCTGCAACGTATACGCCGCACCGTATGCTTCCAGTGCCCACACTTCCATTTCTCCGAAGCGCTGACCACCAAACTGAGCTTTACCACCCAATGGCTGCTGAGTAACCAGACTATAAGAACCGGTTGAACGGGCATGCATCTTATCATCAACAAGGTGATTCAGTTTCAGCATGTACATGTAACCAACAGTTACCGGACGTTCAAAAGCATCACCTGTACGGCCATCAAACAAGGTCAGCTGACCTGATTCAGGTAGATCTGCAAGTTTCAGTAAGCTCTTAATTTCAGGCTCTGTTGCACCGTCAAAAACTGGTGTTGCAACAGGAAGACCATTACGCAAATTACCAGCCAGTACGCGAACATCTTCATCAGAGAGAGAAACGATATCTACTTTCTGACGGATATCGTTACCTAAACTATAAACCTGCTGCAGAAAATCTCTTAACTTAGCAATTTCCTGCTGCTCTCTGACCATTGCATTGATCTTATCACCAATACCTTTTGCAGCAGCGCCCAGGTGAACTTCCAGAATCTGTCCAATGTTCATCCGGGATGGTACACCCAGTGGGTTCAGGACGATATCGACAGGGTTACCTTTTTCATCGTAAGGCATATCTTCAACAGGGTTAATTTTTGAAATAACACCCTTGTTACCATGTCGACCAGCCATCTTATCACCAGGCTGAATGCGACGTTTCACGGCCAGATAAACTTTAACGATTTTCAGTACACCCGGCGCCAGATCATCACCTTGAGTGATCTTACGACGCTTCGCTTCAAATTTCTTATCGAAATCAGCTTTCAGCTCGTCCCACTGCTCAGCAAGTTGCTCTAGCTGAGATTGCTGCTCGCTATCTTCGATTGTTTGCTCTAACCATTTTTTACGGTCAATAGAGTCTAATCTTGCTTCAGAGTAACCACTGGCAAGTAGTACAGCTCTCACACGAGCAAGCAAACCGCCTTCAAGAATCTGGAATTCTTCCGTCAGATCCTTCTTCGCTTCTTTCAGCTGCATTTGCTCAATTTCAAGCGCACGCTTATCTTTTTCAACACCATCACGAGTGAAGACCTGAACGTCGATAACCGTACCTGAAACAGAGTTTGGCACACGCAATGATGTATCTTTGACATCGGATGCTTTTTCACCAAAAATTGCGCGCAGAAGTTTTTCTTCCGGAGTAAGCTGTGTTTCACCTTTTGGTGTCACCTTACCTACCAGAATATCGCCACCTTTAACTTCAGCGCCGATATAAACAATACCTGACTCATCCAGCTTAGATAATGCAGCCTCACCAACATTTGGGATGTCCGCAGTAATCTCTTCAGCACCCAATTTGGTATCACGGGCAACACAAGAAAGTTCCTGAATGTGAATTGTAGTAAAACGGTCTTCCTGAACAACACGCTCAGAAACAAGGATTGAATCCTCAAAGTTATAACCGTTCCAAGGCATAAATGCGATACGCATATTCTGACCAAGAGCCAACTCACCTAAATCAGTTGACGGGCCGTCAGCCACTACATCGCCACGGGCAACAGGTTCACCGGGCATCACACAAGGACGCTGGTTAATACATGTGTTTTGGTTTGAACGGGTATATTTCGTCAGGTTATAAATGTCGATACCTGCTTCACCAGGAACCAGTTCATCATCATTCACTTTAACCACGATACGAGATGCATCAACAGACTGGATCATACCACCACGTTTAGCAACCGCAGTTACACCAGAGTCAACAGCTACATTACGCTCGATACCTGTACCAACTAATGGCTTGTCAGCCCGTAGGGTTGGAACAGCCTGACGTTGCATGTTCGCACCCATCAAGGCACGGTTTGCATCATCGTGTTCAAGGAATGGAATTAAAGATGCAGCAATCGATACAACCTGGTTTGTTGCAACGTCCATATAACTGACGTGCTCGCGAGGGTGAAGACCTGATTCACCTTTCTGACGAGCTGTGATCAATTCATCAGCAAAAGTAGCATCATCGCTTAATTTAGCATTCGCCTGTGCAATAATGAACTGCCCTTCTTCAATCGCAGAAAGGTAATCAACCTCGTCAGTGACGACGCCATCAACGACACGGCGATATGGCGTCTCAAGGAAACCATATTCATTACAACGTGCAAACGCTGAAAGCGAGTTGATCAAACCGATGTTTGGACCTTCAGGAGTCTCAATCGGACATAAACGTCCATAGTGAGTCACGTGTACGTCCCGAACTTCAAAGCCAGCACGCTCACGGGTTAAACCACCCGGACCCAATGCAGAAATACGACGCTTATGCGTGACTTCTGATAGTGGGTTGTTCTGGTCCATAAACTGGGACAACTGAGAAGAACCAAAGAATTCTTTTACTGCGGCAGAAATTGGCTTGGCATTGATGAGATCCTGAGGCATCACATTATCAAGATCACCTAAACTCAAACGTTCTTTTACAGCACGTTCCACACGAACAAGACCAACACGGAATTGGTTCTCAGCCATTTCCCCAACGCTACGAATACGGCGGTTACCTAAGTGGTCGATGTCATCAACTTCTCCAATTCCGTTACGGATTGAAATCAGTTTCTTCATCACTTCGATGATATCGATTTCGTCTAAAGTTCCCTGTTCACCGGCATCATCACGGCCAATAGAACTATTAAACTTCATCCGGCCAACTGTAGACAAGTCATAACGCTCTTCAGAGAAGAACAGACTTTCAAATAAAGCTTCAGCAGCTTCTTTCGTTGGTGGCTCACCAGGACGCATCATCCGGTAAATTTCAACTAAAGCCGAAATGCGGTCAGTTGTACTGTCGATACGCAATGTATCTGACATGAAAGAACCATGATCAAGTTCATTCGTATAAAGAACTTCAATTCTCTTATATCCGGCCTGCGAGAGCTTAGCTAAAGTTTCCAGGCTGATTTCCTGGTTTGCCGCAGCAATAATTTCACCCGTATCCTGATCGACATAATCATTGGAAGCAATCTTGCCAACAATGTATTCAACCGGTACTTCAATAAAATCAACACCGTCTTTTTCTAACTGACGGATATGGCGCGCCGTAATGCGACGGCCTTGCTCAACATAAACTTTGCCATTTGCTTCAATGTCAAAGCTTGCTGTTTCACCGCGCAGACGTTCGGGAATAAGTTCCATCATCAACGTCTGGTCTTTTACTTCGAAAACAATCTTATCGAAGAAAAGATCCAGAATCTCTTCAGTCGTTTTACCCAATGCACGAAGAATAATTGATGAAGGTAATTTACGACGACGATCAATACGAACGTATAAATTATCCTTTGGATCAAACTCAAAATCGAGCCATGAACCACGGTAAGGAATCACACGTGCGTTATATAAAACCTTTCCAGATGAGTGAGTCTTTCCCTTATCGCTGTCGAAGAACACGCCGGGGCTTCGGTGCAGCTGGGATACGATAACCCTCTCGGTACCATTAATGACGAAGGTACCATTATCTGTCATGAGTGGAATCTCACCCATGTAGACTTCTTGTTCTTTAATATCTTTGACAGTACCCGCTGGTGCGTCTTTATCAAAAATGACCAAACGTAATTTCACACGTAGTGGTTTTGAATAAGTTACACCACGAATTTGACATTCTTTAACATCAAAAACTGGCTCACCAAGACGGTAGCTAACGTATTGCAGCTCAGAATTGCCATTATAGCTCTGAATTGGAAAAACAGAACGAAAGGCAGCTTCCAGACCATATTGTCCTTCAGGATCCTGTTCGATAAATTTGTCGAACGAATCGAGCTGGATCGATAGCAGGTATGGGATGTCCAACACTTGTGGACGAGTACCAAAGTCCTTGCGGATGCGCTTTTTCTCGGTATAAGAGTAAACCATGGGGTTCCTCAGCTCGCTGATAAGTGACCCAAACTGCCCACCAATAAAACTATACATCTAAAGTTTAAAGGATAAGGACAGTGACTAACTCGCTGTTTATTGTAGCTACGTTTCATCACGTTGGATCAAACGACTTTGCATGGATATCGAACGCCTAAACAGCGGGAAAAACCGTCGACACCCTACAGCGCAAAAAGGCCGGTGGTCAATAAACCACCAGCCATTAGCCTTTCGGCTAAGCTATTAAGTATAGATTACTTAACTTCAACAGATGCACCAGCTTCTTCAAGTTGAGCTTTCAACGCTTCTGCTTCATCTTTCTCAACACCTTCTTTCAGAGGTGATGGAGCACCGTCAACAAGCGCTTTAGCTTCTTTCAGGCCAAGACCAGTTGCGCCACGTACTGCTTTGATTACAGCAACTTTGTTACCGCCAGCAGCAGTTAGGATTACGTCAAATTCAGTTTGCTCAGCAGCAGCTTCGCCACCAGCAGCAGCACCGCCTGCAACAACAGCAGCTGCAGCAGATACGCCGAATTTTTCTTCCATTGCTTCGATAAGTTCAACAACTTGCATTACAGACATTTCTGCAACTGCGTCTAGGATTTGCTCGTTAGTAATAGACATAACAATTCTCTTTTAAGTCAACAATAAGTTTATTTTGCAACCAGTAAAAAGCAAGGCTTATGCCGCAGCTTCTTCTTGTTTTTGATCGCGTAGAGCCGCGATAGTACGTACCAGCTTGCCAGCAGAAGCTTCTTTCATGCACATCATCAAACGTGCAATCGCTTCGTCGTAAGTTGGTAGTGTTGCGAGTACTTCAACGTCAGCAACTGCGCCTTCGAATGCAGCAGCTTTAATCTCAAATTTGTCATTCTCTTTCGCGAAGTCTTTGAAAAGACGCGCAGCAGCACCAGGGTGCTCATTAGAGAACGCGATTAGAGTAGGACCAACAAAAGTGTCATTAAGACACTCATAATCCGTACCCTGAACCGCACGACGTGCTAATGTATTACGAACAACTTTCAAATAAACACCCGCTTCACGCGCTTGTTTACGAAGAGATGTCATCGCACTTACATCTACACCACGAGAGTCAGCTACAACTGCAGAAAGTGCACCACTGGCCGCTTCGTTGACTTCAGCAACAATTGCTTTTTTGTCTTGAAGATTTAAAGCCATTTTGGATTTACTCCTGGTTGTCGTTACACCACTCATTACCATTTTTACAGTAATGAGAGCTATTGAGGTGCATTCCCAGAAGAAAGATAACTATATAACATAGAGCTTTCTGTCAGTTCGGGCACCATCTACGCAGGACAATTAAGTTTCCTGAAGGAAAACACCTACGGTCTTGGACGGAGACTGTTTTTTGCTTAAATTAAACAAGAAGTTCAGCCCCAACCACAAATTCAGGCGCAAAATTATACATAATTTTCGCGCCTGATCAAATAAATTATGCTTGTTGAGTGTTCAGTGTTGCTTGATCCACTGTTACACCAGCACCCATTGTTGTAGAAATGCTTACCTTCTTCAGGAAAGTACCTTTCGCTGTAGATGGTTTTGCTTTCTTCAGAGCAATTACAAGTGCTTCTAAGTTTTCTTTCAGCTGTTCAACATCGAAAGAAACTTTTCCGATAGTTGTATGAACGATACCGTTCTTATCATTACGGTAACGAACCTGACCTGCTTTCGCATTCTTAACAGCTTCAGCAACGTTAGGCGTTACAGTACCAACTTTCGGGTTTGGCATCAGGCCACGAGGACCAAGAATTGTACCCAGCTGACCAACAACACGCATTGCATCAGGAGAAGCAACAACTACGTCGAAGTTCATTTCGCCTTTCTTCACTTGTTCAGCCAGATCTTCCATACCAACCAGATCAGCACCTGCTTCTTTAGCAGCTTCAGCATTTGCGCCTTGAGTGAATACAGCAACACGGATTTCACGACCTGTACCATGAGGCAGTACAGTTGCGCCACGAACGTTTTGATCAGATTTACGGGCATCAATACCCAAGTTTACAGCAACATCAACTGATTCAACGAATTTTGCAGTTGCTAATTCTTTCAGAAGTGCAACAGCTTCATTGATATCGTATTCTTTAGTTACATCAACTTTTTCGCGGATAGTACGCATACGCTTTGTTAATTTAGCCATGATATTAACCCTCTACCACTAGGCCCATTGAACGGGCAGTACCAGCGATAGAACGTTTCATCGCTTCAATATCAGCACCAGTCATATCAGCAGCTTTAGTTTCTGCAATTTCCTGAAGCTGAGCGTCAGTTACAGTCCCTACTTTTTCAGTATTTGGACGACCTGAACCAGACTTAATACCCGCAGCTTTCTTCAGAAGAACTGATGCAGGTGGCGTCTTAGTAATAAACGTAAACGAACGGTCATTGTAGACTGTGATAACAACAGGTGTCGGCAAACCTTTCTCGATAGATTCTGTCTTTGCATTAAATGCTTTACAGAATTCCATGATATTCACACCATGCTGACCCAGAGCTGGACCAACTGGTGGACTTGGGTTAGCCATACCTGCTGCAACTTGCAGCTTGATATAAGCTTCAACTTTCTTAGCCATGATATTTCCTATATTTGGGTTCTGACGCTAATCATTCGATCAGCTCCCCGGTTAAAATAAAGACCCTGTATAAGGGGGGCGAAATTATAGACATAATTCGCACAACAAACAACCCTGAGAAACTATTTCTAGCTCAGTTTTTCAACCTGGCCGAACTCAAGTTCAACCGGAGTTGCACGCCCAAAGATCGATACTGATACTTTCAGGCGACTCTTCTCATAGTCAACTTCTTCAACGGTACCGTTGAAGTCAGCAAATGGACCATCATTCACTCGAACAACTTCACCCGCTTCAAACATCGTTTTCGGACGAGGCGCTTCGCTTGCTTTTTCTAAACGATTTAAAATGGCATCTGCTTCTTTGTCTGTGATAGGAGCAGGACGATCTGATGTACCACCAATGAAGCCCATCACTCGGGGAACGCTACGTACAAGGTGCCAGGATTCATCATTCATAATCATTTGCACAAGTACATATCCCGGAAAGAACTTTCTTTCACTCTTGCGTCGCTGGCCTGCTCGCATCTCAACGACTTCCTCGGTAGGAACCAGAACTTCTCCGAATAAGTCTTCCATTCCATGCATTTTTATATGCTCACGTAATGACTGAGCAACCCGTCCTTCAAACCCGGAAAAGGCTTGAACAACGTACCAGCGTTTTTTAGGAGCTTCACTCATGAATTAAACCCTCTATACTCCTGTTGCGAATGCAACAAGACGAACCATAATACCGTCAATACCCCATAGAGCTAGTGCCATTACAACACATACAGCCAAAACAATAAGCGTTGTCTGTATCGTCTCTTGACGAGTAGGCCATACCACTTTGCGTACTTCTATTTTTGCTTCGCGGGCAAACTTAATCGCAATCTGACCTTTAACTGTTGTCGCAGCGATACCCAACGCAGCTGCAATCAAAACAATGACGCCCGCTGCCCGGATAACAATGGAGACTGTCTCACCGTAAAATGAGTTACCTACTACTGCAGCAGCCAACAGAACAAGAGCAAGAAACCACTTAAACTTATCAACTGCATTGGAGCTCTCAGGAGTTTCAGCATGATTTGCTTTCATAAACCAACCTGTTACTAGTCTTAATATAGACGACAATAACCCCGCTGATGCAGGGCAATACGGTTGATATACAACCTAACTGCTATATATCGAACCAGATAAATAACTTTTTCTGTTCAACTTCTCAACGATTGACTAACAACTAATCAATATATATCTTCAGTGCAGAAAAAGGGCATCAAATGATGCCCTTTTTACTAGTGTTAAGTCAAATCATTATGCGATGATTTTAGCAACAACACCGGCGCCTACTGTACGGCCACCTTCACGAATCGCAAAACGAAGACCATCGTCCATCGCGATTGGAGCAATCAGTTCAACAACCATTTTCACGTTGTCACCAGGCATAACCATTTCTACGCCTTCCGGTAACTCGATTGAACCTGTTACGTCTGTTGTACGGAAGTAGAACTGTGGACGATATCCTTTGAAGAATGGTGTGTGACGACCACCTTCATCTTTCGACAACACGTATACTTCTGACTCGAACTTCGTGTGTGGTGTGATTGAACCTGGCTTCGCCAGTACCTGACCACGTTCTACTTCATCACGCTTAGTACCACGCAGAAGTACACCTACGTTCTCACCTGCACGACCTTCGTCAAGCAGCTTACGGAACATTTCTACACCAGTACAAGTTGTCTTGGTTGTTTCTTTGATACCAATGATTTCTACTTCATCACCAACTGTGATAACGCCCTGCTCTACACGACCTGTTACTACTGTACCACGGCCCTGGATTGAGAATACGTCTTCGATTGGCAGGATGAAATCCTGGTCGATTGCACGCTCTGGCTCTGGAATATATGAATCCAAAGCTTCTGCAAGCTCAACAATCTTGTCTTCCCACTGCTTCTCACCGTTCAGTGCACCCAGAGCTGAACCCTGGATTACTGGCAGGTCATCACCTGGGAATTCATATTCTGAAAGCAGTTCACGTACTTCCATTTCTACCAGCTCAAGCAGCTCTTCATCATCAACCATGTCACATTTGTTCATGAATACGATGATGTAAGGAATACCTACCTGACGACCCAAAAGGATGTGCTCACGAGTCTGTGGCATTGGACCATCTGTCGCTGCAACAACCAGGATACCACCATCCATCTGTGCCGCACCTGTGATCATGTTTTTCACATAATCCGCGTGTCCAGGACAGTCTACGTGTGCGTAGTGACGGCTTGGAGTGTCATACTCAACGTGTGAAGTCGCGATTGTGATACCACGCTCACGCTCTTCAGGCGCGTTATCGATTGACGCGAAATCTTTCGCTTCACCACCATACACTTTTGCAAGTGTTGTACAGATTGCTGCTGTTAGCGTTGTTTTACCGTGGTCAACGTGGCCGATAGTACCAACGTTTACGTGCGGTTTCGTACGTTCAAATTTTTCTTTAGACATAATAGTCCCTCTAGGTACGGATTTAAGGTGGCTTTATGACCACGCAACCAAAATTATTGGTAATAAAGTATATAACAAAAGGAAATGTTTGCTTAGAGCTGGTGCTGATAGGCAGACTCGAACTGCCGACCTCATCCTTACCAAGGATGCGCTCTACCACCTGAGCTATATCAGCACTCTTAATAGAGTGGAGCGGGCAGCGGGAATCGAACCCGCATCATCAGCTTGGAAGGCTGAGGTAATAGCCATTATACGATGCCCGCACACGTAGTAACTCTAAGAGCTATTTCCTAAAGAATATGGTGGAGGGGGACGGATTCGAACCATCGAAGGCGGAGCCGGCAGATTTACAGTCTGCTCCCTTTGGCCACTCGGGAACCCCTCCAAATTTTTAACTCACTCTATTCTCTCAAGAATAAAGTGGTGCCGACTGCCGGAATCGAACTGGCGACCTACTGATTACAAGTCAGTTGCTCTACCTACTGAGCTAAGTCGGCGTAAGTGGGGCGCATTCTATTGAATGATTTCATCCCTTGCAAGTCTTTCTACAAAAAAAAATTCAATTTTCTCATGTTTTTGCTTATTCGCTGCTTTTTCAGACAATTTTCCCTGCTGTAACCTAATATATTGTCATTGTTTGTTGCTTTCTCTTTTTTTCTTGGGGTATGTTGCTGTACCTGCCGATTTCAGTCATAGGTATATTATGAATCCTTACTTATCATTTGATAGATATCAATGGTCGGAACTTCGCAATTCAGTTCCAATGACGCTGTCAGAAAGCGATCTGCGTGAATTACAGGGCATTAATGAACAGCTGACCATGAAGGAAGCAGTTGAAATTTATTTACCTTTGGCAAGACTACTGAATTTATATGTCGCTTCACGTCAAACCAGAAATACAATTCTCAACCAGTTTTTAGGAAGAAAAAGAGTTCCTCCTTTTGTGATTGGTATTGCCGGCAGCGTTGCGGTTGGAAAAAGTACAACGGCCCGCCTGCTGAAGGCTCTTCTCTCCCGCTGGGAAAATCATCCCAAGGTTGAGCTGGTTACAACCGATGGGTTTCTTTATCCAAATGAAATTTTGCTTGAAAAAGGAATCATGCAAAAAAAAGGATTTCCGGAGTCTTATGACATCAAACGACTGGTACAGTTTGTATCCGATGTAAAATCAGGAAAACCCGACGTAGCTGCTCCAATATACTCTCATTTAACTTACGACATCACAGAGGAAAAAAAAGTTGTCAATAACCCCGACATTCTGATTCTGGAAGGATTGAATGTCTTGCAAAGTGGCATGGATTATCCTCATGCGCCACACCGGGTTTTTATTTCTGATTTTCTTGATTTCTCGATTTTTGTTGATGCAAACCCAGTTTTCATCGAGAAATGGTATATAGAAAGATTCAGGAAGTTCAGGCATGGCGCATTCAAAACGCCGGGGTCATACTTTAGTCACTATACCCGGCTGGCGGAAGAAGAAGCGATCTCCATTGCCAAAAATATCTGGCACGCAATAAACGGTAAAAACTTACAGGAAAACATTTTACCAACCAGAGAAAGAGCGCAGCTGATCTTATGTAAGGGAGAAACACATACGGTTGAGCAAATTTTATTGCGACAATAAATTCATATCAGTTTTCCCGGATATTCAGCACACAGGATGACTAATAGTCATCCTGTTTTTCATCACTTCTTAATGAAATTTCACCGCCAACAAAGCTACGAATCCCTTCTTCTGTCTCCAGCAGAACAGCACCATGGGCATCAATTCCTCTTTCTATACCGCGGATGATCCGCTCCCCCATCAGCAGCTTCACCGGACGATTAATAAAGTTATCAACTTCATTCCAGGAATCTACAAAGCCCGCAATACCTTTTTCTTCATAGCCTTTTAAGGTTTCATTCCAGGAACGAATTAATGCAACCGCCAGTTCATTTCGATCGATCATCTGCTCTCCCAAGACCTGAGAAAGTGTCGTCCATGGCTGCTCAATTGAGATTTCTTCCTTCCTCATGAACAGATTCATCCCCATGCCAATAATTAAGTGCGCGGCATCACCTGCCTGACCGGATACTTCAACAAGAATTCCCGCCAGTTTTTTATCCTGATAATAAAGATCATTCGGCCATTTAAGCTTCACATCATTAACACCAAGCGCTTTCAAAGCATCAATAACCGCAATACCAACCACCAGACTCAATCCCATAGCAGCTGCCATTCCGGCTTCCAGTTTCCAGTACATGGAGAAATAAAGATTAGAACCAAACGGCGAGTTCCACTGACGTCCTCTCCGTCCCCGTCCTTTTGACTGATATTCGGCAAGACAGACAGTACCTGACTCTATTTCGCCGGCCCGTTCCAGTAAGTACTGGTTTGTCGAATCAATGATAGGATGGATCGCTATCGGGTTTGAAACATGTTGCCTTATTAAATCTTCATTCAACAATTGTATCGGTTGAGCAAGCTGATAACCTTTTCCCTGCACACGAAAAACATCAACACCCCAATCCTGAATGCCTTTAATATGTTTACTGACTGCCGCTCTGGAAACACCAAGCTTTTCTCCCAAATATTCCCCGGAATAAAATTGCCCGTCAGATAATAATGACAATATAGTTAATTTCGCCTGATGCGTTTTCATTCGTCGCATTCCTTTTTCAGCAATTCATTCAGATAGACTTCTCCTTCAGCCCCGATAAACCGGACTTCATGTTCAAGAGAAACCCCATAGGTTTCATAGACACGGGAGCAAACATGGCCAGCTAAACGGATCACGTCTTCCGCAGTCGCATTTCCCTGATTCACCAAAACAAGTGCCTGATTCGGATGTACTTGCGCGTCACCAATCCGGGTGCCTTTCAAACCACATTGATCAATCAGCCATCCGGCAGCCAGTTTAACGCCGTGTTCCTGCGGATAGTTCACAATGTTGGGAAAGCGCGCTTTCAAACGCTGATATTGTTCGGTGGTAATCACCGGATTTTTAAAAAAGCTGCCGGCATTTCCGGTCAGTTCCGGATCTGGCAGTTTCTCCTGACGAATATGGCAGACATGTTCAAAAATATCTTCAGCGCTGACATCAGATGGTAAATGGCATAAAGCACCGTAACGGGTTTGTGGCATCCAGTCTTTTGATACAATTAATCCGATACCAACCACAACTGATTTCTGATAAAGGTGGTGTTTAAACACTGAATCCCGGTATCCAAAGCCGCATTCGTCTTTGCTGACACGGTGAACGGTAAAAGTTTCCAGACAGAGATAATCAACGTATTCACATACATCTTTAAACTCCACACCATAAGCACCAATATTTTGTATTGGCGCACTGCCGGCACAACCCGGAATCATGGCAAGATTCTCCAGGCCGGGAATTCCTTGTCTGACCGCAGACTCAACCAACGCAGGCCAATCTTCCCCGGCATGAACTTTTAGCCGATAACTTTTGCTGTCTTCACTCACCGTCATTCCTTTCAGACGATTTATAATCACGACGCCTTCATAAAAAGTCGTAAACAGCACATTACTCCCCTGCCCCAAAACCATTTTTGGCAAACTTTGCCACTCCGGCCGGCGATAAATATCGATCAGTTCTTCAACTGAACTCACCTCAACTAAAAATTTACAACGTTGAGCAATACCAAAAGTATGATAAGAACGCAGGCTGGCATTCGAATGTATTTGCATGATTTTCTATCAATCCGGTAAACTAAAATCCATATAAAGATTGCTCAAAACGATTCTCATGAATCAATTATTATTCGAACAACTCGATCCTATTAAGATACCACTCATTCAGCGCTTTTATAAACAGCACTATCCTGCCGGAAAAGCAAAAAAAGATGAGCTGGTTATTATTGCCAAAGATAGTCAGCATCATATTTGCGCCGCTGTCAGATTCAGAAATATATCACCCTACCAACTGTTAACCGGAATGACCGTAGCGACAGAGAAGAGACAACAGGGAGTTGCTCATCAACTGCTGACATTTTGCGAACAGCAGATACTCAATGAGCAGGTTTATTGTTTTGCACTACCTTATTTAGAAGATTTTTACAGAGCCCACCATTTCCGGTCTCAGAAAGCGGATGAACTGCCAGGTCTTGTTCATACCCTCTACCAACGATATACCCGTCAGGGAAAGCAGCTTGTACCCATGAAGTACATATTATCAGGCTCCTGATCATTCTGGTTGAGCAGACTGAGTTTTACCCGGAAAGAAAAAAATTGATTCACTTCTGGCTTCAATAATAATTTTCAGGGTAGAATTTCGCGTTCAGTCTGACAAAGCGAACCTAAAAGTTGATCTGATGTCATATGTTTACAACCAAAAACAAGTTATAGCTATGAGATCGATGAATTTGGTAGTATTAATGCTTTGCAATTTTGCGTCTATTGGGGTAACTCGCTAACGATGATCGCTCGTAGAAACTTATTCGAACAATTGCCAACAATTGCAATAGAACCAGAAAACTTCCAGGTTTTATTCTCAGCAGAGCAATTTCGGCACCATCTGGTTCAAGCGATTCGTCAGGCCACTCATCGCATCTATATTGTTGCGCTTTATCTAGAGGCTGACGAAGCTGGCAAAGAAATTCTGACTGAACTGTATGCAGCCAAGCAACGCAATCCCGAACTTGATATCAATGTCTGTGTCGACTGGCACAGAGCACAACGTGGACTCATTGGTGCAGAAGAGTCAGAAGGTAACGCTGCGATGTATGAATCTTTTGCCTTGTCCAGTGAGCATCAGGTTCCTGTATATGGTATTCCTGTGCGTGGAAAAGAAGTCTTCGGCGTTCTTCACCTGAAAGGGTTTATCATCGATGATGAAGTGATATACAGTGGCGCCAGTTTGAATAATGTTTATCTGCAATATCAAAACCGTTATCGCTTTGATCGTTATCATGTCATTCAAAGTAAAGCATTAGCTGACTCAATGGCAGGCTTTATCAACTGCCAGATGCTCGCTCATCCGGCCGTCAACAACCTGGCCACGCCATCCCGACCGGTGACAAAAGAGCTGAAACCAGTGATTCGTCAGTTCAGAAACTGTTTATCTCAGGCGGAATACCCTTTTCAACATCAGGAAATCTCACCGAATCATGTAGGAATCACCCCGTTAGTTGGTGTCGGTAAAAAGAGTAATCACCTGAATTTACACATCAGTCATATGATCTCCCGGGCCGAGGAAGAGATCTTCATTTGTACGCCATATTTTAACTTTCCCAAACGCGTTGCAACTCAGGTAAAGCGGGCACTAAAACGTGGTGTCAAAGTGAATCTTATTGTCGGTGATAAAACCGCAAATGATTT
Source organism: Vibrio quintilis (assembly GCF_024529975.1). Taxonomy (GTDB): domain Bacteria; phylum Pseudomonadota; class Gammaproteobacteria; order Enterobacterales; family Vibrionaceae; genus Vibrio; species Vibrio quintilis. Next base: position 347,293 of record NZ_AP024897.1, on the reverse strand, counting down.
TTATATTCCACCCGAAGAAAAATTTAAAACCATTGGTGGTTTGCCCTATTTATATGAATTAAACCTTCGCCGCTTTGCGAAAGCCAATGAAGATAAAATAGCCAGTCGGCAGCTATCTATTTATGTCTGGAAGCATGATAACAATAGTTTTCATTTGAAAGGGATATGGGTTGACCGTCAGTACATGCTGATCACGGGTAATAACCTCAACCCCCGGGCATGGCGACTGGATCTGGAAAATGGCCTCCTGATTCAGGATCATCATGGTCATCTGACCGGTAAATTTGAACAAGAGTTCGAAAATATTCTTCAGCATACACAGCTTATCTGTACGTATAAGCAAATTGATTCTCTGGAAACGTACCCGCCAGCCGTACAACGATTGATAAAACGAATCTTACGGGTTAAAGCAGACAGAATTTTAAAACAAATTTTGTAACAGATAAAAAATGACGAGCCGCGATAATGCGGCTCGTTCGTTTGAAGGCTAAAAATGAAGGCTTTCAGATAAAGCTGTAAGCATCGCCATAAATGTGATCACTTCGGGCATGTTTATTCAAAGTAAACTGTTCCCGGGCGACACCTGCCATCTCAAACCGACCCGCAATATACACATCTACATCAGCAAGCGACTCAAAGTCATCACTCACTGCCTGAATCACATTACCGGTTTTACCCTGCCATTGGCTGTCATCCATCTCGATCACCGGGATAAACTTAATGTTGTCATTCTGTTTTTCTATCTGATACAACTCATCCATGGCATAAAGCTGACGACTATCCTTCGCTCCCCAGTAAAGAAAAATATTCCGCTTCAAAGACTGACTCAAACAATGATCTAAGATTGAACGAACATAGCTAAACCCTGTTCCTCCGGCAATCAGGAGCAGATCCCGTTCTGAATTTTCTCTCAGCCAGGCGTCACCATGAGGCACATCGATATGAATCTCCAGATCATCATTCATTGCAGCTTTCATCATTTCAACGACTTCAAAAGCATAAGCATTGTGTTCTGCAGCCCCGATATGTAACTCCAGCTCGCCTTCATGCCGACAGGGACTGCTTGCGATGGAAAAAGGACGCTTATCCTGCTCTCCCATCACGACCATCAAATATTGTCCGGGTTTAAATGAAACGGGAGTCGACGGCAGTAATAATATTTTATAGGTATTGCTGGCTAAAGGCTGAATCGACTTAACTTTACTTTGAATTATCATAAACTTCCTCAGAATTACCCATACCGGATAACAATCAAATAGTAATGAACATCATGCCCTTTAAGGCAATATTTCATCATACAAACTCACAAGTAATTATGACTTACATAATTCCCAGCTCGTCCCACATTTCATCGACTTTGGTAACAACATCAGCATTTTTCTGAATTTGTTTACCCCATTCCCGTTCTGTTTCTCCGGGCCATTTATTGGTTGCATCCATTCCCATTTTAGAACCCAATCCAACTTTTGGAGAAGCGAAATCAAGAGAGTCAATGGGTGTATTCTCGATCAGCACTGTGTCCCGGGCCGGATCCATGCGTGTTGTGATTGCCCAGATGACATCCTTCCAGTCTCTTGCATTGACATCATCATCACAAACCACAACAAATTTGGTATACATAAACTGGCGTAAAAACGACCAGACTCCCATCATGACGCGTTTGGCATGACCCGGATATTGTTTCTTCATCGTCACAATTGCCATACGATAAGAACATCCTTCCGGTGGCAAATAAAAATCCGTAATTTCAGGAAACTGCTTTTGTAATATAGGAACAAACACCTCGTTCAGCGCTTCACCCAGAACTGCCGGTTCATCAGGTGGCCGACCGGTGTAAGTGCTGTGATAAACCGGATTCTGACGCATTGTTATATGAGTAACCGTAAACACATGATGACGTTCAACTTCATTAAAATAACCGGTGTGATCACCATATGGCCCTTCATCTGCGTATTCTTCCGGATCGATATATCCTTCCAGTACAATCTCCGCGCTTGCGGGAATTTCCAAATCATTGCTAACAGACTTCACGACTTCTGACTTGCTGCCCCGCAGTAAACCGGCAAAAGCATATTCAGATAATGTATCCGGAACAGGAGTCACCGCCCCCAGAAGTGTCGCCGGATCTGCCCCAAAAGCAACGGACACAGGAAATGGTTCACCCGGATGCGCTTCACGCCAGTCGAAAAAGTCTGTCGCACCGCCACGATGAGAAAACCAACGCATAATGATTTTATTTTTTGCGATCTTCTGCTGACGATAAATCCCCAGATTCTGGCGCTTTTTCACTGGTCCGCGGGTAACCGTTAATCCCCACGTCATTAACGGTGCCACATCACCGGGCCAGCAGGTCATAACTGGAATTTTATCCAGATCAACCTCATCGCCCTGCCAGATAATGTCCTGACAAGGTGCTTTTTTCAGTCGTTTTACCGGCATATTTAAGACTTGTTTGAATACCGGGAGCTTATTTAAAGCGTCCTTAAACCCTTTCGGCGGTTCCGGCTCTTTCAGATAGGCTAATAATTTTCCGACTTCCCTGAGTTCCTGAACATTGTCGCGCCCCATTCCCATCGCCACACGCTCAGGGGTGCCGAACAAATTAGCCAGCACAGGCATGTCATAACCAATCGGGTTTTCAAATAATAATGCAGGACCACCAGCCCGTAATGTCCTGTCACATATTTCTGTCATCTCAAACCTGGGATCAACCGGATGTTGAATACGTTTGAGCTGACCAATATCTTCAAGATATTGGATAAAATCGCGTAAATCCTTAAAAATCATAAGGCATCTTGTTCTGGGAAATGTACGAAGCAGTATAACAAAAAGAATACAAGTCTGACTGATATTTCTAACATAGCGGCACAGCAGAGAGTGGTAAATGAATACAAGAAATTTAACCGCTATTATTTAAACCGACATCTCATTTAAAGCCCAATAAACCTTTGGATGATACGACGCTTAATCTTGTTATTCCCCTGCATCAGATCTTGCAACCAGTGACTATACCCTTCTTTTATCAAAGCCCGGGCTGTCACTTCAGCAGTCTCAGACCGGCTCATCTGCAGAATGAGAAAGTGCTTCACATTGTCCGGCATCGGTCTTAAACCGGTGAGAATTTTAATCGCGGGCTGTCTTAGACGGGGATTATGTGCAGCAGCAATAATCTGCCCGACAGAGAAAGAATCAGTAAGTGCAGAGAGACGATGTAACTCAGCGACAGAATAAGTATCAGACCGCATCAGCCATAGCAGCCGGTATAGATCTGCATCGTGGCTTTTTCTGGCTAATGCTGACATCAACCTTGTTGAAGGCAGCCAGCTGGTGACAGACTCATGAATGAGCTGATGAGTTAAGTAACGAACAGCATCCTCAGATAAACCATCAAGCTCCTGAATCAACAATGACTCATGCAAACTGATTAAACTCTCATCACCAGAAAGCCAGGACTGGAGGTCAAACTTTTGCTGCTCAATACTGAGCACCATCTCGATGATGCTTTGGTCATGCTTCCAGATTCTGAGCAAGCGGTTAGAAACAGAAGGAAAATCAAAGGCCGGCACTGTAAATATGTACCCATCGCTTTTCTCGGACACATAATAGACAGGCTTGATTGACAGCTGAGCCTGTACAAATTGCTTCATCTTAAATGACACCGCAACCTGTTCCTGCTCAATGCGCTTTAACAGCAAATAGCGGACAGCTTCCTGACCGGGCAATGCGATTCGCTGTAAAGAAAAGTTCAGCGCATCAATTTGCTCGCTATAAAGGAACATACGTAATTCTTGTAGCTGACTTTGAATTTGAGGTGAGTGTAATATCTGCTCTCTGGAGTGATCATTTAACTCCTCAGCATATACATATGAGACATTTGTCCATAACAGACAGAAAAGAAGCAATAACATCAACATTCCTTGTTGTATGCGAATTACCTTCAGAAGGATAGAATAATAGTGGGATGAGACGAAACAGAATGCAATAAAAAAACATCACCATGATGGTGATGTTTTTCAAATTCGGAACCATGCTCAGTTTTATTGACGTCTCATCGCATCAAAAAACTCATCATTGGTTTTTGTCATCGCAAGTTTATCAATGAGGAATTCCATTGCATCAGTTTCACCCATTGGATGAACGATTTTACGCAGAATCCACATTTTCTGTAATTCATCTGCTTTTGTCAGCAACTCTTCACGACGAGTACCAGATCGATTGAAATCAATCGCAGGGAAAACACGCTTTTCAGCAATCTTACGATTCAGGTGCAGTTCCATATTACCGGTACCTTTGAACTCTTCATAGATGACTTCATCCATTTTAGAGCCGGTATCAACCAAGGCGGTGGCAATAATGGTAAGGCTTCCGCCTTCTTCAACATTCCGTGCAGCACCGAAAAATCTTTTTGGCCGATGCAATGCATTGGCATCAACACCACCCGTTAAGACTTTACCTGATGAAGGAACAACCGTGTTATATGCCCGGGCCAAACGTGTAATTGAGTCAAGTAAGATGACAACATCTTTTTTGTGCTCAACCAAGCGTTTAGCCTTTTCAATCACCATTTCAGCAACCTGAACGTGACGGGATGCCGGCTCATCAAAAGTCGAAGCAACCACTTCACCTTTCACCAAACGCTGCATTTCTGTCACTTCTTCCGGACGTTCATCAATCAGAAGTACCATCAATTCACATTCAGGATGATTGTAAGCAATACTCTGGGCTATATTTTGCAAAAGCATGGTTTTACCAGCTTTTGGTGGCGCAACAATCAGCCCCCGTTGTCCTTTACCGATTGGTGATGCCAGATCAAGAACACGCGCTGTAATGTCTTCTGTCGAGCCATTACCACGTTCCATGATCATACGCTCATTGGCATGTAATGGCGTCAGGTTTTCAAAAAGGATTTTACTGCGTGCATTATCGGGTTTGTCGTCGTTAACTGTATTCACTTTCAGCAACGCAAAATAACGCTCGCCTTCCTTCGGTGGGCGAATTTTGCCGGAGATAGAATCTCCCGTACGCAAATTGAAACGACGTATCTGACTGGGTGACACATAGATGTCATCCGGACCAGCCAGATAAGAGCTATCTGCACTACGCAAGAAACCGAAACCGTCCTGCAGAATCTCTAACACGCCATCACCAAAAATATCTTCTCCGCTCTTCGCATGAGCCTTCAATATAGAGAAGATAATATCTTGTTTTCTTAGTCGCGCGAGGTTTTCCAGCCCGAGGCTTTCACCGAGTTTCACGAGATCAGACACAGGTCTGTTCTTTAATTCTGTTAGATTCATTGTGGTGGATAATTGTTTAGTCAAAATTAGGATCTGTTTGCTAAGTTAAGGTTAAGATAGACTTTGGCCTCAGGATTGACCAAGAAGTGAACACATATTTAATCAACGTGCGATAAACTAGCACCATTTAAACATCGAGTCCAGATATAGTTGTAAGTTTATGTGCAAAACCGTACATATTTCTATATACGGTTTTTGCTCCAGATCACAAATGTGAGTCTAAAAACTCAACCAACTGGGTCTTCGACAACGCACCAACCTTTGTGGCGGCAACCTGACCATTTTTAAACAACAATAAAGTCGGGATACCACGAATACCAAATTTAGCCGGTGTATCCGCATTTTGATCAATATTTAGTTTTCCGATAGTGAGTTTATCTTCGAACTCTTCTGCGATCTCATCGAGAATCGGAGCAATCATTTTACATGGACCACACCATTCCGCCCAAAAATCCACAAGAACAGGGCCTGCAGCTTTGATTACACTGTCCTCAAAACCTTCATCACTAAGCTGCAAAATCTTATCACTCATCTTCAACTCCAATGTTTTTCCTGAACTGATTGCATAATGATCAGTATTTAGATGTCCTATTGGAATGTATTTACTTCCGTATTGCAAGCTTAAGCTGATATTCTATAGTGATGAAAAAGACACATATCACAGAGCAAAAATTCGCCGATTTGGGATTACATCCCCAAATTCAGACAGGTTTGACAACAAAAGGGTTCGAATTTTGTACCCCGATTCAAGCTTTGGCGCTGCCGGTACTGCTCTCCGGCCAAGACATTGCAGGCCAGGCCCAAACAGGGACTGGTAAAACCTTAACGTTTCTTGCTGCTACTTTTCATCATTTACTGACAGTTCCCGCGCATGAAGGACGCAAGCCAGATAATCCAAGAGCGATTATCATGGCACCAACCCGGGAGCTGGCCATACAGATCTTTCATGATGCTGAACCACTGGCACAAAGCTCAGGTATAAAAGTGGCACTCGCATATGGCGGCGAAAGCTATGATAAGCAGTTATCACGGTTAAAAGATGGCGTCGATATTCTGATCGGAACAACGGGTCGCATCATCGACTTTTATAAACAGCGTGTTTTCAATCTGAATAATATTCAGGTAGTTGTCCTGGATGAAGCAGACCGGATGTTTGATCTCGGCTTTATTAAAGATATCCGCTTCTTATTCCGCCGGATGCCAGCCCCTCAGGAACGTCTGAACATGTTGTTTTCTGCTACACTGTCTTACCGGGTTCAGGAGCTGGCCTTTGAACACATGAATCAGCCAGAGCATATTGTTGTTGAACCGGAACAGAAAACCGGACACCGGATTAAAGAAGAACTATTTTATCCCTCGAATGAGCATAAGATGTCCCTGCTTCAAACGCTCATTGAAGAAGAATGGCCCGATCGGGCAATCATTTTCGCCAATACCAAGCACAAATGTGAATCAATCTGGGGCCATCTGGCAGCAGACGGACACCGGGCTGGTCTATTAACCGGGGACGTACCTCAGAAAAAACGGGAACGGATTTTAGAGCAATTTACTCAGGGACAGCTGGATATTCTGGTTGCAACGGATGTTGCTGCACGGGGATTACACATTCCTCAGGTGACACATGTATTTAATTATGATTTACCTGATGACAGTGAAGATTATGTCCACCGGATTGGCAGAACCGGGAGAGCAGGAGCGAGCGGTCATTCCATCAGTTTTGCCTGTGAAGAATACGCCATCAACCTGCCAGGGATTGAGAGCTACATTGATCACTCCATTCCTGTCTCTGATTATGACGCATCAGCTTTATTGACAGATTTGCCTCCGCCATTGAAAATGCAGTCATCACGTCCAGCCCGGAGAACGAATACCGGCGGCGCACGTTCAGGAAGCAATAACGGACAACCCAGAAAAAGACAAAAGCGTTCAGGGTCGTCACAACACAAGAAAAAGGATAGCTGAGTCTTTTTATGAGCCAGGTCGTACCTTCACCACTTTATGCTGCTATTGATTTAGGTTCCAATAGCTTTCATATGCTCATTGTTCGCCATGTGAATGGCAGTGTACAAACAATGGCAAAAATTAAGCGCAAAGTCAGGCTTGCTGCGGGTTTAGATGAACAAAATACCCTGAGTGAAGAAGCAATGCAACGAGGCTGGGACTGTTTGTGCCTTTTTGCTGAACGGCTTCAGGATATACCTGAAGAAAATATCAGAATTGTTGGTACGGCAACATTGAGAACGGCAACCAATGCCAGTGTGTTTATACAAAAAGCCAACCAAATACTGGGTTATCCGATTGAAGTCATCCCCGGCACAGATGAAGCAGCAATAATTTATAAGGGTGTTGCGCATACTTCAGGTGGTTCGGGTCGTCGGCTGGTTGTCGATATTGGTGGCGCAAGCACCGAATTAATCATTGGTGAAGGATTCGAAGCGAACGCATTAACCAGTCTGAAAATGGGATGTGTTACCTGGCTTGAAAAACACTTTCGTGACCGGCAACTCACCGCCTCAAATTTTATTCAGGCGATTGAAGATGCAAAAGCTGTTACCCAGCCGGTATTACAACAGTATCAGCAACTCGGCTGGGATGTCTGTGTCGGCGCCAGTGGCACTGTGCAGGCACTTCAGGAAATTATGCTGGCTCAGGGTATGGATGAAGTCATTACCCTGGCCAAGCTCAAACGCCTGCAAACTCAGGCAATGCAGGCCAATCATCTGGAAGAGCTCGAAATCGAAGGATTAACGCTGGAGAGAGCACTGGTTTTCCCCAGTGGCCTGTCGATCCTGATTGCGATCTTTGAACTGCTCGGCATTGAGTCCATGACGCTGGCTGGCGGTGCCCTGCGGGAAGGGCTGGTCTACGAAATGATCACCGAACTCCGGCAGGATAATATCCGGGAACGGACGATCAAAAGCATACAGAGCCGTTATCAGATTGATGCGATTTACGCCCGGGAAGTGGCCAACCTTGCCAGCCATCTGTTACAGCAATGCGGTGGTTCAGAATGGATACCGGAACCTCAGTCCGGAATGCTGCTTCGAACCGCTGCTCAATTACATGAAATCGGCCTGTCGATTGATTTTAAAACCGGCGGTCAGCATAACGCCTACCTGATTCAACACTCAGACCTGCCGGGCTTTACCCGGGCGCAACGCTTTTACCTGGGCGAGTTAACCCGACGCTACCGGGATACATTAACCTCTCTGCCGGAACAACACGCACTGTCCGGTACCAGCGGCAAGCGGCTGCTCCGGCTGCTCCGGCTGGCGGTTCTGCTCAGCCACCGCAGGGATAAACAGCTGGTCCCGGAATTTATCGTCACTGCCGACGAAGAAAACCTCACACTGACTATCGATCAACAATGGCTGGCCAATAACCCTCTGACAAAAGCCGAACTGGAAATTGAAGTCCACCGGCAAACAGATATGGGATGGCCACTGAAGCTCATTGAGAAATAATTGCAGAAAACGCGCTCCGGTTTAAACTATCCCGGCTCCTGTGTCTGAGGTAGTTCTTATTCCGGAAGTTTTTGCTCGTTCCTGATCCGGTTGAGCACAGCTCTGAGTTTAATCGGCTTAACCGGCTTAGACATAAAACGGAACCCATGCGATTCGATCACATCCAGCATGTCCTCTGTTCTGTCTGCACTGATAATAATCCCTTCAAACCGATCTCCAAGCCGGAGACGACACTGCTGCAAGACTTCAAGTCCGGTGCGGCCATGATCCAAACGATAATCGGAAAGAATCACATCCGGATGCCAGAAATCATCGATCTTTCTTAACCCGGAGACTAAATCTGTCGCCGTTCTGATATCTACACCCCAGCGTGACAATAATGATGTCATTCCCTCCAGAATATCGGATTCGTTATCGACACAAAGCACTTTAATTTCTGATAATCCGGCTTCTGCTACTATCTCTTTTTCCTGACGCTTTTTCACCACATCAGATGCTTTGGCTCTGCGTAATTTCAGATAAAACACACTGCCTTTTCCCGGCCATGAACGCATGTCAATCCTGTGTCCGAGAACCTGAGCAATCCCTCTGGATATAGCCAGCCCGAGACCAACCCCCTGTTCAGACAGAACACGACCACCCCGGTTGAACTCTTCAAAGATTTCCTGCTGTTTATCTTCCGGAATACCAATGCCGTTATCCCAGACTTCAATCCGGATATTATGTCCATCATGCCTGACCCCTAAAATGACTTTACCATTTGAGGTATAACGAAACGCATTGGTCAAAAAATTCTGAATCACACGGCGTAATAACTTGGGATCAGAGCGGACATAAGCAGATGAAGGCACCATTGAGAAATCAACCCCCTGCTGGCTGGCAATCACATGAAACTCCGCATCCAGATGACTCAGTACGTCATGCACAGCAAAGGCATGGACATTCGTATCCAGTTTGCCGGATTCCAGCCGTGAAATATCCAGCAAATCACCAATCAGCTCTTCCGCAGCACCCAGCGCACTCTCAATATGTAATGACAAGTGTTGCGTTTCTTCCTCTTTAGCCAGCTCAGATAAGGAAGAGGCAAACAACCGGGCAGCATTGAGCGGTTGCATCAGGTCATGGCTGACTGCCGCAAGAAACCGGGACTTTGACTGTGATTCCCGCTCTGCCCGCTGCGTTTCCTGCACCAGCTGACGATTGAGTTTTTCAAGCTCTTTGGTTCGCCTGTGCACCCGCTCTTCCAGAAATTCATTGGTTTGTTTGAGTGCATCCTCCGCATCCCGGAAGACTGTAATATCAGAAAAAAGCATCACAAATCCGCCGCCCGGCATTGCATTGCCCTGAACCTCAATCACCCGGCCGTCAGGCCGCATCCGGGAAGAGGTATGACTGGTACCAGCCTCCAGATGGCGCACTCGTTTCATAACATGGGTTTCTATCTCTCCCGGACCACATAAGCCCTGCTCTGCATTATGACGAATCACATCAGCAATTGGCCGGCCGACCTGAATCAGTCCCTGTGGAAAATCAAATAATTCCAGATAACGCTGATTCCAGGCCACCAGACGCAACTGTTTATCAATCACGGAAAGTCCCTGACCGATATGCTCAATGGCACCTTGCAGCAATCCCCGGCTGAAATCATATAACTCAGACGCCTCATCGACGATGGTCGCCACTTCTTCCAGCTGCATGTTACGACCCTGTAAGGCTGATGACAGCACCAGCCGCGCAGAAGAAGCACCAAAAATACCGGCCAGTACCCTTTCAGCATGCCGGATCAGCGTTGAAGGTGCCTGCTGATGAGGAATTCTCAACCCGCTATATCTTTCCCAATACTGTGAGAATGCCGTTTCCATCCGGCTCCGGCCGACAAAGCGGGCCACCAGCATTTCGAGTTCAGACACAGTCACACGGCTGTGATAAAGCGTCATATTATCGTTTTCAGGAAAAGGACTGCCCACAAATGATGCAGACTGTAAGCGCTCGCTAATCGTTAAACGCGTTATTTTTGAGACCCCGACGAAGCAAAGAGTATTCACCATCACACTGAGCGCCATTCCCCAGTCAGACACACTGACCCCCAGGTCATAAATAAACCACGGCGGAGATATCAGCCACAGCAATGGATTTGTCTGTTGTTCCCCGGCTAACAGGTGCGTTTGCGACATCAGGGTCACGGCCCAAACCGTAAACCCGGTGATCAATCCGGCATAAACCCCTTTTCTGTTACCTTCCCGCCAGAAAATGCCACCGATTAAGGGCGGCGCAAACTGAGCCACAGCCGCAAAGGATAAAAAGCCAATCGCAGAGAGTGACGGAACAGCATCCAGCACATGGTAAAACCCCCATGCCCCAGCCAGTAACAGGCAAATAATTCCCCGGCGAATAATCAGTAAAAGCCGGGAAAAAGACTGCTGTCCACGTTGCAGAAATTGAAACCGCCTTAGCAACAACGGTACAACCAGATCATTGGAAACCATGATAGTCAAAGCAATGGTTGAAACAATCACCATCCCTGTCGCCGCAGAAGTGCCGCCAAGGAAAGCAATCAGGGCAACAAAATCGGCACCAAGCATTTTGGGAATATGGATCACATAAGTATCAGCCAGACTCACATCCAGCATCGACTTTCCAACCCAGGAAACAGGCAGAACAAACAGTCCCATCAACAGTAAATAAAGCGGAAAAACCCATCGGGCGGTGTGTAAATCTCCCGGACGTTCATTTTCAACCACCATGGTATGAAACAGCCGGGGCAAACATATCATGGCCAGCATGGTTAAAATCAGATGAATCAGTAATCCCGGCCAGTCCGGCGGTGTCAGGGAAGATCGAGCTTCTGTCATCAGATCCACGGAAGCGGAAGACCAGCCAACATAAAAAATAAACAGACCGACAAAAAGAAACGCAACCAGTTTGACGACAGATTCAAAAGCAATCGCCATCATGATCCCACGGTGATGCTCTGTCGTATCAACATGCCTTGTTCCAAACAGCATGGTAAAAACGGCCAGCACAACCACAACAAATAATGAAACATCACTATCACCGGCGCCGTTTTGATCCGATAAGTCACCAGTCAGAATATGAAAACCCATCGTCACACCCCGCAATTGCAGAGCGATATAAGGCAGGATGCCGATCACAGCAATCACTGTCACCATCACTGCAAGTCCCTGAGACTTACCGTACCGGGCCGCAATAAAATCAGCAATTGAGGTGATATGTTCCCGCTTGGCAATCACCATTAACCGCGCCAGAACCCGCCAGCCAAAAATAAACACCAGCGCAGGAGAAAGATAGACCGGGAGAAAAGACCAGGGCTGGTGAGTCGCCTGCCCGACCGTACCGTAAAAAGTCCAGGACGTACAATAAACCGCAATGGATAAACTATAGATGACTGGCCGGTAGCCTGAGAGCCATTGCTGCCGCTTATCTCCGGACCAGGCAATAAAAAACAACAGGCCGAGATAAACAAATAAAACCGGAGCTACAATCCATGATGGCATGTCCTGTCCTTTGGTCGAATGAAAGCCGGATATATTCCGGAACACGCCTGAACCACGACCGATCAAATGCTCCGGATATTAAACTGAATGAATTCATTAAACTAAGGATCTTCAGATAACACAATTCAACCAGATGAATTCTGTGCCTCAGGTGCGATTTCAGTGGTGGTGCGTTCCTGATAGTCCACCCGGACAAAGAGTGCGATAACCCCCATCACAGCCATACCAAAGAACACATAGCTCCCCCAGCGCTCATAACCCCAGCCACTGATCGTGGTCATCACAGCAATCACTGCACCCAGCGGAATCGCATTGTACAACGCCTGCAACGCAATCATCCGGTCAGCACTACCGGATTGCTGGATATAACGAATCGCGGCTAAATGAGCAACGGCAAACGTCAGGCTGTGGAATAACTGAATCACCACCAGCACCGCAATCTGATGTGTCATTGCCATCAATCCCCACCGGACAATCACAGCCACTGCTGAAAGTAAAAACATGGCATGGACAGACCAGGATTTAAAGAAGCGCTTACTGAACGCAAACACACAAATTTCAGCAATCACACCAAGGCTCCATAAATAGCCGACAACGCTTTCAGAGTAACCCACAGACTTCCAGTAAACTGAGCTGAAACTATAATAAGCCGCGTGGCTTCCCTGTATACAGGCAATCAGGAACAGGAATTTAATCACCGGCCACTCTTTTAATATCCCGGTGAGACTGACACGACTTCCGTCCTCAGGCTGCTGCTGAGTCACCGGCGGAGGAGCGGGCAGACGTAAACTCAACAAAATGGTCACCACCATACCGATCAAAGCACAGTACAAAATCCAGCTTTCACCGTAATGCGTTACCACCCACCCCACGATTGATGACCCGACAATAAACGCAACCGATCCCCATAAGCGGGTTCTGCCGTAATCGAGCATATTTAAAGTCGTATAATAGTTTGCCAGTGCATCAGAAACAGGAATGATCGGGCCCAAAAACAGGTTCAAAAAGATAGTCGCAACGGCAATCCAGACAAAATCCCCGGCGGTCAGCCCATGGAGTGCAATGAGCACCGCACACAGCACACTACACCAACGTAATGCCGGAATATACTGTTCAACCCGCTGAATCCGGGGCGTTAAAAAAAGATTGGAAATACAGCGGGTTCCAAACGCCAGTCCGAGAATGATCCCGCTGTCTGTCGAAGAAATGCCTTCACTCTGAAGCCAGATAGCCCAAAACGGCAAATAAGCGCCATAAACAAAGAAAAAACTGAAGAAATACTGCGAGATCCAGCCATACGGCGATGTGTTAATCATAGTGCCCCTGTTGATAAAATGAACACCGGCAAACAACAGACCAGTGAATCCCGCATATTATGCGGTGAGTCAGGCTGAAGAAAAAGTGAACTTTATTCAACTCATCGTTTCCTTATTTAACGACTGTTGATTATTTCATCAGGCCAACAACCCGGTGATCAGAAAGCCGCTGTGTATCACTGCACTATTTGTTGCGCCTGATTTATGCCCAAACAACCTGAAGATGCAGGTTGCCTGGTGATATTAGACCAAAGTCGTCTGGAGACAGGACATTTTTCGGCCACACTTAAAAAAACACAATAAGACCCGTGGTGATGTCAGATAAATTTAACCTCCAGTCTCCGCCTTTTAACCGGCTGACACCAGAACAGCAGCAATCTTTACTCTCTTCCCTGGACATTGCTTATTACCGGGCCGGAGAACAGGTGTTATGCAACAACCAGTCAGGTGAGTCTCTTTTTATTCTGATGAAAGGTGTTGTCGAAGAGCGCTCCGCCGATGGTCAGGAAATCCATGCCCACTATACAAATGATGATATTTTTGATGTACGTGCCATCCTGACCGGGGTGGTCAAACACGATTATACAGCACTGGAAGATACACTGACCTATCTGTTACCCAAATCTGTATTTTTGAATTTTTACCATCTGAACGGACAATTTGCAGCTTATTTTGACAACAATCTGTCCACCCGCCAGTCATTGATTGATGCAGCGAAAAATCAGCAAAATCTGGCCGAATTTATTCTGACCAAAGTCGATGACTCTGTCTGGCAGCCACCTCTGATTCTCCCTCCGGACCAAAGTATTCAGGAGGCCACAGTGTTTCTGGATTTACACCATTACGATGCCGCACTCATCAGGTTAGCGGAGCGCGATCCCCGCCGTTATCAATATCCGGATGCACCACCTTATTCAATTATCACCCGGACAAACCTGCTCCACGCCTTAACCTTAAACGGCTATCCGCTCTCTGCCCCGGCGGCTGATGTGGCAACCTTTCCGGTTCACTCAATTCACGACGGTGACTTTCTGTTTAACGCCATGCTTCAAATGATTCGTCACAACATCAAGCGAATGGTGATCTGCCGGGGAGATGAGGCCGTCGGTATACTTGATATGATTCAGATGATGAGTATTTTTTCCACTCATTCTCATGTGTTAACACTCAGCATCGCCCGTGCCAGCAGTATTGAAGAACTTAAAATCGCAGCCGGTCAACAAAATAAACTGATCAGAAACCTTGTCAGTCAGGGCATCCGGACGCGTTTCATCATGGATCTGATTGCAACCGTCAACGAGCAGATTATAGAGAAAGCCTTTCAGTTAATCGTTCCGCCGGCAATGTATCATCACTGCTGTTTGCTGGTACTTGGTTCAGAAGGCAGAGGCGAGCAGATATTAAGAACCGATCAGGATAATGCCCTGATTGTGGATGACAACATTCAGTGGGATGCATGTGCCGCAACCATGGAACAGTTCAGCCGGACACTGGTGCATCTCGGCTACCCGCTCTGCCCGGGACAAGTCATGGTGAACAACACCTTCTGGGTCCGGACCCAAACCGGATGGCGGGACACGCTGACTCAGTGGGTGATGCAGGAAGGACCGGAGCAGGTCATGCATCTGGCGATATTCTCCGATGCTCATGCAGTCGCGGGAAACAAGGCGTTACTGGCACCCGTTCAGAAACACCTGACACGCCTGATGGCAAATCAGGAGGTGATTCTGGCCAGATTCACCCGTCCGGCGCTGAACTTCTCTTCGCCATTAACATTATTTGGCAATGTCAAATCATCAAAGTCAGGCCTGGATATCAAGCAGGGTGGCATTTTTCCGATAGTCCACGGCATACGCGCCCTCAGTCTGGAACATGAGGTCACCGAAAAAAATACCTTTGAACGCATTCAGAGACTGGTCCACAAACGGGTGCTGGAGCAGCAAACAGCCGACAATCTGACAGAAGCACTCAAACTGTTCTTTAAATTTCGTCTGCAACAACAACTGGAATACGACCACACTGACAACCTGCTGAATATAGAAAAATTTGACCGTACAGAACGGGATTTGCTTCGCCACAGCCTTCACATCGTCAAAAAATTCAAACAGTGGCTGGCTTACCACTACCAAATCCGGGATTAACGCACATGAACTGGCTGAGACGAATCTACTGGCACTATAAACTGAAAGATTCACCGTACCGCTCTTTGTTCCGGACTGTATTACGGGCGGCAAAACACCATGAATATATTGCCCTGGATTGTGAAACGACCAGCCTCGATCCCAGACAGGCGCAACTGGTCACGATTGCGGCAGTGAAAGTGAAGCATAACCGGATTGTGACCAGCCAGTCCTTTGAAGTACATTTAAAAGCCCCCGTAACACTGGATAAACACTCGGTCAGGATTCACCGGATTCGTCATCAGGATTTAACTCAAGGGATTGCAGAACACGACGCCCTCAAACAGTTAATTCAGTTTATCGGTAACCAACCGCTGATTGGCTATCATATTCACTACGATAAAACGATTCTCGACTCTGCCTGCCGCAGACATCTCGGCTTTCCTCTGCCAAATCCCATCATTGAAGTCAGTCAGATTTACCAGCAAAAACTGGAAATGCAGTTACCCAATGCTTACTTTGATCTCAGCCTGGATGTCATCTGTCACCAGCTGGATTTACCTTCACCGGAAAGACACAATGCCCTGCAGGATGCGATTTCTGCTGCATTAATCTATATCCGGTTAACACGGGGGGATTTACCGGTACTCACATCATCTTCTATCACGAAACCCCGGTTTTTTTAGTCACCTTATCCTAAAGTCTAATTGTTGAATCACCAGCCATGAACAAAAGTTATTAGGGTCCGGCCCGTTACGTTTAAAAACAACAACCGTTCAAAAAACGTTCAAAAGTAATAAAAACCGGGCCGGAGTGGCTTTCAAAAGGAGAAGAAACCATGAGTGATGTTCATACTTACCCGGTAAAAAAACATATAAAAGAACACGCCCATGTCGATGAAGATACTTACGTGACGATGTATCAGCATTCAGTGAGTGATCCGGAAGGATTCTGGAGTGAACACGGTAAAATTGTCGACTGGATCAAACCCTATTCCAAAGTAAAAAATACCTCATTTGACCCCGGCCATGTCGGAATTCACTGGTTTGAAGACGGCACATTAAATGTGTCAGAAAACTGTATTGACCGCCACCTGAAAGCACATGGTGATGAGATAGCACTCATCTGGGAAGGTGATGACCCCCGGGATGATAAAACCCTGACTTATACCCAGCTTTATATTGCCGTCTGCCGCTTTGCCAATGCACTCAAAGAGCTTGGCGTCAGAAAAGGTGATGTGGTCTGTTTGTACATGCCTATGGTGCCTGAAGCTGCCGTTGCCATGCTGGCCTGTACCCGTATTGGTGCCATTCATACTGTTGTTTTTGGCGGGTTTTCTCCGGAAGCGCTGGCCGGAAGAATGATTGATTCAAACGCAAAGATAGTCATTACCGCAGATGAAGGCGTCCGGGGCGGCCGGCCGGTTCCGTTGAAACAGAATGTCGATGAAGCCCTGACTAACCCGAATGTGAAAACGGTCGAAAAAGTCATCGTTTATCAGCGTACCAATGGCCCGGTTGACTGGCATCCTCACCGGGATGTCTGGTGGCATGATGCAACAGCACTGGTTGCTGACCACTGCCCGCCGGAAGAAATGAAAGCCGAAGATCCGCTGTTTATTCTCTACACCTCCGGCTCAACCGGAAAACCTAAAGGGGTGCTGCACACCACCGGCGGATATCTGGTCTATGCGACCATGACTTTTAAATATATTTTTGACTATCAACCCGGCGAAGTTTTCTGGTGTACCGCCGATGTCGGGTGGATTACCGGCCATACTTATCTGATTTATGGCCCGCTCTCCAACCGGGCGAAAACTATTCTGTTTGAAGGTGTTCCGAATTATCCGTCCACCAGCCGGATGTCAGAAGTCATCGATAAACATCAGGTCAATATTCTATATACCGCCCCCACCGCCATCCGGGCACTGATGGCCAAAGGTGACGAAGCTGTTGCCGGTACCAGCCGCACCAGTCTGAGGATCATGGGCTCGGTTGGCGAACCCATTAACCCCGAAGCATGGGAGTGGTATTACCGAACCATCGGCAATGAACAGGCGCCCGTGGTTGATACCTGGTGGCAAACTGAAACCGGCGGTATTCTAATCACCCCTCTGCCGGGTGCGACCGTGCTGAAACCAGGCTCGGCGACCCGGCCTTTTTTTGGTGTACAACCCGCGCTGGTTGATAACACCGGCAATATTCTGGAAGGTGAAGCGGAAGGAAATCTGGTCCTGCTTGACTCATGGCCCGGCCAGATGCGGACTGTTTATGGCGATCATGAACGATTCGAACAAACCTATTTTTCTACTTTTAAAGGCATGTATTTCACCGGAGACGGTGCCCGGCGCGATGAAGACAATGATTACTGGATTACCGGCCGCGTTGATGACGTACTGAATGTCTCAGGCCACCGGATGGGAACCGCAGAGGTTGAATCAGCACTGGTTGCCTTTGATAAGATTGCAGAGGCTGCAGTGGTTGGTATTCCCCATGATATAAAAGGTCAGGCCATCTATGCCTATATCACTCTGAATGATGGCGTCTATCCTGATGCAGAACTGCATAAAGCTGTCAAAGAGTGGGTCCGTAAAGAAATTGGTCCGATTGCGACGCCGGATGTTCTGCACTGGGCGGATGCCCTGCCAAAAACCCGCTCCGGTAAAATTATGCGACGTATTCTGAGAAAAATTGCCACCGGCGATATTGATAATCTCGGCGACACCTCAACGCTGGCAGACCCGAATGTCGTCGACAAACTCATCGAAGAAAATGCAACGTTAGGTTAATTCAAAGTTTCACAACATAAACCTCAGCTTTGCCACCCAAACGGGTGGCTTTTTTTATTGTCAGCAAATCTCCGAAACCTTCTTCCTGTTCAGCGGTCCAAAACCGGTAGCTTCCGGGTAAATATCAACGAAGATAGCGCTCTGAAGATGGTGTGTTTCTATCATTCATTGGATTCAACATGGTTCAAACCCATGCAAAAAGGTCTTTCATTTTTCCGGAATCTAAACAGATAAGCAGATGAATTAGACAAAATAGAGTGATTAGACCAGTAATTTGCTGCCATTTGCTCTGAATTCACTATAATCACTACTGATTTATCATTTTGAAACATTTTCCGGAAAATTTTTGTTTAAAAAAATCCAAAATGTGGGAATATGTACACAAGTAACCAACATTAGGTAAAATAACGGCACGATGGCAGCAACATTTAAAATTCTTGTTCTGAATGGCCCGAATCTGAATCTGTTGGGTCAACGGGAGCCAGCGCATTACGGTGCTCAGACACTGGCACAAATCGTTGAAACGCTTCATCAGCAGGCTGATCAGGCGAACATCAAGCTCGAACACCTGCAATCCAACCGGGAATACGAGCTGATTGACAAAATACACCAGGCGATGGGAAACACTGATTTCATTATCATTAACCCGGCAGCCTTCACTCACACAAGCGTCGCTTTACGTGATGCCCTGCTTGGTGTTGAGATCCCGTTTATCGAAGTACATCTTTCTAATATTCATGCACGCGAACCTTTCCGTCATCACTCCTACCTGTCTGATAAAGCACAGGGAGTGATCTGTGGTTTGGGTGCGCAGGGCTACGAGTTCGCCCTTTCTGCAGCCATACAAAAGCTGCAATCAAACTAACACTCTGCAGTTTCTGATGAATCAGAGACTGTCTTATTCACAAGATAAAAGAGAAAAGACAATGGATATTCGTAAAATTAAAAAGCTTATCGAGTTAGTAGAAGAGTCAGGTATCGCTGAGCTGGAAATTTCTGAAGGTGAAGAATCCGTGCGCATCAGCCGCAATTCAGCACCGGCACAACCGATCCCTGTTCAATATGCTGCTGCGCCTGCACCAATGGCAGCGCCTGCTGCTGCCCCTGTTGCATCAGCACAGGAAGCACCAGCAGCTGAAGCGAAACCAGCCGTGAGCGGCCATCAGGTTCTTTCTCCAATGGTTGGAACTTTCTATCGTTCTCCAAGCCCGGACGCTTCACCGTTTATCGAAATCGGACAGAGCGTTTCTGTCGGCGACACATTGTGTATCGTTGAAGCGATGAAAATGATGAACCAGATCGAATCTGACAAGTCCGGTACGGTGACAGCCATTCTTATTGAAGATGGTCAGCCAGTCGAGTTTGATCAACCACTCGTCATCATCGAATAAACCGGGGACGCATTATGCTAGATAAAATCGTCATTGCGAACCGGGGAGAAATCGCGCTGCGGATTCTTCGTGCCTGTAAAGAACTGGGCATCAAAACTGTCGCAGTGCATTCAACAGCTGACCGGGATTTGAAGCATGTACTGCTTGCTGACGAAGCCATTTGTATCGGCCCTGCACGCAGTATTGACAGCTACCTGAACATTCCCCGTATTATCTCTGCCGCTGAAGTCACCGGCGCAATTGCTATTCACCCGGGTTATGGTTTCTTATCTGAAAATGCTGATTTTGCCGAACAGGTTGAACAGTCCGGATTTATTTTTGTTGGTCCGAAAGCCGAGACTATCCGGATGATGGGTGACAAAGTTTCAGCCATCACATCGATGAAGAAAGCGGGTGTCCCTTGTGTTCCCGGTTCTGATGGTCCGCTGGACGACGACAGTGATAAAAACAAAGCCCATGCGAAACGTATCGGTTATCCGGTCATCATCAAAGCCTCCGGCGGTGGTGGCGGTCGCGGAATGCGGGTTGTCCGCAGCGAAGGTGAACTGGTCGATGCGATTGCCATGACCCGTGCAGAAGCCAAAGCGGCGTTCAATAACGACATGGTTTACATGGAAAAATTCCTTGAAAACCCACGCCACGTTGAAGTTCAGGTCATCGCCGATGGTCAGGGCGGCGCAATCCACCTCGGTGAACGTGACTGCTCAATGCAGCGCCGTCACCAGAAAGTTGTGGAAGAAGCACCTGCACCGGGCATTACAGAAGAGATGCGTAAATACATCGGTGAACGCTGTACCCGTGCCTGTGTTGAAATTGGTTACCGCGGTGCCGGTACATTTGAGTTCCTGTATGAAAACGGCGAATTCTATTTCATTGAAATGAATACCCGGATTCAGGTTGAGCACCCGGTGACAGAAATGGTGACCGGCGTTGACCTGATCAAAGAACAGCTGCGCATTGCTGCCGGCCAGCCACTGTCATTCACTCAGGATGATATCAAGCTGCGTGGTCACGCAATCGAGTGCCGGATCAATGCTGAAGATCCGGTGCGCTTCCTGCCTTCACCCGGAACCATTGATCTGTTCCACAGCCCTGGTGGTATGGGTGTTCGCTGGGAATCTCATATCTATTCAGGCTACACAGTACCACCGCATTACGATTCCATGGTCGGTAAGCTGATTACTTACGGAGAAAACCGTGATGTCGCGATTGCCCGGATGAAAAATGCCCTGAATGAAATGATTGTTGAAGGGATTAAGACCAATATCCCGCTTCAGCAGGAAATCATGAATGATGAAAACTTCCAGCATGGTGGTGCCAACATCCACTATCTGGAGAAGAAGCTGGGGCTACAGTAACAGGCCGGTTATCGACACTGATTTTATGAGGCCACCATCGGGTGGCCTTTTTTATGACCCTGAAAAAATCATACCAATCGTATCAATTATCTGAATTGGTATGATTCACAAAGCAGGAAAGGATGTCATCAATGCAGAAACGGACAGAGATCTATCACCAGTCACATAAAGAAGCCCGTTGGGCACTGGTGCTGGCTATCCTCTATTTCATCTGGTGGTATGTCAGTGCTTATGGTTTTGCTCCCGCACCCGGCGATCAGCAGCTTCCCAGACTCATATTTGGCCTTCCCGTCTGGTTTTTACTCTCATGTATCATCGGGCCGGTGCTGTTTACGCTGCTCTGCTTCCTGATGGTGAAATTCTTCTATCGCGATGTACCACTCGATATTCAGGATGATGCTCCCCATGAATAGCCAGCTGATTATTCCGTTAGTGATTTATTTAATCGCCATGTTTGTCATGGCGGCCCTGACCCGACGCCATCGCAAATCCGGCTCATTTTTGAATGAATACTTTGTCGGCGGACGCAGTATGGGCGGTTTCGTCCTCGCGATGACCTTAGCCGCAACCTATGCCAGCGCCAGCAGTTTTATCGGCGGACCGGGCGCAGCCTATAAAATGGGTCTGGGCTGGGTTTTACTGGCGATGATCCAGCTCCCGGTAGCGTGGCTGACGCTGGGTATTCTCGGCAAAAAGTTTGCCATTGAAGCCCGGCGACATAATGCCGTGACGCTGAATGATATGCTCTATGCCCGCTTTCAAAACAAAGCGGTTGTCATTCTTGCCTCTGTCGCCCTGTTGCTGGCGTTCTTCGGCACTATGGTTGTTCAGTTTGTCGGTGGTGCCCGTCTGTTGCAAACCGTCACCGGGCTTCCGTATCAGCACGGGCTGTTTTTGTTCGCCTTTACCGTCGGGGTTTATACCACGATTGGCGGATTCAGAGCCGTTGTTCTGACGGATACCGTGCAGGGTATGATGATGCTGATTGGCACAGTCGCGCTGCTGGCTGGTGTCATTCATGCGGGTGGTAGTCTGGGTGAATTAGTCACCAGACTGCATGAAATAGACCCGGCACTTATTACGCCATACGGGCCAAATCATTTTCTCAGCCAGCCGTTTATGCTGAGCTTCTGGGTTCTGGTCTGCTTTGGCATGATCGGGCTGCCTCACACCGCGATCCGTTGTATGGCATACAAAGACAGCCGCTCACTGCATCAGGGCATTGTCATCAGTACCGCCATGGTTGCGCTGCTGATGTTCGGCACGCATTTGGCTGGTGCGCTGGGACGGGCCATCGTGCCGGACCTTTCCAGCCCGGATCAAATTATGCCGACACTGATGATGACCGTATTGCCACCATTTTTTGCCGGTATTTTCCTTGCCGGGCCAATGGCGGCAATTATGTCCACCATCGACTCACAGCTGATTCAGTCTTCGGCAACACTGCTGAAAGATTTGTATATCAACTATATTAACCCGCAGATCATCACGCAGAAAGCAGCGGAAACAGAGAGTAAATTAAACCGCTTATCACTGTGGATCACGGCAATTTTCAGTTTGCTGGTGTTTATTGCGGCGACCAACCCGCCGGATATGATTATCTGGCTGAATTTACTGGCTTTGGGCGGGCTACAGGCTGTTTTTCTCTGGCCGCTGGTTTTAGGCTTATACTGGAAGAAAGCCTCTGCATTTGGCGCTCTGGCTTCCATGGTCTGCGGCTTAAGCACCTATATCACGCTCAGCCTGATCAAACCTGACCTGCATGGTGTCCATGCAATTGTGCCGACACTCATCATCGGACTGATCGCGTTTATTACCGGCAGTCTGCTGGTTCCCGCAGCCAGACGTCCGGTTCATGCCAATTCATAACTACTGCTGTCATCAGTCATCAAAACCGATGGCTGATTACAGTTCAGCCCATGATCTGTTAAACTTCACAGCCATGAGAGTGATTCACCTCAGCAACCGTTTTATCTCAACAACAGGTTTTACTGCACTGTTACACCCAAACACTGATTTACCTAAACACTTATTTACCTAAAAAAGAGTAATGCGTCATGCCATGGATTCAAATCAAACTCAATGCAACCAACCAAAATGCGGAACAAATCGGCGACATGCTGATGGAAGAAACCGGCGCTTTGTCTGTCACCTTTCTGGATGCACAGGATACACCGGTATTTGAACCGCTGCCGGGAGAAACCCGCCTTTGGGGAGATACTGATATTCTTGCGCTGTATGACGCAGAAACGGATACCGCACAGGTGCTGGCACAAATTAAAACCAGCGGTATGCTGGATGAGCAGTTCGCTTACAAAATAGAACAGCTGGAAGATAAAGACTGGGAAAGAGAGTGGATGGATAACTTCCACCCGATGCAGTTTGGCCAGCGTTTATGGATTTGCCCGAGCTGGCGTGAAATCCCGGATCCGGATGCAGTCAATGTGATGCTCGACCCGGGCCTGGCCTTTGGGACCGGCACTCACCCAACGACAGCTCTTTGTCTTGAATGGCTTGAAGGGCTTGACCTGTCGGGTAAAACAGTCGTCGATTTCGGTTGTGGTTCCGGGATTCTGGCGATTGCGGCGATCAAGCTGGGCGCAAGCAAGGTCATCGGGATTGATATCGACCCGCAGGCGCTACAGGCATCGCGGGAAAATGCCAAACGCAATGGTGTTGAAGAGCTGCTTGAAGTCTTTCTGCCACAGAACCAGCCGGATAATCTGCAGGCCGATGTTGTGGTAGCAAATATCCTTGCCGGCCCGCTGCGCGAGCTGTCACCGGTGATTCAGAGCCTGGTCAAACCACAAGGCCTGTTGGCGATGTCCGGGGTGCTGGATACACAGGCTGAAGATGTTGCTGGTTATTATTGCAACACATTTGACCTGGATCCTATCGCTGAACAGTGTGAATGGTGCAGAATATCTGGCCGGAAAAAATAATATCTTACGTAGTAAATCGCTTAATTGGCTGAAAAAACAAACACTTTTACAAATCAATTTGGAAATGCTCAAATATTAGTCTTTTCACGCCGCGAAAAAATGCGTAAAATGCGCGCCCTTACTGCAAGATAACTGTAACGACGTTTTGAAGATTGGAAACTATCACCTAAAAAACAATCTGATTGTTGCGCCGATGGCTGGTGTCACCGACAGACCTTTCAGAGAGTTATGTCTTCGTTATGGCGCAGGGATGGCTATCAGTGAAATGATGTCATCAAACCCTGCTCTGTGGAAAACGTCGAAGTCGAAACAGCGTATGGTTCATGAAGGAGAATCCGGGCTCCGTTCAGTACAGATCGCTGGTTCAGATCCGCAGTTAATGGCAGAAGCTGCGCAATTCAGTGTTGAAAACGGTGCGCAAATCATCGATATCAACATGGGTTGTCCGGCTAAGAAAGTAAACAAAAAGTTAGCGGGTTCGGCATTACTGCGCTACCCGAAACTGATCGAAAAAATCTTAACGTCGGTCGTTCAGGCAGTCCAGGTGCCCGTGACTTTAAAAACCAGAACTGGTTGGGACACAGACAACAGAAATTGTGTCCAGATAGCAAAATTAGCCGAAGACTGCGGCATACAGGCACTGGCTCTGCATGGCAGAACGAAAGTCTGTATGTACAAAGGCGAGGCCGAATACGACAGCATTAAAGCGGTAAAAGAGGCCATCTCGATTCCTGTCATTGCGAATGGTGATATCGATACCCCGGAGAAGGCAAAACATGTACTGGATTACACCGGTGCAGACGCTTTAATGATTGGACGTCCCGCTCAGGGTCGTCCGTGGATTTTTCAGGAAATCCAGCATTTTTTGGAAACCGGAGCTGTAATGCCGCCACTTCCTCCTGAGGAAGTCAAAAGCATTTTACTTGGTCACGTGGCGTCTCTTCATCAGTTTTACGGAGAGTACCTGGGGCCCCGCATCGCACGTAAACACGTCGGGTGGTACCTGAAAACACACGAGGCCAGCGGTTTTCGTCGGACCTTCAATGCCATAGAAGCAGCACCGCTGCAACTGGAAGCACTTGAAGGCTATTTTGATAACGTTGCATCATCAAATTAATGAGAAGAGCTAGACCGAATATGTTCGAACAAAATCTAACTTCAGAAGCTTTAACTGTAACAACTGTAACTTCACAAGACCAAATCACGCAAAAACCTTTACGTGACTCCGTTAAAGCATCACTTAAAAACTATCTTGCCCAGTTAAATGGTCAGGAAGTAACAGAACTATACGAATTAGTTCTTGCTGAAGTAGAGCAGCCTTTACTGGACACTATCATGCAATATACCCGTGGTAACCAAACGCGTGCAGCAAACATGATGGGCATCAACCGCGGTACATTGCGTAAGAAACTGAAAAAATACGGCATGAACTAAGCCATTTTTCATAAATATATGATTTTAAAGCACTAATAAAGAAATTTATTGGTGCTTTTTTTGTTGTGATACACACCGTGATACACACGGGCAAATCCGTAAACACACGATATAACCTGTTGAGATAGCAAGACTTCATTGATCCCGCTCTGTAATATACTCAAAATACCGCTTTATGGTCAGTTCAGCACCAACGCCACTTTTCTATCTTTTTGCTGTACAGGCTCCCGGATACTATTTGATTGCATATCCGGATGCCGAATCTGAACCGCTTGGATTGTGAATGATTAGAAATCCGGAGGTATCCGGATAGCATTTGATATGGTTTAGTCTGAGGGTTCCGATATGGTTTGATTACATATCCGGATTCCATATCTGAACGGCTTGGATTGTAAATAATTTGAAACCGGGGGTTATATGAATGGTATTTGATATGGCTTGGTTTTGGGGTTCCGATACCATTTGATTATATATCAGATTCCATATCTGAATGGCTTGGATTGTGAATGATTAGAAATCGGAATTGCAGATATGGTCCGTCGACAAAAAGAGCCACGAAACTAAGTGGCTCTGACTTAACTTAGTTTCTAACAATACCTTATTGTTTGATACTGACCTTCTCAGAAGTGGTCACACTCCCAATTGAAGCATGAATTGTGATCAGCTTATTCAGGTAAAGTAACACGTCACGAACATCATGATTGCATGGGTTCATCTGCATCAGATAATCCTCAAGCTGAATCAGATATTCACGGGCTTTCTGTGAAAGGTTTGGGTCGTAAGCGATTGTTGCAGGCATAAGTGCCTCCGTACGATGATTTAAAGTGAGAATAATCACCACCGCAATGGTTCCAAACAGAGAGGTGGTGGACTGATCGAGGTTGGAACAACCGCACGTACGGACACGGCCTGACCGAAGTCAGCCTCTCTCAGCCCACCATAATTCTAAACGATTTTGTTCAATAAATAACCAAAACCATGAAAAACAGGTGTGAAAAGATCGTATACCGGCATGATGCCGATATATCGTACGTTTTATTAGCGAGGTTCCAAACTCGTCACCGGATTTTGCCAGTGAGCTGGTAGGATAATCACAGGGTTGGATAGTGTCAATCTCAGGAAATCATGCCTCTGGCGTCGGGCAAGTTTTTGCCCAGCTAATTTATGCATTATCATGCACTAAATTATTGTGTATAAATGATAAACAGAGGTAATTACCAATGGCTCATCTGGCCTACCTGACACTCAAAGGAGAAAAACAGGGTTTAATTTCCAGTGGCTGCAATACCAAAGATTCGATGGGAAACCGCTATCAGGAAACCCATACCGATCAAATCACGGTGCTGGCTTGTCAGTATTCACTGTCAAAACTGCCACATCAACACGGTATCAATCATGATGGGATTCAAATTACGAAACCAAAAGATAAAGCATCACCGTTGTTAGCAACCGCTTTTGCAAAACAAGAGCACTTAGAAGGAACAATCGACTTTTACCGGACAAACGAGCAAGGCCATTATCAAAAGTTCTATTCGGTCGCCTTTCAGAAAGCGGTTGTTTCCAGTGTGAGTGATCTAACACCTCATGTGATCCACAGCTCTGGTGAGGAAATGCACGAAGTTATCGGATTCCGCTATAAAGGTGTCCAGTGGGAACATTTTCCATGTGGTACGCTGGCTTATGATGGCTGGGAGGACGCGAACAGCATTGCAGCAATAACGCCACCATTAACCACTGCGGAACGGTATGCAAAACAGATTAAGGAAAATATGCAGGCTGAAAAATCCGCCGAACAACAGGCCGAAAAAGAAAAACAAAGTGAGCAGCAGCGTAAACAATCTGATGCGAAGGAAGAAGAAGACTGGAAACCTGTATCCGGCAGTTATCCGATTCTTATTTATGAGACTCAAAACCAGATGGATGACTTCAATGCACCAGACATGGTTCATGGTGATGAATCCAAAGAAACCATTGAAGGTTACGGATTCATGAAACCGTTTAAACAGTCTCAGTACACCTCTCATAGAGAGGGATACACAATGTACGGTGAAGATCAGTTCTCATTACCGGCAGCAGAACATTTTAAACGAATGAGATCGCTGGCTAACATGTTTTCACCGCAATGGATGAATATCGATCAGCGCATTGGTAGCCAAACATCTGGTATTTTTTCTGAAATGGTCGACAAATTTGAACAGAATGAAGGTGGAGAATATTCCAATGCCTCGCTCGATAATGCACTTAAAAACCATGAAACGACAACAGATTTCCATCAGGCATTAATGAACTGTCTTGGTGAGCATGTAAAAAACGGCACATTGGACAGTGATATTGTTCAGATTTCAAGTCAGTATATGCAATCAAGCAAAGGAGTAAGTCTACCTCATTTTAATGACAAGAATCCGAAAGACTTATTAAATGGTACTGTATTAACAGTTCATGGAATTTGGTCAATGCAGGTTTATGCAACAAAGCTGGAATACAAAGGGAAAGAAATAAGAGGAGAACTCCAGTATAAGATTCAGGATCATTTTGGTCTGGATACCGAAGATATTAACCATCCTGACTTGGTTGATGAAGATAGTAACCTTATTCACAGTGTTCCGAAAAAATTTGAAATGCTTGAAGGTTTTAGATCCTGGTATCTATTGCAACACTACAAACCTTATGACTATCAACCATTTATAACAACTATTCAATTTACAATTTAACCATAGGTGGGATGTGAAAAAGAACATTCAAATTATATTACTAATAATCTCAGTATCATGGCTAAGTCTTACATGGCTATGGTTCGCAGGTATTCCTGTGATTCCTTTCCTGTTTGCTGATAGTAACGGCGAGTTAGGGTTGTTATTCATACTGTTACTTTTGCTTGTAAATGCACTTGTAACCATTATTGGCTGTATTTTTACCTACCGGAAAAAATATTGGTGGTGGCTTGTTACACATCTCATATTAGGCGGTCTTCCTGCTGGCTTATATTTTATTGGAGTCACAGGTGCGAATTTAGGTTTGTTATAACTGGTACAGCAATCCCGCTTTTAACGAGGCGGGATGATTTAACCGACATCGAAAATACATTCATTGCAGAAAACATCTAATCAACACGAATAAATTCGAGTGATACCCGGTAGAAAATACATTGTTATTGGCTGAATATTAATTGCTATTCTTACCATCATTATTCTACGAATATTCAAAAATACACTTATTCACAGAACTCCAAGTGAAAAGATGCCGCTTGCTGTGCCTCAAGCCGCCATTCAAAAAACCGGGTAATTAACTCCCGCCCTGCGGTAATCACGCCTTTTAACGCTCTGGTGAATTCATTCTCACAATAAGGACTGGTTTTCACAGCTCCGGTGTCTTTATCAATGGATAGCTCATAATAAGGCTTAAACACCTGCGCTTTGCGCTCACAGAACACGCCGCCCATCTGCACGGTAAAGGTTTTCCAGTCGCCTTTGTCGGCGGCTTCAATAATCGCTTTGGGCTTGTCTGACAGCCCGGTGATGTCTTTTAAGCGTCGCAGTTCACGCCATACAGTCACAGAGCAACCGCCCAGTTGTTGAAACTGACGAATGCCCCAACAGGCCGCCCATGCATCAACTCTGGCGGCGGCTTCCTGTGGGTCTTCGCCATAAACCCCGGCATCTAAATCCCTGCCATCGATATTCTTGGAAATGTATTTCGCAATATACCCCGTCGCTGAACCTTTAGCCGGATCGATTTTCACTTCAGTAAAGCGGTGTTTATCCGCGCCGGATTCGTCGCTGTCTTCCCGCATGGCGTAATCACGCATCACCTCAACCATTGGCTGATAAAGATGCTTTTCAACAAACAGCAATAAATGCCAGTGCGGTGTACCGTCATGTTGTGGCTCCGCCACCCGGAAACCATAGAAGCGGATATTCAGGCGGCTGAGTTTCGCCCGGATTAACTGCCACAGGTTATTGAGATAAGCTTGCCCGTCTAACGGGGTGAAGCCCTGCCATTTCGGATTGATATCCCCGGATTTGGAATAACTGCGGTGATACTTTGACGGACAGGTGATGGTGAGAAAGGTGGCTTCATGGCCGGAATCCTGCGCTAACTCTTCAAAACCTCTTGCCCTCAGCATCAATTCACCTTTTCTGATTTTCGGGTCAGCCACACCTTTTTGTGACAGTTCCAGCAATGAAAAACGCTGTCCCAGATGATTGACAGCGAAGGTATTAGACAGGTATTCATGCTGATAGGCTTTCTGGCGAATCCTGGCCTGTAAGGTGAGTTTCGAACAATACAGGCTGGTGCGTTTGTTGACCTGATTCAGATGGTGCAGCACGGTTTCAATATTGCGTCGTTGGGATTTTCTCAGTTTGCGCAACCACCATTTATGATCGCAATAGCGGCCCATTTCCCCGGCCAGAGAATACCCATCAGCCGGCATCACGCCCTGCTGACGGATAAAACCACGCACCGGTTCAAGGGAAAATTCATCATCAAGAAATTGCCGACGCAGGGCAAACACTGACTTAGCCAGATGTTTGGCTTTAGCGCGTAAATCATCTTCACTGAGATTCAGCTCAAGCTGCTTAAAGGAAACAGACAGCTTATCGGCTAACTGTTCAGTGGTGAGACGTAAAAAGGTATTGCGTTCAAATTTGGTCGGTTGAGCAAAATACTCACGCAATAATAAACGCTGAATTTCCGGCGGAAAGCAACAAAGCCTTTGCTGAACAAAGGCTTTATCATCCCAATCGACCTGTGAAAGACTAACCGGATTCATAGGGCATTTCTCCCTCTTGCTGTGAGGGAAAATTCATCCCAGCGCAAACCGAAGAAGTTCACCGGGGCGAAGGTAATCAACCCGGCCTGATAGAGCTTATCCACCGTGCCGGAAAATACCCGGACAGGCAGCCG